>JAAEOP010000519.1 GCA_024223125.1 Chloroflexota bacterium
CTACAAAAGCGAGCATAACCTGTCTTTGGGAACGCCCATAAATCGGTTACAATTGGCGGCTGGTGGGCCGGATTTTGCCGCTTTCCTGCAAATGGCGGAGGCCGATATCAAAAGTATCACGCGCGCAGAACAGATCGAAATCGTCCCGGCATTGGACCCCGCATTGGCAATTTTAACGGGATGCGCTGCGATTGCGGTGGCAATAGAAAGGTGATGGGTTATTTCGGCACAGTATTATGGCTGTAGAGCAAAAGCTGCCCGAAGAAAGGTGACTGTCACTGGTTGTGGGGTGTCAGAAGTTCTCAAAACCTGAAACCAGTGACAGTCACCTGACTTACCTGTCAATTTTTGCGGTTACGTATTCCGAAGCCTAACGAAATACATAATACGGACATGCTTCTCAAGTCACTTTAAAATGCACCCGAATGAGATGCCTATTGACAGGCCTTTCGCGAGGCAGTACACTATCAATAGTGCCACTATAGGGTCACTATTTGGAGGTGAAACCCATGCCGCAAATTGTAAAATTAACCTTGAGACTTCCGCCTGATTTGCATGCACAACTCAAGCAATTGGCTTTGGAAAGCAGCCATTCGCTCAACAAAATGATCGTCGAAACGCTCCGAAAAGGATTGCCAGCCGAAGTAATTTACGAAGAAACAGAACAGGAACGCGCGTTGCGCGTCATCAAAGAAGCTGGATTGTGGGAGCCGATGGGTTCTGATTGGCCCGATGTCGAAGACCCCGGTCTTACCCACGCAGAGATTCGAGAGATGCTCAAAGGCGTTCCTCCCCTGTCAGATATAATTATTGAAGAGCGGGAGCCGCGTTAATGTCTGGATTCTACTTTGACTCTAGCGCACTCGTAAAAATCTATATTGCAGAAGCAGGGAGCGCTTGGGTTGCTAATAAGGTGCATGGCAATTTTATGACTGCCTGGATCGCTAAAATCGGGATTGTGGAATCTGCTGCCGCGATTGCGCGTCAGGAGCGAATGCAAAATATATCGTTATCCCAACGCGATCTGTTGTACCAAAAATTGCTCTACGATAGCAGAAACCGGCTGACGCTACTGGCGGAATCTAATAAGATAGTTTCTCTGGCTGCCGACTTAACCCAAAGAGCCGCCCTTCGCGGTTACGACGCCGTTCACCTCGCTGCCGCGCTAGAACTCAACCATCGTTTGGTTGCCAACCGCGTCTCCCCCCTCACCTTTGTTTCTGCCGATGCCAAACTTTGCCAGGCCGCCCTTGCCGAAGGCCTCCTAACCGAAAACCCAAATGACCACCCCTGATCCTATGCGTATCCTGATTATTCTCACCGGTGAATACGGCCAGCGTCATGCCGACAATGTGCGAAAACACGCCCCGTCCGACTGGCAAATCGAAATTTGGAAAGCTCCCGCCGCCTACCCGCTCGTCATC
>JAAEOP010000520.1 GCA_024223125.1 Chloroflexota bacterium
ACGGGCTCGCACAAAAAGTCCAAACGGAGACGCGGCAAACGGCGACTCCCGCCCAGGAATTGATACGACCCAAGCCAATGAAAAACTGGATGATTTATGGCGCCTATGGCTACACCGGCACTCTGCTGGCTGAAGAGGCCGTACACCGAGGCCATCGACCTGTTCTGGCCGGCCGTTCGGCCAAAAAACTTATCCCTCTGGCTGAACGGCTGAAACTTGAGTACATTGTTCTTGATCTGGAAGATACAGATAGACTGTTTAAAGTGGTAGCCGGTTTCGATCTGATTTTTCATGCCGCCGGTCCCTTTGTTCACACCAGCCTGCCGATGGTGCAGGCTTGCTTGACCGGGCGAACCCACTATCTCGACATCACCGGCGAAGTGCCGGTCTTTGAGCAGAATCTGGCTTTTGACCGGCAGGCTAGACAACAGGGCATCGCCATCATTTCAGGTGCAGGTTTTGACGTGGTTCCAACTAACTGCCTGGCGACGTACGTGGCCGGTCAAATAGACAAACCAACCCAACTAAAAATTGCCGTAGCCGCTCTGGGTGGGATAAGCGGCGGCACCACCAAAACTATGCTGGAGCACA
>JAAEOP010000521.1 GCA_024223125.1 Chloroflexota bacterium
GTAGCCGGATTGCACGGCCGTGTACATATCCCGCAGAAATAACGCTTCATCAGGGTCACATTTCAGGCTTGCCCGCAGCGGTGGATCATCAGGCAGCAGGGTAAACATTTTGCCCATCACTTTGTAAACGCGCACGTCTGGGCCAAACGGCCGTTCCACCACTGCTCCCTTCTTCTCTAGTAAATAATTGTGTAACTGCTCAAAACTAATCACACTTTTACCCATCCCACAACTTTTCCAACTGCCAGATTAATCCCAGGACAATGGCTCCACAGCAGGTAGCAATGATATACGCTTCAAAAATGTTCGCTTCTGTCAGGAACAGAGCAATCATGCCGGTAGCTCCAGTTAGCAAATAGAGAATTAGCACTGCTTCCCGTTGGCTGAAACCTAAACGGACTAAGCGATGGCTGACGTGATCTTTCCCGGCCGTGTTAGGATGCAGCCCCCGCCGCAAACGAGAAATGACAACCAGCGTTGTATCAAAAATGGGCACAGCCAGAATGAATATAGGAACCATCCAGGTGACAACGGCCGTGTTCTGCGGAAATCGTAGCTGTAATCCCAAAATTGCCAACGTAAAACCCAGAAATAAGGAGCCGGCATCTCCCATAAAAATGCGTGCTGGTTTGAAGTTGTAACGTAAAAAACCGAGGCAGGCTCCTAACACCCCCGCTGCCAATGCCGAGACCAGAAATTGATCATTTTGCAAACCCAACAGCAGCATAAACGAGGAAGCAACCGTGCTGATACCGGCGCTCAAGCCATCCATATTGTCCAGAAAGTTGATGGCATTGCTAATACCGATCAGCCAAAACAAGGTGATGGCATAATTCAGCCAATCGGGAACGGGCAGGCGTACATGGATGCCAAAATAAACGAGAATCAGAAAAGCGACAAACTGCCCCACCAATTTATAACGTGCCCGCAAATGATATTTATCATCTATCAAGCCCACAACGGCCACTAACGCCAGCGCTAAAAAAACGCCGCTGACAGAACGGGGCATATCTCCACTAAAAAAGAGCAGGGCAATAATGGCTCCGGCAAAAATGGCTACCCCACCCATTAAAGGGATGGGGGTGCTATGTAGTTTTCGTTTAGCCGGGGCGTCTACAAAACCGGTACGTAAGGCCAACCGCTGTACCCAGGGAATGCTGATGACGGTAATGGTCAGAGCCAGCAGAAATATGGCTAATATGGCGCCCATGGGTACGGCCGTCACTCGCCAGCCTCAACAATATCAATCCGCTCAATCACATCCCCGCTAGAATTCGCACTGGGATCATGCAGTGTAATCTCGTTCAGCGCTTCTTGCCCGGACAGTACCTCGCCAAAGATAGTGTGTAAGCCATCCAGGTGGGGGGTAGGCACATAGGTAATGAAGAATTGGCTGCCATTGGTTCCCGGCCCGGCGTTAGCCATAGCCAGCAAACCAGGGCGATCAAAGGAGAGGCCGTTATTCACTTCATCCTGGAACACATACCCTGGCCCGCCCGTGCCGGTGGCAGAGGGGTCGCCGGCCTGGGCCATAAAATCGGCAATGACGCGATGGAAGGTAGTGCCGTCATAAAAGCCTTGCGCGGCCAGATAAACAAAGTTGTTCACCGTTAGCGGCGAGGCGGCGCTGAACAACCGTATACGGATTGGCCCGTTCTGAGTGGTGATGATGGCTTCATACTCTTGGACCGGATCAATGACGAAGGGGGGGTAGGCGTTATAATGGTTAACTCGTTCGGCAAGGGATAAATCGGCTAACGGCCGTTCTCCATCCAAATCAAAACCGGCTACCATCTCCGGTAGTGGTTCTGATTCTAAGGCATCACTGGCATTATCACCATTGATTTGCTGAATAAACAGATCAATTTGTCCTTGTGCTTCGGCCGGCGCGGCCGCTAATGCCTGCTTGGCCATCGCTTCCGCCTTGTCCGGTTCTCCTTTTTCCAGCAGCAGTTGGGCTACCAACAAATCTAACTGCCAGGCAGGCAACACCCGTTCCCGTGTATCCCTTTCTCGCACCTCATCATACGCCGCTAACGCTTCATCATATTTTCCGAAATCCTGCTGAAGTTGGCCTAAGCGGAACCAAGCGTGAGCATTTCTTTCATTTTCAACAAGGCCCTGTTGCAGCAGGTCGGCCGCTTGAGCATACATCTCATCTTTTGTTTCTTCCGACTCCTCCGCCATGCAGAAAATCAGTGCATCAGCATAGGATAAATAGGTTTCGTCGTAATACGGATCTATTTCCACTGACTCCTGGTAAATGCCCAGCGCCCCGTCACAATCATTTTTGACTCCCAATAATAGACGGGCGTATTCATTACGAATCATAGAATTTTGCGGACTAAGCGCCAGCGCATCCAGATAATAACTCTCTGCATCCTGAATGCGTTCTTCTCGTTCCGCTTCTGTCTGGCTCAAACCAATCCAACGGGTGTTCAGGCGGGCCAGATTGGCCGTGTGGTCAGTGTTTAAGGGATTGATTTTCTGAGCATCCTTCAGCCGGGTTTCTGCTTCATCTAGCAACACTTCTGCTTCCGCCACATCAGTGGTGAGTGTAGCCAACTCCAGATATGCTCGTCCCAGGAAAAGATAGTAAAAATCTTCACGGGGTGTCTGTTCCAAGGCGCCTTCGTAAATAGCAATAGCATTTTTCCATAGATTTACATCTCCGTTACGTGGGGCCTGATTATCATAAAAACGGCCGCGTTTATAAATGATGTCTGCCTGGATAACCTGGGCATTGGTTAAGTACACGACTGCCCCGCTTACAATGACCAACGCAGCCAGCAAAGCATACGCTGGTGTCGTGCCCGCCTGACGAATAGACGGCTTACGGCTCATGCTCACCGCAAAGGCGGACAGTACCATCAACAACACCACGAACAGGTAATAGTAAACCAGGAGACCGGCCGTATTGGCCGCTTCTTGCACCAGATAGTCGGTCAGCAGAGCCGGGTCTTGGGGCGCAGGTACAAAATAGCCATACAGCAATGAAAAACGGAGTTGGCTGGCCTGAAAGAAGGCATAGGCCAGACTAAAACTGAGGGAAACCAGAGCCAGCGCTCCGGCCGCCCCCAGCGAATTGTTCCAGGTTGAATCCCACAAAAAATAAAGCAGCGCTGCGCAAACAAGACCGATGACAATGGCGCCGATACCCCCCCCGGCTATGAGCAGAGGCAGCGTAAACACAACCCCGGCCAAAGCAACGGCTGCCCCGCTTAACTGCCCTTGAGCCGGTTCGCCACGGAACACTCGGTAAGCAGCCCATAGACATAAAAAGCCCCAAATCCAGAAGAGACTTTGTCCTAACAAAGCGGTGGCGCCCGTGCCTTCGGAAAGGGGGATGAGAATGCGGTACAAGATGCTGACCACGCCCATCACGGCGAAGATGGCGGCGATGATTTTTTGTCGGTTAGCGTCTAGGGTTTTGGCAGCGGCCGTAAAACGCAAATCGCCATCTTTAACCATCTCACTAATCATCACCAGTATGCCCAAAACCCAGGTCAAAATCAGCATCAGGAAGATGAATGGCGAGTCGGCAAAATCTTTTTGAGCATTGACAAAGAAGGATTGCTTAAAAATCGTCCCAGCCGTCAATTCATCTACACTGGCTAGATCGGGCGGTTGGGTGAAAGTGATATAGGTAAAGCCCATCGTGCCAATGATCAGGGCCAACATGAAGGCGTTCAGCAGCAGCGGCCCCCAGGTTCCGTATGATGGGGTGGGTGTAGGACGGGCAGTGCGCCTCCGTTTTCGTTTTTTGCTGGGGGTTGGTTCTGGCTCCACGGCCGTTTTCGTTTCTTCTTGCGGCATGAGATAAGTAATAACAAAAAGCAGCCCCAGGTACATAAAGAAATGGATGCGGGTGGCGGCAATGGCAATGCCAAAGTGAATTTCTACATAATGGGCCACAATACCGGCAATGAGGGCTGTTACCAGGAGACGATCCCAGCGAAACGGCCGTATCTCCTCTTCTGGCGGCTTGGCAAACAAGGCGTAATAAATGAGGTACAAAATCAAGCCGCCAATCGTGCCAAAGGGGAAAGCCACACCAAAAAAAATTGTGCCCCGCCAGACAACGAACACGGCCGTCGTCAATAAACCAGCCCCCACCCATAAACCAATCAGTAAATTGCGTTCAAATTTTGTCCGCAGCACCCCCAACCAGCGGAAGCCATAATAAAACACACTCAAATACAAAATCTGCCAGGTGACAAAGCCCAACCAACCGGTGATCACCAAAGCGTCAAACGTTTCATTATGGGAACGATCCGGGGAGGCATTCCGCGCTTCTATTGTTGCCAATTCCGGCGGGTAAAAGCGATTGTAGGCCACATACATGGATTCAGGACCGTAGCCGATTAACGGCCGTAAAAAATTAAACGTATCAATCTTACCATTGGGAAACTTAAGCGGCTCATGGGGTCGCAGCAGTTCTATTGTCCCTTCCCAGATAAGCACACGCACCTTACCCGTACCTGACTCACTTTCCAAAATCGTGCCAAAACGGCCGACTAACGGCAAACTGCGCCACTCATCCAGCGTCGAAAACGCATCGCCTACAACCGGCGTATCTTCATAAGGTTGGGTCAATTCTTGGGGCAGATTGAACGTCACAATCCACACTCCCAACACCAACGACAACAGTATCCAGCTTAGCCACAGCCAACGCCAACCACGCTGCGCCGCCAACATCACAAAAATTACCAGCATCACCACGCCGATGGCGACAACAAAGGCCACAAACGACCCCATCGGCCCGGCCAATGACGCCAACCGCCCTGTCCCCGTTACCAGATTTAGCAAAACAGAAACAATGACAAAAGCGGCCACAGCCCCCACAATAACCAGCAGCAGCGCCTTACCGGCGTCCTTCGGATTAAAGCGGCGGCGGTCTGGGTCGGCGTTACGCAGGGAAACGAGCAGAATGAGGATGAAGGCGAACATGCCTACACCAATGCCCAACCACGGCCCCCGGCTGCCCGACCAGTAAATGGTAATCAGTTGAATAGCTAAGGTGAAGATGTAGACGGAGGAGCGAATGACATCGGCCGTAGCCAGATCATCATCATTCAAAATATTGTTGAAGGAAGCAACAATACGGGCCACAGTTAACGGCACAGCCATAATCAGGTAAGCGGCAATAAAGATGGCGTTCCCCATATGTCCGGCCACACGTTTGGTGGTGTTACCGCCCCAGGGCAGCGGGTCTAACTGGAAATGTTGCAGCAGCCCATAAAAAGCAACGGGGATACTGGTGATGATAACGGCCGTGACCACCCGCCGCACTTGCGCCCGTGTCCGCATCGTCATAATCGTTACCCCAAAAATGACAATGTAAGACAAAGTGGTGTATGTGCCTTGCAAACGTTGGTACGAACCGGCCCAACTAACACTGGGTGTCACCGAAAACAAGGTTGAGGCCAGATAAATGAGAACCAACACAACCACTGGCAGCACAAAAGGCATTTTCCAGATGGATTGTTGATTGCGCCAGCTTAACGGCGGCCGCTGCTGCCAACCCTTCTGGTCTACAAACTTCACTAGCCAGGCGGCAAGCATAATGACAGCAATCGAGCGCAGCAGCGTCAACTTATCTGGTTCAAATACACGATCCGAATGAATATTAAAAAAAAGCGGGGTAGCAATAATCGCGGCCAGCCAGCCTGCTTCAATCAGGCCATCGCACCAGCGGGAAAGTTTTGAATCCATACACCTCTATCCTTCAAATCAATTTTCTAAAAACATGCGGCGGAATGGTAACGCAACGACTAGTTAGCGGCAACCATACGTATTCTATCACTTCACACCGGCATCATGCTTCCCGCTTATTCAGCATCTGGCACAAAACTTCTAATTGACCAGCATGGTAGGCTTCATGAGAATTGTAAAAAGCTATATGTTTTCCAATTGTCTTTTTGCCACTGATTTCCTGAAGTTTCTCTCTCGGCACCTGGTCTAATGCCATCAAAAGTTGTTCTTGTGTATTATCTAAATCTACACACAGGGTCTCAAATAAAATCGCATCATTCACACCAGTAATTGGAGCTGATCCAGGGATAAATCGGCGGCATTGGGCCATATCCCAGATTGAGGGGATATCTAGCATCATCATGAAGTTGCACCGAGCAACAATGATGTGCCCAAGAATCCAGTTTATACAGTTTCCACCATAGGATGGTTGATAAATGCTTTCTTGATGTGTTATTCCTTCAATCTGTTGTTTAACAAGTGCATAGGACTCTTCATAAAGGTTTTTAAGCAACTGTTGACTAATCATTATCATACGCATCAATAGCAATTGGCAACACTTCAGTTACACTATGTCCAGCAGGTGGCAGCCCCACTAGAATAGCGCTTATAATTTCATCCCTTGAAGCGCCGGCTTTCTTCGCCATCTTTACATGAAATGGTATCCCATTAACTCGGCGTAGCGCAGCCAGCACAGCTAAATAGGCAATGTTATGCGTTTTGTGATCCAGCGCGCTTGCGCTAGATAACCCTTGCACCAAATTCATCCATGCCTCGGCATGGTTGGGCGCTTCTTCACTGAATGTTTTGAACGCATTACTTATTAAGTCATTCTCTTGACTCATAGGTTCACCTCTCTTTTGTATAGACAGCTAACTTATCTTTTCGGTTGTGAAGGAGCGCAACGGCCGTTTCCATTCCCCCTATTCGCACAGCGCGCCTACATTGTATTCACTATAATTAATATGGGAAGGACTATAAGCAATACTATCCCCACGATAAAACATGCCACGGCGATTTTTCGCTTCTGAATGACAAAGAGTACGACACCTGTTATCGTCAATAAAAATCCGCTAACCAGCAGGATTAGTGATATTCCCATAACTTTATCTTCCCAGAATAAATCTTGATGATTTGAATATTTTGCTTGTCCATTGTTCTACAACTTAATATGAATATTGATACATAGCACCCTAACGCTAACTTCAGGTTATGATATCAAGTATAGGCTATTGCGCGTTGTTTGTAAAAATGGCCGTTCCTACCCCACAACACACACCAAACACGGCCGTTTGCCGCCCAACGCCCCAATCCAAACAATGCACCGTCGCCGCAGGGAACGAGAAATTAAAACGGGAGATGGAAACGTTTGTGCAAAGTTCGAGGATGAAAACCATGCCAAATTTAAGGAAAATTTAACACTTCTTAACCTCAAGTTCAAACAAGCCCCTCGTTAATCATTTATCATCATCATCAAGTTGAGCGCAGAAATCCGATTTCTAAATGTACAAGTTATATGAATTTCGTTCCCAAACATTCAACAAGCCAATTAGCTACCTGATGAGGCAATTAAAGATGACAGATCAAATTCACACACACAACTTTTACGCGATGGGCTGCCATATGGCAGTCTGGCTGGAACATGAAGAGACAAACACGGCCGTTTCTGCCTTTCAAGAAGTAGAGACACTATTCGCCACTGCCGAAAAACGAATGACCCGTTTTTCCGCCAACAGTGAACTATCCCAATTGAACGGACAAACTGGGCAATGGGTGTGCGTATCCTCCAATTTATGGATGATTATCCAGTGCGCGGCACAAATGGCCGCTGAGACGGAAGGATTGTTCGACCCAACAATGTTGAATGCGTTGGAAGCATTAGGGTACGCTCACACATTCGACGAGATTAGAGACACAACGGCCGTTTCTACGCAAAACAATAATGAAAACGGCCGTTTTCAAGACATACAATTCGATGAGACCCATCGCGCCATCAAACTACCCACAGGGGTACGACTGGATTTAGGCGGCATTGGCAAAGGGCACACCGCTCAACAAGCCATCGCTTATCTCAATACATTGGGGCCTTGCCTGATAGATGCGGGCGGCGATCTTACCGCCGGTATCGCACCGCAACATTACCCCGGCTGGCCGGTAGGTATTGCTGCCCCGTGGTCGGCTGAGATGGAGCGGGAAAATCTGCTGCGGTTATGGTTATCTGAATCATCGTTGGCAACCTCTGGCATTGATTACCGATGCTGGACGCAAAACGGCCGTTTGCAACATCACATCATTGACCCCCGCACCAGCCAGCCAGCCGACACCGACATCTTGACCGTCTCTGTGTTAGCCGAAGATGCGTACATTGCCGAAACATGGGCCACAGCCGCCCTTGTTGCCGGTATGCAGGCTGGCAGCGATTTACTGCATGAGCAGGCAATGGGAGCCGCTTTTATCAACCATGATTGGCAAGTGTCGCTGACTCCCACGTTGGCGTCACAGGTTCAATGGGAATGGACAACCGTATCAAATTTGTGAAAACAATAAGGAGACAGTGATGAATAAAAAACAATTATCAAATGTATTAGGCGCAGGGATGATTACCGGATTTGTATTGGCCTTAATTCTATTATTCAATGGCGGCGATGCGCCCATCGCTTCATCAGGCGTCACCGAAGTTGTGCCCATGGAAAATTACAATCAGTTACAGGCACAAAATGACCAACTCATTCAAGACCTGCAAATGATGCAAAATCGTGAGCAACAGTACGAGGCACAAATCACAACTGCCAACGAACTGATAGCGCAGCAAAGCGTCAATTATGGCGACGAAGATCATGACGAAGAACATGATGAACATGAGGAGGACGAACATGAATACGAATCAGACGACGACTAAAACGGATAAAAAAAGACGTAAACCGCCCGCAACGACCGGCTCCCTCAAATTGATCTTGGCCGCCGGCGCAGTTATCGCCACTATGATCGGGGCTGATTTATTAGCCGCCCAAGAGCAGACGCCCGCCATCGTACAACTTGAACCAGACCAAAACATGACAGTGGTGATTCCAGAAATGGAAAACAACTCATTCAGCTCTATGACGACAACACCTATAAAACAATTGAGTATTCCGCAACCTATCGCCAAGAGTAAATCATCAACATAATCGGAGAAATATCATGACCACACATCAACCAGAAAGTAATAAAATCAACTGGCTGCCCTGGATCATCTTCATTATGGGTTTGGCAATTGGCTGGTGGGCAATTCCACTCCTTCTGTCCCACCTGTCGCTTGGTTGGCTGGCTGGCAGCCAGGCCGTTTGGTATCTAACCCGCGCCAGCGGCACGGTTGGTTATTTATTGATGGCTGCTTCAATAATTTGGGGGTTATTGCTCAGTACAAAATTGATCAAGCAGGCAATTCCTGCATCCATTTCATTGGCAATGCACAACTATCTTTCGTGGAGTTCCATCGCTCTGACCGCATTCCATGCGTTTTTGTTATTATTCGATAAGTATTACACCTTTAACCTCTTCCATCTGCTGGTTCCATTTATTGGCCCCTACAACCCTGTTGGCGTTGGGCTAGGCATTATCGCTTTTTACATCATGCTGCTAACAGCAGGCAGTTTTTACTTCCGCAAACAAATTGGACAAAAGCGATGGCGTAAATTGCATTATCTGACGTTTGCCGCTTTTATTCTGGCAACCCTGCATGGGTGGACGGCCGGAACGGATTCCGTACAATTGGCGACTATGTATGTTGCCAGCGGATTATCCGTACTGTTTTTAACGCTATATCGGATATTATCCCGTTAGGCCAATTCCAGAAAATAATGATCCCGAATTGATGCCATTTCGGGAATTGACTAGAGGCTTTTTCAAAACGGGTATGATCATTTAATTTTTGAAGAAGCCTTAGGAGAAATTATGAAGAAAATTATTGGTTACATCGTTATCGGCAGCATCATCTTATTTGGCTTGATTCAACTTGTACCTTATGGGCGCAACCATAACAATCCGGCCGTCGTTGCCGAACCGCAATGGGATAGCCCCGCCACCCGCGATTTAGCTGTTCGCGCTTGTTACGACTGCCATAGTAATGAAACGGTTTGGCCCTGGTATGCCAACATCGCCCCCGTTTCCTGGATGGTGCAACATCATACGGACGAAGGGCGCGGGGAATTAAATCTATCTGAATGGGGTGTACGGCCGTATGAAATTGACGACCTATCCGAAAGCATTATCGAGGGAGAAATGCCGATGCGTAGTTATCTGATCACCCATGCTGAGGCGCGGTTGACCGATGCTGAGAAGCAGCAGCTTATAGACGGTCTTGACGCGACTTTTCGTTAAACCTTATCGGAAATAAGAAATTGGACAGGGTTTACGGGATTAACAGGATTATTTCATCCTGTAAATCTTGTTAATCCTGTCAAAAAAGTTGTTTCCGATAATGTCTAATAATGCTATGGAGGCGACTTGCTGGGTCGCCTCTACAAAAGGCGCTTATGAAAACAACTATCCTTCTTATTGATGACGATCCGTTAATCACAGAACCGCTGTCTCGTTCTTTGCGGCAGCAAAATTATGAGGTGTTGGTGGCAGACAACGGCCGTTTAGGATTACAAACCGCCCTTGCCCAACACTCCGACATCGTGATACTTGATGTGATGATGCCAGAAATGGACGGCTGGGAAGTGTGCCGCCAACTGCGCCAGCAAAGCGGTGTACCCATTCTGATGCTCACCGCACTGGGCGAAGAAATAGACCGCATTTTGGGGCTGGAATTGGGCGCAGACGATTATTTGACCAAGCCATTTAGCACACGGGAACTGCTGGCACGGATTAAGGCAATGTTGCGACGGGTGGCGCTAGATCAAGCGGTTCCCATCGCCCAGACGCTGCAAGCTGGCGACATCACCCTTATTATTGACACGCGACAGGTTTTGAAAGGAAAACGGCCGTTAACCCTCCGTTACAAAGAATTTGAATTGCTCGTTCTATTGATGAGCAATGCCGGTCAGGTCGTCACCCGCACTGAAATCTTTGATAAAGTGTGGGGAACCGATTGGCTGGGCGACACACGCACCCTTGATGTTCATATCCGCTGGCTGCGTGAAAAAATCGAAACCAACGCCAGCCGCCCACAGCTCATTCAAACCGTGCGCGGCGTTGGCTATCAATTCGCCGGGTAAGACAGGAGACAACACGCGCCACAGCGTACCACGAAGGATGAAAATGGAGCGCAGAAGGCTGATTGTTATTCCGCATTCCGAAATCCACATTCACAGAGGAGTTGCCTTTGTTTACTTCATTGCGTTCACGTTTAATTGGAGTCTATGTCGGGCTGGTCATCATCGGCTTTGGCGGGTTAACATTGCTGGCCGGACGGCAAATTGCAATCAACGCTTATGATGATTTTGGTACGAATTTGCACATTCATGCGCTGCTGCTGGCGACGCAATTGCTGGAGCCGGTAGAACATTCATCGGAAACGGCCGTTTCTATACTCCAAGATTCAGCTTACAAACTTAACGCCCAAGTCGCCATCTTTACGCCGGCCGGCAAATTCTGGCTCAGTTCCGATCAACAGCCGGCGCCATTCGTGCAAACGGACACCTACCGCGTGCAGCTAAATAGCGCCGGCGAAAAAACGATCTACGTCTCTGCCGTCATCAGTGAAGGCGACGATATACGTGGGATTGTACAGATTGGCGTGCCTGCATCTATACCGCAAACGGCCGTTACTCAACGATGGCTCGCATTAGGCGTTGGTTTTTTCATCTTTTCCCTCTTGGGATTTGGTGTCAGCTTATGGTTGTTAACCACACTCACCAAGCCGCTAGCGCGTTTAGAGCATACCGCTTTGCAAATGGCTGAAGGCGATTTAACGCAGCGGGTCATGCCCTTGAGCGACGATGAAATCGGGCATGTGGGCGCGGCTTTCAACACGATGGCCGAGCGCGTTGAGGCGATGGTGACCGAGCAGCGCGCCTTCACAGGCAATGCCTCGCACGAACTACGTACACCATTGACCACCATTCGGCTGCGAACAGAATGGCTGCAATCGGGGCAGTTGGATGAGCAAACCAGCCGACAGTACATCGGCGATATTGACAGCGAAGCACGTCGCATGAGCCGTCTGGTGGAGGATTTACTGCTGCTTTCTCGCCTGGATGCAAAACGGCTCGATGCCGGTGAGGAGCAATTTGATGTCGGCCGTTTATGGCAAGTGTTGGGGCGGGAGTATGAAGAAACGGCCGTTTCAGAAAATATCACCCTCGTCGTCCACACACCTGACACCCCATTGCCGCCGATTCAAGCCAACCTTAACCATGCCCAGGTTGTGTTCCGCAATTTGCTCGACAATGCGTTCAAATACACCCCATCGGGTGGGGAAGTGACCGTTTCCGTGCAGCAAATTGAGCGCTACATACAAGTCGAGGTCGCGGACACGGGGCGAGGGATCGCGACCGCAGAGTTGCCCCACATCGGCAAACGCTTTTACCGCACGGACAAAGCCCGCTCCCGACAAACGCAAGGTACGGGCCTGGGGCTGTCTCTTGTGGATTCAATTTTGCAATTGTACGGTGGGCAGTTGGATATTTCCAGCGCTGGGGTTGATAAAGGAACGGCCGTTACTGTCCATTGGCCTGTTGCGTGAAAATGTAAAACGGCCGTCGCGTTGCAATCGTTCACGGCAGTGGGGAATAATGGGGGATTTACGGCCGTGTTCCCTAAATAAACATTCGTTGTTAACGTCGCAACCAGGTTCCTTAAATCTCCAACTTTTTTTGCCAGCCCATAAGGTATCATTAGGGAAACGGCCGTTACCCCTCCACACTCTTCCGTCATATCACCAGCTACGAAGGCCAGCGCCGCCACACTTTGGTCGTTGATGACCATGCTGAAAACCGGCTCGTCTTACTCGATTTGCTCGAGCCACTCGGCTTTGAAATCCGCCTCGCCGAAAATGGACAAGAAGCAGTCGAACAAGTTCCCCAGTTCAAGCCAGACCTCATTCTCATGGATCTCGTCATGCCTGTCATGATAGGCTTTGAAGCTGCCGCCGCTATTCGCCAGCAGCTTGAGTTAACAATTGCAGTGAACTAAATAATCCACATGTACTGATGACAACGGCCGTCAAACCTATTATCATATAAGTTGCAAAACGGTGTTTAGGAAACGCTTTGAAAATTTGTATTAGATTATCAAATATATTATTGTAAAGTTATCTCTGAGCAGTTATGAACCATCACAAAAAAGTATATGAAAATATCAACTGCTTTAATGATATAAGGATATAGATATGGAATATGATCCCGATCAAAGTGACCAGCAAAATAACCTTGATTCAACGCGACAATCTGAAGATGAGACCGAACGGCCTGATAGGAACAATGTATCCCAACCTACTTCCTTAACGACTCTAGCCCAATTGCTCACAGAAGATAATGATTCTCGTCTTTTGATTGAATCAATCTTAAGCGATGAACAAGAAACACCAAAACCATTTCGCGCCATCAATGAAAAAGAATTAGCCAACCAAAAAGAAAAATTAAGCGGGGAAGTTCTGCTCACCCATTTGTTAAGGGTTAGTCGTCAAATGTCCGAAATGCGGACTTTAGCACCCCTCCTATTATTCGCCATTGACGAAGTATTGAGGTTAGTAGGAGCAGGGCGAGGTTACATTGTCTTATTAAACGATGATGATTCTCTTGATTATCGCGTCAAACGACGTGCAGACGGCAAGGGTTCTCTATCCGAAACTGATCCTGTAAGCCATTCTGTTTTGAATGAGGTAACCCAAACCCAGCAATCTGTCCTTGTCCGTAATGCCATTATGGATCCCAGATTTGCTGGCTCCCGAAGTGTGATGGCGAAACAGAAGCGGTCTATTATGTGTGTGCCACTTATTTCTAAAGACCAGGTTATTGGGGCTATATATGTCGAAAATCGAACTAAGTCTGGTCTTTTTCGTCGGCGAGACCTTGTGCCGTTAGAATTTTTTAGTAACCAGGCCGCTGTTGCTATCGAAAATGCATTTCTAAATGAAAATCTTGAGCAGTTAGTGGCTAAGCGAACAAGACAACTCTCAGAAGCCAAAGAGATAGCTGAAGCTTCCAATGAAGCTAAAACAACCTTTTTATCTAATATGTCACATGAACTCCGCACACCGCTCAACGCGATTTTGAACTTTTCTGGTTTTGTTTTGGATGAGTATTTTGGTGATGTTAACTTGGAACAAGCAAAGGCATTGCAACAAGTGGTAGACAGTGGTGAGCATCTACTCAGCCTTATCAATGATGTCTTAGATTTAAATAAAATTGAGGCCGGCATGATGAATCTGGTCTTCACCGAAGTAGATATCGCCAAAATGCTACAACATTCGATTTCAACAGCCACCGGATTGGTCAAAGGAAAAGAGATTGAAATCATAGCCGAAATTGATCAGGATTTGCCAACAATCCAGGCCGATCAACGCCGTATCCGACAGATTTTTATTAATTTGCTTTCGAATGCGGCTAAATATACACTTGAAGGCGAAATTACGATCCGTGCTCAGGTTATCGATGAGATGATTCAAGTTTCGATTCAGGATACGGGCATCGGCATCTCGATAGAAGATCAAGAGTTGGTCTTTGAATCTTACAAAGAGGCAACTCATAATCTCGAAAATGTAATGAGTACAGGTTTGGGCTTACCAATTACGAAACAATTGCTTACTTATCATGAAGGTCATATTTGGGTGGAAAGTGAAGTAAACGTCGGTTCTACCTTTTATGTTCAGTTACCAATTAAATGAGGGTTATCCATGGATAATTTAGCATCACAAGCATATCTTGTCGTTGATGATGATCCGCAAACATTGCAAATATTGTCAATTATTCTGGAAAAAACAATAGGGAGTTCACAAGTTGCCCTTCTTGAAAATAGTCAACAGTTTATGCAACGGGTCGAAGCATTGCCTTATGTACCCACTGTCATTTTTTTGGATATTTTTGTACGGCCGTATAATGGATATGAAATGTTATCTCAATTGCGACAATCGCCGACGTATCGGGATGCAAAAATAATCGCCGTGACAGGCAGGGTTATGGGTGATGAAGTAGATCGTATCAAGAATGCTTCTTTTGACGGTATGATTAGCAAACCACTCCATCGACATGTTTTTCCAGATCTAGTACAAAAAATTTTATGTGGGGAAGAAGTATGGTATATTGCTTAAAAGGAATTTAATTATGAATTTAGTGGGGAAAAACTTTTTTTTATTGGAAGATGATCCTGTCAACTTTTCGATTATTCGCACAATTTTAAGAAAAGAAGGCGCGTTTTCAACCCTAGATCATTGGGGAGACACAACACTCAAAAATATGCTGAATTATCCTACAAAGTTTGATATGATTCTTTTAGACATCATGCTACCGGGTAAAAAATCAGGATATGATGTGTTTGATGCCATCAAGGAAATACCAGAGTTGAATGATATTCCAATCGTCGCTGTTACGGCTTCTGACCCCGATATAGAGATTCCTAAAGCCCGGGCAAAGGGTTTCGATGGTTATATTAGTAAACCAATTGATCGGCGACGGTTACCGGAGCAATTGATCGCAATTCTTGAAGGCAAATCTATTTGGGAATGATGATAATATAATCTACCGGATTTAATGGAAAAAAGCTACACTAATAATATAAGTTCATGCGATTGCCCCTATTGCAAAAAACAACAAAGCTTTTCCTAAAAGTGTAATGTTATTCGAGCCGATTATAATTTTTGGCATTTGTGTTACACTCAACGAAATATGATTTTGACTGTATTCTGGCTTCCACTTTATAACGGAGATAAATAGAGAATGAGTTTGGAACTCGACGGCCGTTATCACCTCCAAGATAAAATCGGCGAAGGCGGCATGGGTGCTGTCTATAAAGTAATAGATCGAAAGACCGGTGATACAGTTGCTCTTAAACAGGTGAACCTTCCTGTCGAATCTTTTCAATTCATAACTGATCCAGTAGGTGAACTTGAAGAGGATTACCGACTGGCTCTAACTCGTGAATTTCAAACCCTCGCTTCCTTACACCATCCCTATATTATTAGCGTCCAGGATTACGGCTTCGACAGAGAAGGGAAGCCCTTCTATACAATGAGCTATCTGTCGGACGCTCAGACGATTCAAGTTGCCGGTAAAGGAAAATCAAATAGTATAAAAATCCTCTATTTACAACAAGTCCTTCAGGCGCTTGCTTATTTACATCGGCGAAAGGTCCTGCATCGCGATTTGAAACCGGAAAATTTATTGGTGGCTGACGGTTCAGCATTTGTCTTAGATTTTGGTTTGTCTTCGCCTCTGGTAGAAGGTGATGCTTTTTCTTCTGGGGGCACACTGGCTTATCTAGCGCCGGAGGTGTGGGAAGATTATAAATACTCCCCAACATCAGACATATATGCGATTGGGGTCATCGCATATGAAATGTTGGTTGGGAAGCATCCTTTTGCACCAATAGATGCCAATTTTATCGAAAGAGTTCTTGAAAAAGAGCCAGATTTTACACCCCTTGTTGACACACCTGCATTGGCAAGAGTTATCGAACGATTACTTATAAAAGATCCAGATCGACGATTTCAGAATGCTGACGATGTGGTGCTGGCATTCGATGTGGCACTTAATAAAAAACGAATCACCGAATCTCTGGAAGTTCGCGAAAGTTACCTGCAAGCAGCTACCTTTGTCGGCCGTGAAAAAGAGATGAAGCAGCTTCAGACAGCCCTGACAAGAGCCGAGCAAGGGGACGGCTCTGTCTGGCTCATTGGCGGTGAGAGTGGTGTTGGTAAAA
>JAAEOP010000522.1 GCA_024223125.1 Chloroflexota bacterium
ACCTCGGCCGCCCGGTCAATGATGCCCCGAAAATCCACGTCCAGCTTCTCTCCACAATGGAAGTAGCTAAGCGACGATGTTCGACTTAAAAGCACCTTGATCAAGGCATCAAAAGGTGGGCCGTGCTTAACCCACCGCTTTCTATGCTTTAGACGGGTGGGTGTCAGAAAATTCAGGGTAATCTGATTAGCGGGGAGATTAGCGGCCCGGTTGAAAATGGTTTTGCCGTCTACGGTGATATCAACCGTTCTGATCACCTCATCTTCAGCCCGATAAACAGGTTTTGAAACCCCGTTGTACGGTGCTACGGCATCAATAGTAGCCAAACGAAATTTAGCCCGTTTGCGGCCCAAGCCCTCTTGGCCTAACTCTCTGAAAACGGCAATAAAATAGGGCAAATAATTAATGCCCCGGCCAATTAATGTTAGCTCAAAGATCAATTGCTCACCGGGGATGATAAGCATTCGTTTGTCCGGCGGCGGCTCGATAACAAAAGGGCGGGGGACAGCGCCAATATTTCGCAGCACCTCGGCATCGTCGGGGGGAGACGTTTCAAAAATATAGCCGTAAGGACAGCTATGGCCGGCCTGACATTTTTTATCACACGCTTTGGGCTGAACGCACACCAGCCGTTTGAAGGTATGGCCAAAGCCCCCGCGCAAGGCGCTGCCTTTGTAGGGGTGGATGTGTAAAGTGTCCAGCAGGTCAAGGGTCAGCCGGTAGCGGGCCAGGGTAAAGTTGGAGGGGATTTTGTTATTTGTCATTGGCCAATGATTAGGGCTGTTCCAGATAGTAGATATCTTTTTTTACTTTAGTGACAACCAGAGTGACGGTTTCCTGGTTAAGTTTTTTTAGCTGTTTGCGCGATATTTTCAAGTATCCTTGTTCACCGGCGGGCAATTCTACCTTAACCGTGCCTTTTGACCAGTCACCCACAATTTTGGCTTCTACTTCAGAGTGAATAGGATATTTGAGAGGTTCAGGTGGCGGTTCTGGTGGGGTTTCCTTTTGAACCGGTGAGGTAACTGTTGCTGACAGATCGGCAATGGCCGGGACGATATCTTTAACCTCAAGTGGTTTACCGTCCGGGGTGGTTATGCTTAATTCTACCCAGCCCAAAGGAAAGCCGTCATCGGTCAGGCGGCGAGACGTAGGCGATTTTTCATCGGCCAGACCATAGCTAACCGTTGTGGCCCCCTGCCCACTGCCCCAGCCTAACCGCAGCAAACAAGCATGGTTGGGCAGTGAGCGTGCATAATCAACCAAAGCTTGATAAGCGGCTGAGGTTTGAGGCAAAGCGGTGGTGTAAGCTTGCTCCCTGGCTAAATGCGTGCCGTAAAAATCACGACAAGCTGATATCACCTGGGCTGCCGTTATCCGGAAAGCGGTTGGGTGCAAACGATAAAAGGTATCATCAAAATTAACTGCATGGGTTGAGATCGCTTCAGCCGCATCCGAGAGTTGGCCGGGGATGGTTTCTACCAACAAAGCCACATCTTTATCCCACTGCCCGTGTCGCAAAGTGTTAATGGCTACGGCCCGTACTTTGTTTGAGCCGTTCAGGGTTTGGCCGTCGCCAAGCTTAAAGGCTCTAAAGGGGTCTTCTTGTACCCACTTAAACTCAAAACTATTTTGCTCAAGATAGCGGGCATCCCGACCTTGTTGGGGTTTGGCCATGGTATAGTACAGCAAGGCCGTGCGGATAGCCCCTTTAAGTGACGACCCCGGTAAGTAAGGCCGCTCGTTGGTCCGGCTACAGGCCCGCACCTCCGGGTGTCCTTCGCCCCGGCTCAAGCGGGTCCGGTACAATGTCTCTGCTGCCCCGGAGATGTCTGCTTGCCAACGGGCTACCTCTGCGGCGGTTTTTAGATGGTCGCTAACAAAATTGCGGGTAGCCGGAATACTCTGGCCCACCATATCGACAAACGCTTCTTGCTGCTCACGGGGCAACTTCAGCATAAAGTCATCCAGGGTAAAGCGGTACATCCGCTCAGCCGTCATCACATATTCAAAGGGTTCCAATTGCTCACCGCTGCCAATATGAATCGGGGTGAGGGGGGTTAGGTGAAAAAGGTATTCGGCCACTATTTCTTCTCCTTAACTAAACATACTCCCAAAGGAAACCCATACCCATATTGAACAATGCCTTTTCGGGTCCAGTGCATATCTTCCACCAGTTGACCATACCACTCCCGCACAGCTTCACCGGCAGGCAAACGTGCTAAAGCGCCCGGGGCAAGCATCAGCAACGGCTTTTTCCAGGGGCCGTGTTCAAGACCGGGAATGGCATACTGTTCGGCCAGCTTGCCCCGCTTAACCCTGGTTTTATAACTGACCTTTAGCGGGTCGTTAATCGCAGGCACCCAGGCCGAGAGGGAAACAAAGCCATTGGGCTGATCGACCTGAGGCAGTTCCCCGGCGGCCGGTTCAAGGTCTCGGACAATCTTAAAGGCCCCGGCCCCGGTTGATTTCCGTTTGCCAAAGCCATTACGCTCAATCCAATGCCACCATTTTTGCACATCAGTGGGAGACACTTGCTCCTCATCCAGTTTGTGCCACACATCAAAACGAGCGGGCGGCCAATCAGGACGGTCAACCGGGCGGCCATAAAAGGTCTCTTCGGCCACAAAAAGCCGTCCGTCACGACCACTGCCGGTTATCCGGTCAACGGCGGTGCGGGTTATGGCTTGAACTTTACGTTGCCGGCGGTAGTCGTAGAAATCGTCCTTTTCAAGCGCTTGTTGCAGCTTTTTTCTGGCGTTCTCTAAGTTACGACTTGATACTTTTGAGGCCAGGTCATTCCAGTAGCTTAAAGGCAAATAGTCCAATTCTTGGCGTACTTTGCGTAATAAGTCGGCCACTGTCCGGTCAGCAATACTCTTAGTGGGATCAGGGGGCAGTTGTTCTAAAACCGGAACGGGTAAGGTGTTGGCCGGAAACCCGGCTGAGACCAGCAAAGGAGGCTCACCGCTGCGGTAATGGCCCAGAAATTTTTCCAGAGCGGCGTTTCCCTCTTGACCGGCCGTATACCGCAGCGCCCAAAGCAGATGTCCAAAGATGGTATCCGATTGCAACGGGGTGCGAAAAGCCGAATAAGGTTCTATGGTTAAACGGTATACGTTCATAATTATAATTCAAGTTTCAGCAAATCTTCAAGAGAGCCATTTTCCAACAGCAATTCGCCGGCCAGGTTGGTCAACGTCAGTTGATCAAAGGCCACTTTGCCATAGCCCCGGCTGCCGGAACCGCCCAACGTATCAACCACCACCAGTTGTAAGCCCTCAGCAACGTGTTTAAACAAACTCCAATCAATTGTACCATCATCGCCGGTATCAAAGATGCGGTAGCCTATTTCAAAGGTAAACTCCACCCCGGCGGGAACACGTTCCATGGTGCGGGGATTAGCCATAGCGGTGATGCGGTTAATGGTGTTCTCATGCTTAATCTCGGTGACAGGGTCCCCCTTGGCCAATCGCTTTTCAATCTTTTTCTGCCAGCCATCTTCGCCTTTTGTCAGATAAGCATCACGCACAATAAGCCGGCCCGGCCCCAGGCTCCCTTCCCCGGCACTAGAGCCAAACAGGCGGCAAATCAGGCATTTATCTTTGTCGCAGCCATGGCCATCGGGTTTGTGAACATCGCCATAGTTACGGTTTTTGAATGGCTTGTTGTTTTTGCCTTTTTTTACCTGCCCATTCTTATCAAGCTCATAGGGTTGGGCATCAATTTTATCGTGACGCAGTTCCAGCAAAGAACGCATCTTTCCTTTAAGCGACGAGCCGGGGACATAAGGCAATCCATCTAAAGGATGTTTGATGATCGGGTTATCCATGCCGCCAATCTCAATAACATCAGTCGAGGTGCCAATACGCAATCCGGTTACACAGCGCAGGGTCCCTTTCAGAGTCAGGTAATCTTTTAAAGCTAATTTATCACTCATGCTATTCGCTCCCCACCGGCTCCATAGTAAAAGCCGACTGTACTTTCAAAGAATTTTAGAAAGGCTTCAAAGTCTTCTTTCTCATTAATGGCCTCCACGCAGGTATGGATGTAGTCACGAAACTCGCGAGAGACCCGGCCTCCGCTGCGTTTGCCTTGAATATAACTGGCTTTGGATTTAAGCATTTTGATCAGATAAAAGTACCGGTCAAAACCATCTTTACCAACGTCTTCAATCTTACGTTCCAGAGATTTGACATCGGCATAAAAGGCCCGTAATTGGTTGCTCGAGACCTGCAAATTTCGATCCCGGCTGGCAAATAATTCACCATAACTTCGGGCGTGTTTAGCCATCAGATCAGCCCGAATCACTTCTTTGCCATTGCGGGTTTCAAAGTAGCCTTGTTTAAGAAAATTTTTATCAACTGTCATTATCTAAACTCCTTTCTCTATTTCGATATAGGGCATAAGTGATGGGCATTCTCATACCGGCCATCAATTTACGATGCTGAAGCTGGGTTAATTCCATTAGATTTTTTTCGACATCTTGGGCGACGGCCCCGCTTTTAATGATATTTCGGCCCAAATCGTAGGCCAAATGCGCCAGATAAAGCATATCACCGGCTTTAATCTGGGCGTTCCGTTCCCAGGCGTAGGCCATTTCAGCATAGTGCAGTAACCGGTGAATAAAGGCCCGGGAAATGGGATAGTGTCGATGGGCCTCTTTTTCGAGCCGGTAGTGACTTAATTGGTCATCAAGACGTTTAGCCCAAATCCATAAGTCATCAACTAACAAACTGGCGTGTTTTTCCTGTTCTTTCAATTGTTCTGCCAGGGTTGCACTCAAATCCTCGTAAGGCGGTAATTTGTGCCAACGCGCTATCACCCCAAACATGTTAAAGCGATGGCGCCCGGCGCTTTTGGCCTTGGTTAATAACTCCCCGGTCACCTTAGCCGAGGTTGCCAGGGGGAATTTAGGTTTGGTCACGGTCAAGGCCGCCGAGAGGGTGATATTGGGGTTGTGACCCACATAACGAGCAAATTCTTCCGCCAGATGACGGGCAAAGTCAATCAGTACGTCCCACGGACCAACCAGGCACAAATCATCTCCGCCGGTATACACCGTATAAATTTTATTATAGGGTGGCTTTAACAACGCTTCATGCACCCACCCGCTAAAGAAAAGGTCAATCATCCGGCTAAGGGTGGCCAACCGGGATAGGCTTCGGGCCGAACGCTGAACGTTACCATTTTCTTGGGCCGAGTCATACGCTTCAAAGCTCTCGCTAAAGAGCAGGCGCAGATGATCAACATCGGCCCGCAAGATACCCAACAGTTGGGCTCCCATCACCTTCTTTTTATCAGGTTCTTCTGCTGAGGAGAAGGCCGGTTTTTCGGCTGAGGCCGCTGATAAACACCCAAAGTTTTGCAAGATGGGATAATCTCTGCTTGTCACATGACTCTGATTCGGGCGAACCAAAATGCCACAAGCATCATTGTCATCATAGCGGACATACACACAGCCTCGCTCAGAGGTACAGAACGTTTTGAGGGCTTCAAAGTTGTCAAACCGGGGCACATAATTGGCAAAGTGTCGTACCAAAGGGGGACTATCCGGCTGGGGTGTCTCATAACCAAACCCATCAAGCTGGTAGGGTTGCTCTCTAGTCTTGAGCTTTTTTTGCAGCTCATCTAAAGCTGATAACAGCACCACATGCCGGCGTGTTTCACCCTCAAAAAATGTCAGCCGGCGCTGCTTTAACCAGCCCGTCTCTTTTTCTTCCAAAGGTGTGTCTCGCCAATAGGCGATATACCGTGCCCCAACAATTCGCTCTGATAGCTGACGATCAGCATAACAACGGTTACACAAGCGATTATCAATATCTTCCTCATTCGCATCCGCCCGGGCCGGTAAGCGTTCACAGCTAGGGCAAGTACCATGCTCGTAATTCTGGTCAGGAAAAGCCCATTTAAAGGCTGCCGGCTGCCATTTGCCCTCTGCTTGAAGGGTTGTTTCCAAACGTTGTTCTTTGCCGGCTTCAACTTGCCGGTCTAAATCTCCCAGAGCCTGGCATATATTACGGCCTTGATTATCCGGGGTAAGGGTCAGTTCATCTCCACTGATTTCTTTTGTCCCAAAAACAAAGGCCAAATCACCTTGAAACTTTTGCCACAACCAGGTATTGATTTCTTTTTTGATTTGCGTCAATTTGTTTTGAACCGTTGGTAAATTGGGGGCCAGAAGTACAAATTGTCCACCGCCGGAAAAAATTGTGGCGGCCACAGGTAATTTATAATCGTCAACTAATTCATCACGCAAGCGATGGGCGACGACTTCGGTTAGGGCTGTAATATAAAAGGATCGCGCTCGCAGTCGTTTGGCTACCCCACCCGGCCCCACATTGGCCACGCTATAAATATAATCCTGTACACCCGAAACATCACCCTTGATGAGTAAAAATTGGGAGGAGTCTGGTCCGACACCATTGATATGCCCCAGGTAGAGGGCCGCAGCAATAGCACAACTGGTGCGGCTATGGTCAAAAAGGGAGACATCGTAGGGGTCTCGACCAAAGTCGCTGGGGATGGCCCAGGCGTAACGTTCTAATAGACTATAAATCCAGGTTTCAAGGGCCGTCCAATCCTCTGCATTCTCCAGCGCATAGCGAAAAGCCTGACCAAATTCTGTTTGGACGGCGGCGTAAGTTTCAGAGCTGAATTTTTTAAGGTCAGCTTGTGGAAAAGCATGAGCGGGGGATAGCGGCTGAGGTTGATAATAAAGCTCTTCATTTTTCAGAGGCCGTCCCAGATAACGATGTCTAAAAATTGGCTTTAGGGCCAGTTCAGAGGTGGCCAAGTGCGTATAAACATGCTCCAAATCCTGCTCTCCCGCTGAGTAGCCATTCGCTTTACGAAGTATATCCAACACCTCAGCGGCAGCATGTCCTGCCTCGGGTTTATGATGATGGTGCTGGACTAAATTACACAACAAATCAAAATCTATATCATGTGTAAAATTTTCTACTTGTAGTAGATTACGCTGTTGTTGTAAGAATTCTATCGCATAAAACGAGTGTTTCTTATCGGCCTCTGGTTCAGACTTGATAAGCAGTTTTCCAATATCGTGCAAAAGCGTAGCCAGGATTAAAGTGCGGTATTGTTGTTGCGTTTTTGTCATCCAAATCTCCTTATTATTTTGTTTGCCTTAATTTAGGCCAACAAAACACAAACCCGCCGATACTTGACACCGGCGGGTTGAATAAATACACTTTCAACTACCAGGGTGTCCTACTCACCTTGGTTAAAGCCTCGGGCCGGACAGAGCCGCGAGGTTTTTTTGTTATTTGGGCCTTAAAAACAAAACAGGCCACAACAACCAGGTTAACCCCCTGCGTTTGTTGTGGCCTGCTCAAGTCTCACAATGACTCTCCCGGATGCTTTTCTTGAAAAAAGTTGGGTGGAATTCAAATTTTGAAATGTGGCGTGTAAAAATGATAACAAAAGTTGCTAAAGTTGTCAATGGCCTTCTTGTTGCATTAGCGGAATGGAGTTTCAAATTCCTCATCAATAAGACATCCGGCCAGGTTATGCTTGCCACTCACTAACAAAAAACAGGGTTTTAGCCCCTTTTTGGGCCAAAATTGTAGTGGTCAAGGACATTTTGAACAGTAGCGTCATGCCCGAATGTAGTTATCGGGCATCCATAATAGGCGTGCAAATGTGGATTCCCGCTAAAAGCGTG
>JAAEOP010000523.1 GCA_024223125.1 Chloroflexota bacterium
CACCATGCCCAATGTCACGATTGCCCGGTTGTTAGACTCAAGAACCGGTAAAGTAGTGACAGAAATCAGCCTCAAAAGAGATGCGCCACGCGCTCTACTGCCCGGACCAACAATGACCCTCGAGGGTCTGTTCAAACCCCTGGCGCCGGAGGAGCCATAATCAGTCACGATACGAAGGAGTCACCCATGAAGCGGGTTTCACGCCTACCTACAGCAAGGGAGCAAGGGAGCGGGGGGCAGGGGTGTTTTTGTCATTTGTTAATTGATACGAGGAGATTGGCTATGACGATGTCACTTTTTAGTTTAAGTGATTTCACCGAAAGCGAAATCGTACTATTGCACCGGCATTTAGCCTTTGTCGCCGGCCGGTTAGAACGTGAACGGTCTGACCTTTTGAATGTGCCTGCTGCTCTGGCCTGGTCGCGCCCCCCGCGAAATGAAGGGTTGCGGGTTACATCAAAGCAGTGGTTCGACCTTGTCCGTGCCCGTTTGCTGTCCTGTTTGGTCCGGGCAATTGAAACAGGCGAAAAATGCGCCTCGGGCTGGCGGATTGATTTATCGCCCCTGCTTGGCGACCCGGAGTTGTTTCTTGAGTTTCTGGCGTACGAACTCAACCGCAGCAGATTAGGGCTTGATTACGTCAAAACCCAACCGTTTGCCCAACAAACAAGAACCTACTTGTTGCTGGCCCTCGATGTGGAAATACGCTTTTTTGGAGGCTTGCTAGCTTACGTCGAACGATTGGACCCCCTGACTATCAGACCGGCATATGCGGAAATACGACCTTCATTGTGTGCCTCTTTAATAAGCCAGAAGCCGGCGGCTGTGTACGGACGGGAGGAGGGAGAC
>JAAEOP010000524.1 GCA_024223125.1 Chloroflexota bacterium
ATCATCGAGGAACAAGATGCCGAAAGTATCCCCGCTTAAACCCCGACAAGTCATCAAAAAAACTAAGAAAGCTCGGCTATGAGGGGCCATACCCCGGTAGACGTGCTGGACGCGTTGTTCCGGGATACGCTTGCGGAAGTTTGGGGCTGACGTGACGCGTATTCCTTTTACCATTCTATTCGCCCTTCTTCTGGCAGCGTGTGCCAGCGCCGGCAACCCCGCCACTTCCCCCCCATCATCCTTTTTGACCAGCTAACCACATGAAACGATTGAACTTGCGTTTTCTCTCTAACCTATCCCGCGCACACCTCGTGAGCGCCGCCTTCGCCGTTATCGTCATTGGTGCCTTGTTTGTTTCACTGAAACTGTATTCCCCCCCCGAAAAAGCCGCCAAATTCAATACCATTATCGAGATCGATTCGGTTGAGGCATCGGCTGGAGACACGCTTTCAATCTCTTTTCGCGTTGACGTTCACCCGAAAGACAAACAATTCACAATCATCGCTTTGCCCGACACCCAATATTATTCCAAATTTTATCCTGAAATCTACATAGCGCAGACCCAATGGATTGTAGA
>JAAEOP010000525.1 GCA_024223125.1 Chloroflexota bacterium
AAAACAATTGGTATTGTCACCGGCGTGCAGGCGATGCGCTGGTATCACCTGATCATCGAGGGCAAAGAATCGCACGCCGGGACCACCCCAATGCACCTTCGCCAGGACCCGGTCAAAGCCGCGGTGGCAATTTTGCATCAGGCCTATGCTCTGGTCGAGCAATACACGCCGGATATACGGCTGACGTTTGGCAGTTTACGCCCGGAACCGGGGGTGATTAATACCATCCCCGGCAAACTGACAATTACCGTAGATTTGCGACACCCTGAAACCACTGCGTTGAACCAGATTGAACAGGACTTGAACGCCATTGCTACAGAAGGTGGCGGCAAGTTGGAAAAGATTTGGGATTCGCCGCCGGTGAGGTTTGCGGCTGAATGTATTGCCGCAGTAGACCAAGCGGTTGAAACCACAGGCGTGTCCGCTATGCGCATGATCAGCGGTGCCGGACACGACGCCGTTTACGTCTCGCGGGTGGCCCCCACCAGTATGATTTTTATCCCTTGCGAAGACGGCCTGAGTCACAATGAGTTGGAAAATGTCCAGAAGGAGGATGTCGTAGCCGGAGCCAATGTATTGCTTCAAGCCATGTTGGCCATAGCCGACACAGATATCTAA
>JAAEOP010000526.1 GCA_024223125.1 Chloroflexota bacterium
CACTTCAGGAGTTAGATAGAAACACCACCGTGTTTTTAGACACCTCCAGTGGAACGAAACCACCCGTCCGGCTTCCCATCATTATCGTGCGTGTCTGTGAAAGTAGTGACAATGGCAAATAAATTATTGGCTATCTCAAGCGTCCGGTTCTCTTATTTTTTTGGGACATATTAAGATTGTGCCACTGAGAGGTGTATTTTACATAAACCACAAAATTGTAGCAAAATTGGAAGCAGTCAGACCAACATAGAGCCAATTGTCGCCAAAAATCAGCTTAAAACGGGGGTGTCGTGCTTGACGACACCCTTTTGGTATGTACTTGACCATCTCTGGTTTGGGCCTGATCTAGCCCAAAGCAAAATTATCAAGAAAAATCAAGCAGGGTATGCTCAAAAGTGGCCTTGTATCCCACAAATGAGCAATGTGTCTCTTGGTTTTAACAAGGCAACCCGTTGATTGGACGCACTCCTCCCTGGGTTATGGAACTGCTGGTCGAAAAGTCAACCAAACTCTCGTAAATATGGGGTGACAGGTCAAGCAAGTCCAGAATACGCCTTTGCACAGCGGTGAGCGGGGTGAGATGTTGGCCTGTGATTTGGTTGGCTTGGGTAATGGTAGTCAAGGAGATGTTGTCAAATACGTTCAATAGCAAGGCCACGCTGGGGGTGGCAGTCTGCCGTTTGGGGTTGCCATCATACAAGCCAGTGATAGTCTGCTCGGCTGTGGACAGAGAACGACGGACGACAAACTCAATGATGGTCAACAGCCGTAAAGCGACGGTCAACAGCCTAATCAAGCCCAGGGCGTGGTCATCTCGCTGGACGTACAGGGGGAGCATTGCCAACAGGGGGCCTTTGATTTGGGCAAAATTGCGTTCGACCAGATATTGGTCACGGTAGGCCAATACGGCTTCGGTCAAACTGAACTGCTGTACGGGAGCGTTGGTGGCATACAGCCGCCAGCCGAGCCGAAATTTGGCTTGCTCAATTGCTTTTTCACGCCGGGTCAGGTGGACTTGGTAGCGGACTTGTTCCTCGGTGCGGGCTGGTCGATCCTTGTAAGCTCGCACTTGCCGTAGGGTGGCCTGTCGTTCCAACTCAATATCAAAGCAAGCACTGACCCGATAGCGCTTCACAATGGCTTCTATGGCTTGGTGCAAGGCCACCGGGTCATCAAATTGACGTTTGCCCGGCCCCCGGGACGGGGTTAGGCCTAGAATTTCGGCCTCGGCTTGCGCTAACCGCTGCTCAAAGTTCTTGATTTGGGCTTGGGCAAAAGCGTAACTGCGGACCACCAGTACCCGCTCTTGCCAGGTCACCAAACTGCCATCTTCTAGCCGGGCTTGTTGTTCCCGAACCACCTCAAAGCCTTCGGCTAGGGCTAACTCGGGGTCTGGGGCTTGGTCTGGGTCGGTCGGTAGGTCTTCGGGTAAGTAGATTTTGGTTAAGTTTATTTGCCCGGCCTCAACCACACTCAGCAACTCTTCCAGCAAGGCGGGTGTCTGTCCGACCAGGGCCAAGGGGGTCAAATAGTAATCTCCCCCGTCTGCAATTACGGCTCTGGTGTTCAAGGCTCCCATTTTGCTATCGCCAATGTACAGCCGACCGGCTTGACCCAATGTTTGCCGGATACGTTGGTAGATGGGCACATACAAGGGATCATCGCCCCCCTCCCCAGACACTACATCGGCTGCCAAGGCCAAGCCCAACGGGTCCAACACCCCCAACATCAGCTTGAATTGGACTTCAAAGACCCCGTCCTTGTTCCGTCCGGTCTTGAACAGACTGTGCTTCTGCTCGTCGTGCTTGCTCCCGCCCACTGTTGCATCCAGTCGTATGGGCTGGTTTGTCTCCAATTTGTACACCCGAATGGTGTGCTGGCTGAGGTCTTGCTCTATCTGCCCCCATAACTCATCTTCGCTCAAGTAGCGCAGCACATCTCCCAATCGGTCGTCTGTGAAATCGGTCGGCCTGATCCTCTGCCCCGTCTGTTTTTCTAAGGTCGTCTGGTGTTTTCTCACCCATTCCCGCACCGTTACCATTTTGTGGTTGCTCTCGGCCAGCATATAGACCACAAATAGGGCGGCTAACCAGCCCACACTCAAGCCCTGATGGTTGCCGTGGGCCTCGTAATGCTGGTCGATTATTTCTGGCACTCTCATTTGCATCACCATTTTCAGAATCAATGGAACTCGGTCGACCCGCTCGACTTCTATGTCCAGGGGCGGTGCTGGCGGAGGATTTAAGACTGACCATGGGGGGGGCTGTGGTTCTGATGGAAACTTGAGTGGTGGTATTTCAAAGAATTTGAGTGGCAGTTCAGGCTCTGATATTGTTGATGGTTCGATTTGAGAGGGGGCTAGGTACATTGCCATGGCGACATATCTCCAGCTAGATTTTACATAATTGTTGGAAATCCAGTATACTGGCAATTCTCAGATTTGGTCAATTTTTTAAGCGAACCGGAAGTCAAGGTGCTCTTCCTTAAAAAATGAACCGTGCCCACGTTTGCGATGGACGATGTAGGAGGTCAATTTCGGAGTAGAGGCGACGTGGACCCAATGCAACTTGCCCGCTACCCGCAACCCACTTTCATCAAAGTTGACCACGGGTGAGTTAAGC
>JAAEOP010000527.1 GCA_024223125.1 Chloroflexota bacterium
CGCATGCCCAATAGTGATCGCCTCAATTTGGAGGCGGCTGGGGTTGAGGTCAACGAGCGGGGGTACATTGTGGTTAACGATGTGATGCAGACCAATGTCCCGCACATCTTTGCCGTCGGCGACATTAATGGAGAAGGAGCCTTTACCCATACCTCGGTCAATGATGGTGAAATCTTTTGGGATTACTACAGTGGTGATGATGATCGCACCTTGGGCCAACGCATTTTAACCTATGCTATGTTTATCGACCCGCCGTTGGGCCGGGTGGGTATGAGCGAGACGGAAGCACGGGCCGGCGGCCACAATGTCCTCATGGCAACCCGGCCAATGCGAGCTATCTCACGGGCTAAAGAGAAGGACGAGACAGCCGGTTTAATCAAAATTCTGGTTGATGCGGATACAGAACAATTCTTAGGCGCCACGATTTTTGGTATTGGCGGCGATGAGATTATCAATATGTTTACCACATTCATGTACACCAAACAATCTTATAAACTGTTCCGCAAAGCGGTGTTGGCCCACCCCACCGTGGCCGAGTTGATGCCCTGGATTTTGGACGATCTGAAGCCTCTCACCTAGCGCGACCAAGCCGCAAGTTTGCATGTATGCCACTCACCCCCCTAAATCTTGGCAAATTCAGATTCCGGAAAGGTTTGTCGGGTAACAAGATTCAATCAAATAATCCGGAGCCCAATGTCATTAAGTTAGCATCCCTTCGACAGGCTCAGGACGCAGCCTGAGCCTGTCGAAGGGATGCTAACGCTATAATTCTTAGCTTAATGACATTGTACATGAGCCTGAATAGGTGCGAATTTTAAATCGACCCGCTGACGCGGGTTTTGGGTTGGGGCTGTTCGCCTGAGACCGGTCTGAGCCTTAGTTTCTGCTTGGGCCTGAGCCAGAAAACAGAATGGCAGCAACCAGAAAGCAGAAGC
>JAAEOP010000528.1 GCA_024223125.1 Chloroflexota bacterium
GCCGCAGTTCTACATCCACACACTCGATGTGACAGGGACGATTTCCTTACCGGAAGGTGTAGAGATGGTGATGCCGGGAGACAATGTGGAAATGCTAGTGGAATTGATCACGCCGGTAGCATTGGAAGAAGGCGGCCGCTTTGCCATTCGTGAAGGTGGTCTGACGGTTGGGTCTGGCGTTATTACCAAGATTTTGGATTAACAAATTAGTTTTTGGTTATATAATAGATAATCAAAAACATTTGATTCTCAGGGGGTTAGCTCAATTGGCAGAGCGACGGTCTCCAAAACCGTAGGTTGCGGGTTCAAGTCCTGCACCCCCTGCTAACAACCTCCAGGTACAGATAAAACTGTACCTGGAGGTGAAATTTATTTTATAGGGAACGTAACCATACAGGTGCTTCTCGACTGTCATACCCGCCTTCGCGGGTATTCAGGTGTGTGGATTCCTATCTTCGCAAGGAATGACCTGTAGCTAAGGAATATTGATTGTGGCAGAAAAAACGGCGAATCAGCCTAACCCGCTTACCAAGTACCTTCGTGAGGTACGCGGCGAGCTTAAAAAAGTAACCTGGCCAACGCGAGCAGAATCGCAGCGGTTGACAGCGATTGTATTGGCCGTCTCCATTGCTTTTGCAATCTTTCTATGGTTTTGGGACACTGTATTTTCCAACATCATTCAGACAGTTATTGAGCAATTGGTCCTGTAGAGAAACAGTTGCTTAGAGATGCAACGCACTTGCATAATATTGCATTCTACTCTGGAATAAGTGTGTCGCATCTGAATAGTTACTTACCTTTTATACAATGAGAGTACAAATATGAGTGATGACATTGAAAGCAAAGATGAAAACTTAAATGGCAATGTAGCTGTTGAGGAATCCTCTTTGTCAGCAGGTAGCGACAACAGCGAAAGTTTATTGCCGAATGACGGCCGTGCCTGGTTTGTCGTTCACTGCTATTCAGGTTATGAAAACAAGGTGCGTCACAGCATCGAGCAGCGTATCGAAACGATGGGTATGCAGGACCAAATCTTTGATGTCGTCGTTCCTACCGAAGAGGAAATAGAAATCAAAGATGGCAAACGGCGTACTGTTGAACGTCGTGTTTTCCCTGGTTACATCCTTGTTCAAATGTTATTGAACGATGATTCCTGGTACGTTGTGCGTAACACACCTGGCGTAACTGGTTTTGTGGGTATGGGGAATGAGCCGACGCCTTTGCGCCCCGACGAAGTAGCCAAGATTATGAATCGCATGGAAGCGGAAGCGCCCAAAGTCAAATTTGACTTCCAGCTTGGCGAAAAAGTGCGTATTGGCACCGGGCCATTTGCCGATTTTATTGGTACTGTTTCTGAAATTGACCCCGATCGAGCCAAAGTGCGCGTGATGGTTTCTTTCTTCGGCCGTGAAACCCCCGTTGAATTAGATTTTCTACACGTAGAAAAAGTATAATTTCAAGTTTATTCAGGGCTGAGGTCAAAATAATATTCCCTTAAGCCCTTTTTGTATGTCTGGAGGAGCCTGTGAGGGCGCTTGTACTCCTTGGAGGAACTATGGCAAAAAAAGTAAAAGCTGTTGTAAAGATTCAAATTTCAGGCGGTAAGGCAAATCCGGCGCCGCCTGTTGGTACGGCATTAGGGCCGCATGGCATTAATCTGATGCAATTCTGTAAAGAATACAATGCCAAAACAACGAATCAGGTAGGACAAATTGTACCCGTAGAAGTCACAGTCTTTCAGGATGGTAGTTTTTCCTTTATCTTGAAGACACCTCCAGCGGCCGCTCTATTGAAGAAAGCGGCCGGTATAAGAAGCGGTTCGGCCGTTCCCAATCGAGACAAAGTTGGCTCAGTTACACAAGATCAACTGCGTGAAATTGCGGAAATCAAGATGAAAGACTTAAATGCCCGTGATATTGATAATGCGATGAAGATTATTGCCGGTACAGCCAGAAGTATGGGACTGAACGTTGCCGACTAGATTTGTTTTTGAGTGGGAGAACCTTTGGTTCGTTAAAACCACAAGGAGTTAATATGCCAAAACGAGGAAAAAAATATCAAGTTGCGGCCGCGAAAGTGGATCGTGATAAATATTATGTCAAAGCAGATGCGGTGAAGTTGATTAAGGAAACGGCCACGACCAACTTTGACCCCACGGTAGAAGTACATATGCGCCTGGGCGTAGACCCCCGTCACGCCGACCAGCAAATCCGTGAGGTAGTGAATCTGCCTCATGGTCTGGGTAAAACAGTGCGGGTACTGGTTTTTGCCGAAGGTGAAGATGCCCAGATTGCTCAAGATGCAGGCGCCGACCTCATCGCCGATGATGAACTCATTAAGAAGATTCAGGGTGGTTGGACTGATTTTGATGTCGCCATTGCCGTTCCTTCTATGATGGGCAAAGTCGGCCGTTTGGGTCGCGTTTTGGGGCCGCGTGGTCTCATGCCTAACCCGCGTGCCGGAACCGTTGCCCCGGCTGCCGCCATACCCCAACTCATCCAGGAATCTAAAGCGGGGCGGGTTGAATTCCGTGTAGATCGTACTGCGAACATTCATGTACCTATCGGCAAAGCGAGCTTTAGTGAAGAACAACTGCTGGATAATTTAAACTTTTTGATTGATGTTATAAAGAAGGCACGACCAGCGGCCGTTAAAGGCGCTTTTGTGCGTCGTATGACCATGGCCAACACCATGGGGCCAGGCATCCGTGTGGATGTAACCGATGCCTTGTCGGCCTGAAAAATTAGTCTACAATAGCAAACTCTTTTACAAACAAATGACACGTCTCTACTGAAGACAGTTGGTTACACAATGTATTAAATTTGCCAGCCGAAGTAGGGTTCAGAAATAAAACTGCCATTCAAAGGGTCAATTTTGTCTTTTGGTTGGTTTGCTTGATTCTCGAATCCTCAGGCCGGTTGGCCTGAGGATTTTTTTATTGTAATTTTACGGATTGTTCCTGCAAAGGCAGAAATCCACACTTCTGGATACTCGCCTTCGCGAGTATGCTATTATTTTTTTATAAGGAGGTGAAAGTTTTGGCAATATCAAGAGCTAAAAAAGAAGAATTAGTAACACAGTACTCTTCACTAATCGAACAAAGTCAGGCAATTTTTCTGGCTGAATACACTGGTTTGAACGTCAATGGAATGGAATCATTGCGCCAGGAAGTAGACAAGGCTGAGGCCACATTTCATGTGACGAAGAATACACTGATGCAGCTTGCTTTAGAACAGGCTGATATGGCAGTTCCCGATGGGTTTCTAAATGGACAGTTAGCAACCGGGTTTGCCCTGAATGAAGCGCCATCCCTGGCAAAAGCGTTGGTAGACTTTGCTGGCAAAGGTGACAATCTAATCATTAAAGGCGGTTTTCTGGGAACACGCTTTCTGACGCCAGAAGAAATTGAAGCATTAGCTAAGTTACCGTCATTGGATCAACTACGCGCCCAAATTTTGGGATTGATTAACGCGCCAGCACAGAACATTGCTGGTGTGGTAGCCGGTGGTGTGCGCCAGATTGTAAATGTGCTGGATGCTTATGCAAAGAAAGAAGAAACGACTGCGGAAGTCGCCTGATCAGGCCGCCAAAGCAACTATATATAAGAAAACAACGTTTTACTGAAAAATATTCTGGAGGATATTAAAATGGCTGATTTAGAAAAAATTGTAGAGGATTTGAGCAGTTTGACCCTGCTAGAAGCGGCTGAACTGACTTCAATGTTAGAAGAGAAATGGGGCGTCAGCGCGGCCGCGCCGATGGCCATGGCTGCTATGCCTGGCATGATGGCTGGTGGCGAAGCTGCGGCCGCAGAAGAAGAACAAACTGAATTCGACGTTGTGATCAAAGAAATTGGTCCGAAGAAAATCAACGTGATTAAGGAAGTTCGCGCTCTGACCGGTTTGGGTCTGAAAGAAGCAAAGAGCGTTGTTGATGAGCTGGGAACTGTGATGGAAGCTGTCAGCAAAGAAGCGGCCGAAGAAGCAAAAGCGAAATTGGAAGAAGCCGGCGCTGTTATTGAACTGAAATAGTTCCCCGATACCTTTCTGAAACATAAGAGGCCAGCCTTTTTGAGCTGGCCTTTTGTATTTCTCCAACTTATGAAATTATTACTAGCCTCTCAATCACCGAGAAGACGGGAATTGATTGCGTTGTTGGGACTTCCTTTTACCGCGCTGGCGGCCGATGCTGATGAAGAAAGTGTGACGAACCCTGACCCGGCCGTGAATGTGGTGGAAACGGCCGTCTTAAAATCGGCCGTTATCCAAACACAACTCGCTGCTAAACAGGAACGCACTCTCATCGTGACCGCCGATACCATTGTGGCGCTTGCGGGGCACATGCTCAACAAACCAGAAGATGTGGCCGAGGCAAAGTGCATGTTAATCAATCTTCGCCACCGTACCCATGAAGTTCATACTGGTTACGTTTTGACGGATATTCAATCTGGACAAGTTATTCGTGGCGTCCATACCGCCCGTGTGACCATGCGAAATTATAGTGATGAGGAAATTGAGACTTATGTCGCTTCTGGCGATCCTCTAGATAAAGCCGGAGCGTATGCCATCCAACACCCTACTTTTCGGCCGGTTGCCCAGTTAGATGGCTGTTTTCTAAGCGTGATGGGGCTGCCGGTGTGTGATCTGATTTTGGCTTTACAGCCGTTTGGTTTAGCGGAGATGGCGGATGTCTCGGCCGTTGTCCACGCCCATCAAAACACCCCCTGCCCCATCCTAAACCGGATTATGACCGCCCAAAGTTAAGATTCTACATCTTTTTCCAGACTACGCTGGAAAAAGAATACTGATATGAATAATGGATTATGAATTGTGAAGTATGCCTGCGTACAGAAGCCTGTAGTAGTATGTTTGAGTCCAATGAATTCAGGAATAGAGAAAAAATGGATAAGGAAAAGGGGTTTATCCGTTTCTTTCCAGAATCTGTTATTGTCACTCGAAATTTTTAACAAGCCATGTTACAATGTTTTGACATAAACAATAAAATGGTCGTAACAAATCATTCGAGAGGAAACGCCATATGAACCAAATGCTACAAGATGCAATTACTGCTACCCGCAATGGCAACAAAAAAGAAGCCCAACTCCTGTTGGCTCAAAATCTGCAACAAAACCCTGACGATGCCCAATCCTGGTATTTGCTCAGTTTGCTGGTGGATTCTGAAGAAAAACGGACCACTTACCTCAGTAAAACATTGGCCTTAAATCCCAACCATGAAAAAGCACAAACGCATCTGGCTCAATTACAGGAATCGGATGAAGTTGTTGCGGCCGAATTTGACATTGAAACGGTAACGGCAATGCCTGTTTCCACAACGCCACGAGATTTTGACGCTCAGGAAACGGGAGAAACCCTGCCCGATTGGTTGGCGCCGGAGGCTGATTCTCTGCAATTAGAACATGTTGGCGTGATAGAGGTTGAGGAAGACACGGCCGTAAAAGAAACAACCATCCCCCAAATAGATGACGATGTACCCGATTGGCTGCAAAAAGACGTGAGTGACAGTTGGGTCCCGGAAGCTGAACCGGCCACAGCGGAACAAGAAGCGCCAACCGCAGCCACTCCTGTAGAAAGCAAAGAAGAATCACCGGCCCCACCCCCATCCAAACCGGCAAAGAAACCCCTTAAAAAGCTTAAAACAAAGCAGCAAAAACAAAGCCAGTTAAACATCATGCTGGTCGTATTGATTATCACGGCCGTACTCATTACCCTGGCTCTACTCCTGACCCTCTTCAACATTCTATAGCAGCAGGCTCAAAATCTGCTTGCTCTATGGGAAAATAGTGTATATAGTCCAAACATGGTAGAACAGGGGTACATCTACGCCCACCTAAGCACCGATACCGGCCGCGTCCGTGAGCATAATGAAGATTACATTGCTTTTCGGGAGCCAACAGACCCACAAGACGAAGAAGAAAATGGGTGGGTTTATCTGGTTGCCGATGGTGTCGGCGGGGCAGATGCCGGTGAGGTTGCCAGTAAGTTTGCCAGCCAAAGGCTCATCAGCCGGTATCTAGAAAGTAAAGAACAACCCGATTGGGGGTTTCGTTTGTTGGACGCCATGCAGGCAGCCAATGCCGATTTGCGCCAGCTTGTAGCCGAACGGAATGATAACAGTCGCATGGCTACCACAATGGTCACGGCCGTTATTCAGGACAATCTCGCTTTTATTGGCAACGTGGGCGACAGTCGGGCTTACCAGTGGCGTCAGGGGCTGTTTAACCAGATTTCCAAAGACCACAGCCTGGTTGCCAAACTGGTAGAAGAAGGCGCCATCACCGAAGAAGAAGCCAGTGTCCACCCCCGTCGCAATGTCATTTTATACAGTCTCGGCTCAGAAAGACAGCCCAAGATTGATATCTTTGAGCGCACCTTACTGCCTGGGGATATGTTATTGCTTTGTTCAGATGGCTTAACCCGTCATGTGACTGATGAAGAGATTAGCCAGATCATCGCCTTAACGTCGCCAGAAACGGCCGCAAACCAACTCATCCAACTGGCAAATGAACGCGGCGGCGAAGACAACATTTCTGTAGTCGTTATTCAATTTCAACCAGACCGGCTCGCGACCGTGCCCCCCATAGCCCCACATTCAACAGATAATCTAGCGCCAACGGCCGACATCGCTTCACCGACTGCGGCCGCGCTCAATCGTCCATTATTATGGCTGTACACCAGCTTTTTAGCGATCATGATGATCGCCTCCATTTTCTTCATCTGGTTATGGCTGCGAGTGTAAAAAAGAATGTATTTCAAATATTTTCACAGTGGCGAATAAATTCGCGGCAACAGTTGCAAAGTTCACTTTCGTGGACTAGAACTCTGGCAGATAAAGATCCAGTCGGCAAAGGTCAACTTCGCAAACGTAGCCGCAATTTTAACTGCCATGTTCTTAAATAAATGAAACATACCCATAACAAAAGAGGTCAAATGTTAGCAAAACTACGAATTATTCCCTTAGGCGGATGTGGTGAAATCGGCAAAAATATGACCATCCTCGAATATGAAGATGAGATTTTAATTATTGACGCCGGCATCATGTTTCCAGAAAACGACATGTTGGGCGTAGACTCCATCATCCCCGATTTCAACTATTTGATGGATAAACTAGACAAGGTAAAGGCAGTTCTCATCACACACGGCCATGAAGATCACATCGGAGCCATTGGTCACCTGATGGAGCATGTGCAAGCGCCTGTGTACGCCACTCCACTAACGGCCGGACTGGTAGAAGTAAAACTGCGACGGGCCGGGTTGCAACACGAAGTGTCCCAGATGACGATGGAAGCGGGCGATAGGCTGCACATCGGCCAACATTTCACCATCGAGCCGTTCCATGTCGCCCACAGCATTCCCGATTGTGTTGGCTTTGGCATTACCACGCCGGTTGGTCTGGTGGTGCATACCGGCGATTACAAATTTGACCATACCCCAGCCGATGGTTGGCCGCCCGATTTTGCCAAACTGGCCGAATTCTCGGCACGAGGGGTTTTGTGTTTGCTGGCCGACAGCACCAATGCAGACCGTCCCGGCTGGACAAAAACAGAACAAGAGGTTGGCCGTGCTTTTGATGAACTGTTTCGTAATGCCGACGGCCGTATCATCATTGCCTCTTTTGCCTCCCTTATTTCCCGCATTCAACAGGTGGCCGATAGATGTGTCAAACACGGCCGTTATCTGGCTATCACCGGCCGCTCCATGCGTGAAAATGTAAAAATGGCCCGTCGTCTAGGCTATCTGAAAATAGATGAAGACAACCTCATTGATATTCACGACATCGCCTCTTTGCCCCCCCAGCGCATCACTATTATGGCAACCGGATCGCAAGGAGAACCGTCAGCCGTGATGGGACGATTGGCGCGGGGACGGCATAATCGTCTGCAAATTCAGGAAGGAGATACGGTTGTCTTTTCCGCCCACGCCATCCCCGGCAATGAAGAATTAGTCTACCGTACCATCAACCAACTGTTCCGGCGCGGGGCGCATGTGCTGTATGAAAACATCGCCAACGTGCATGTTTCCGGACACGCCAGCCAGGAAGAGATGAAACTGATGATTAACCTGGTACGGCCGGAATTCCTGATTCCCGTACATGGCGAACTGCGTCATCTGAAACAACACGCCGTCCTGGGGCACGATCTGGGTATTCCCGAAGAAAATATTGCTGCCGTTGAAAATGGAACCCCTATTGAGCTAACTCATGACTCTTTAGAAGTGATGTCTCGAATGCGCGGCGGTTATATTTTTGTAGATGGAGCCAGCGTAGGCGAGATTGATTGGCCTGTTTTGCGCGACCGGGACAAATTGGCTCAGGGCGGCTATTTCTTCGCTTTCCTTAGTTTGAATGGGGATGGCACGATGATTGGCGCTCCGGAAATTCTCTCCAGAGGGTTTGTAGATTTGCGGGCCGGGAAAGATGTGTTTGAGGGGGCCAAAGAAAACATCGAGCGCACCATTAACGCCCACCGCAACAACAGCGACGGTAAACTGAGCAAAAAGATTGAAGATGCTCTCAGCCGCTACTTGTATGCGGAAACGGGTAGACGGCCGTTAGTGCAAACCATCATCAAATAACAACAATGGTTGATCCCCCCTTGCACGCTGGCATCTAGCCTACATTCCGCAGCTAAAAATCGACCTTTTGCAAATAAAAAACAGGTTGTTTTAGACCGATTATGGAGGTAGCAAATAGCAACTTTGCACCTCTAGCCCAAGCAAACGAATAATTTTTAGCCTGACAGGGGAAAGATTAAGAATTTGACGAGTAACAATTGTTGTTCCTGAACGAATCACGAGCAGATCAATGCCCTCGAAAATTTGAGCGACACGACGCATGGTGATGGCTTGGGTTGGTTTACC
>JAAEOP010000529.1 GCA_024223125.1 Chloroflexota bacterium
TACCGATCTTAATAGTGGTAATGGCACCTTCATTAACAATGTTCGACTTAACCCAAATGAACCTGTCATTTGGATAGTTGGCACACCTTTACAAATTGGCGATGTCTTGTTGCAATTGGAACAGGGTCAATTCCAACCCCAAACAATGGAACAACCTGTGGAGCAATCGGCAAGGAGAGAACGGCAAAGTACGGATACCATCGCCGGTTGGGTGCCCACCCAAAATCAAAAAGGGGGGGCTAAGTGGTTGTGGTTAGGCATCTTGATTCTGGTGGGACTCGGCTGCACCTGTGCGGCTTTGGGAGCAGGAGGCTATTTTATCTTTTCGAGTAGCTAACGTCTTATTCCTCTAACTTTGAAACGCCCGGTATCGTAAAAATACGGCTTTCAGACAAAACAACGTCCCTATAGGGATCACTTTCAAATAAGATCACATGCCAGTAGAATCGACCGGCACCGGCCCGCTTTACACCTGGCGTATTTTGAAAATTAGTCACCCCATACCTGTAAATACCATCAGCCGGATCGCAAAAGATATCCTTCTGGCTTTGGGCGGCGTCTCCCATCGCCCCCATCGGATTAAAATCGGGGTGTTCGGGCCAGATTCTAACCTCAAACCCATAACCATGCGGCGGCCTTTCGCAGGTGTCGGACGCAGACCAGCGCCATTGGAACTCTACCGTTTCAACATCCGGTGGCAGGGTAGTCTCATGTTTCAACTCTTCCAGGATAATCTCGCCCCCAACGCCTCCATCGCAAGCACAAACCCGGGGAATAGGCGTAGGGGTGACCGTTGGGGTAGGCGTTTTTAAAGGCAGTAATTGAAAGGTCCGCGACTCGGACACGGCGTGTTGATTGAAAGGTGACGTGAGATCGATTAAAGCCACGTTCCAACGAAACTGTCCTGCGCCGTCGGTCTCCTGCACGCCAGGCGAAGTTCTAAGATCCTCCACCTTGAACATCCGCGTGCCGCTTTTTTCATCACAGACAATATCTGCCTGGATCTTTATGATCCCTGTTGCCCCAAGGGGGCCGGTGCCCGACGCGTCGGGCCAAATTCTTATATCAAAGCCCTGATCCTCAGGCAATGATTGGCATAGAATCTCTTCTGTCTTCCAGACCCACTTAAATTCCACCGGGCCCGGTTCGGCAGGCAAGATAATCTTATCCGGTATCTCTATCAGTTTAATGGGACTGCCGGGGGTCGGGTCAGGGGGCGCATCGGGATCTTCACCAGCAATGACCTCAGCCTGCGTGGGAGCGATAGTAGGTGTGGCTGAAGAATCAGCGGATGAGATCGGTTGCGCCAAGGCGGGGCTGGGCGTAACAGTAGGCGGAAAGCTTGGCGTATCGGTAGGAATAATAATAACGGTAGGGCTTGGGGTGGCAATACTGGTAGACGAATAGAGAGGGATAGGTGTGCTGCTTGGTTGGGGATCA
>JAAEOP010000530.1 GCA_024223125.1 Chloroflexota bacterium
AAGTATAGCACACTTTCGGCCATGAGCAGAGCTATGGCTGTACCTGCCGGTCCCCAGGTTGGAATCAGCAGGAAACACAAGCTCAAATTTACGACAATGCCGACGGTCATCAAGACATTGACAAACTTTTCATCGCCCCGGGCATAAAGGTACACGATGGCCAGGCTGTTTTGAGTAGTCGGAATCAGGCTGAGGGTCAGAATCTGTAAGGTGAGCGTGGCCGATTGATAAGCTGGGCCATAGGTTAGGGTAAGAACGGGTTGGGCTAAAAGCAAGGCGCCAAGGGAGGCCAACAAGGCAAAGGCCAGCAATCCCAACTGGGCTTGCCGGAACGTTTTTCTTAAGTTTGGGCGCCGGCTGATATCACCGGCCATCGCGGCCAGGGCCGGTAAGATGGCCACATAAAATGCACCGGGCAGTTGTTTACCTGTTTCAACAAATCGATTGGCTGCGGCATACCAGCCGAGGGCTTGGTCGCCGGCAATGTAGGCCAGAATGAGGACATTGGCTCGCATCTGGAGGGCGGCCAGGAAACCGGCCAGGGCAAAGGGCCAAGCGCTGAGGATCAGGCTCTTGACCAAGATTTTGCTGATCCCCGAACCGGTCATAACCGATGCTGAATTTTGCGCGTCTGCTGCCGGACGAGTCGATGTGATGGTGTTTTTGAGGGCGGCAGGCTCGTCGTGAACCGGCTTTGAACGAAAAGCGATGCGTTTTTTGTAGAAAATAGCGGCCAGCAAGCATTGCAAACTTAGGGTAATCCCGTGCCAGAGAATCAGGGTAAACAGCGGTTGGCGGGCCAGCAACAGGATAAGCGTGCCGGCGAACAGCACAATTTGGCCGATCAGCGTCAGCCACAAAATGGGCGTCATAATTTGATGGGCTTTAAATACGGCCGTA
>JAAEOP010000531.1 GCA_024223125.1 Chloroflexota bacterium
ACCAGCCCAGCAATGATTTATCTGCTTTTGCCGGTGAAGACAACCAGGGTACTTGGACTTTGCGTGTCGATGACAACTACAATTATGATGGCGGCAGCTTAGACAGTTGGAGTTTAGAAATTGGCGTAGACGACGCTCCGCCGCCAAGCGACCCGCCAAGCGGCTCCGCCTATCAAACCCACACCGTGCGCGACGAGTTTAATGCAAATGCCTGGAATAACAACGATGGCGATACAGACTGGGATGATGAGTGGGGGTTCGAGTACGGCGAAACGTTTGCCCAGGTAACAAATGGGCAACTTCAAATAAGCGGCTCTGAGTTCAATTGGATAGCTAGAAACTTTTATGCCAAAGATGCCGTTTCAGCGATGCTCAGCTTCACCTATCAACGCAATTTTGTCTCATCCACGGACGAGTTTATGGTATATTGGGACAATGGCTATGGTGGTTCTTGGAATAATAAAATTCTTACTGTTTCAGGAGCCGGGATTGATACCACGCCGCAACAGGTCACAATCGACCTCACACCATATCTCGATAACCCAAGCTTGGCTGGTATTTATTTTAAAGACTCCCTCCCTTCAACCCACCTTGACGACAACAGCTCATTTCTGATAGACGATGTTCAGATTACCTTCACAACCTACCGTCCTGATACAGACTACACCACTCTGGTAGATGCCTATCTGGCGCACAACCAAGGCCTCACTGGTGACGGCATCGCCGTCGCCGTCGTGGACACCGGACTTG
>JAAEOP010000532.1 GCA_024223125.1 Chloroflexota bacterium
GTGGAAAATACAGATACAACCAAAGATTTGACACCTCTAATCATTATTTCGACCTTGGCTATGATTACATCAGCCATCACTTCTGAGGCACAACTATAAAATTTCATTCACTGGTATTGCTCTATACCCTGGTCCAATACAATCACACCGACCTTCTTTTCCTCTCCATCCGGCCTCAGCATTAGCACAAATTCGTCACTTTGGCCGGCAGGCACGCGCCAGGGGAAGATATTTCCGGTTGGGCTTAAAGTTCCGCCATGAACCTGGATGTCTTCTATGTTCAGGGTGACGTTGTGTAAGGCGGCTGTCACATTCAAAACAAACACAATTGTGCCATTCTCCATTTTGTATTCTTTGACTTCCACCCCGGGATTCAATAAACCCTCATACGGAGGCAATACAGCTCGCGCCTTAGTGCCCCCATTGGCCGGGTCTGCCGAGAATTCCCACACTATTTCCTGGCGCAATATATCTTTGGGCACAGCGTAGACGACTGTTGTTGTATACGGTAAATCGGGCAAGAGGGTTTCCGGAAGGGCGGGGTAAGCTGCGGCCTCCTCGACCGAAACCATGGGGTACAGTAAGCCATCAAACTCCACATGGTGGATGAAAGATGCGGTTAGTAAGGGGAGATCCCCACCCCCGACATACTCGATGACGTAATTTACCCCCAGGTAAGCATAGCCGCCCAATGTTTCCGGGGCCGGCACCACCTTGCGGTCAAGATAAGTCAATTGGATTTTGTCATCCAATACCACGCGCTTGCCCGGCAAGGCCGGCTTAACCGGTGCTTGGGGGTCCAGCTTTAGCTCCGTATCAGGCACGTAAACTCCCCGAATGACTACTCGTGTTTCAGATGTCTCATCCCCTAACAGAACCAGGGTTAGGCCCGGTCGATTATTTTGCCTGAACACCTCGGAGGCCTGGGGCGATACCTTGACGGTGTCGGCGTAGACAAAACGATAGGCATCCCCGGTACTCATACGTAATAGCAGTTGATCTCCCGGCTGGAGGGAAGCCAACAACTCTTTGTTACTCGCGGTGCCGTTTAAGCCCATCACGTAATTGATAACCGTGCCGTAAACCCAACTGACCGCCCGTTCTATATCCGGCGGCGGCCAATCTCCGACCTTGATGGTCACCGGTTGCACAATGAAGCTGACCCCTTTGATCTCCAAAGTCCGGGGCACAACCAAATCCTTTACCTTCGCCCCGGAACCAACCACATCTGACAAGAGTTCAGCCTCCAGAGTGGGGATTGGGGTGGGGGTGGGCACAAACATATCCCCATCGTCAACTGCCTCCTCAAGAGAAGCTGCATAGGCCACCTCCCCCTCCATTTCCTCCGGATTGGTCTCGTCGCTGCCTGACGGCCAAAAGAACCAGCCCAGCGCAATAACGAGCATCGCCACCACTCCGACTCCTTGAAGAATACCCATAACGCCTATTCTTCCGCCCGCCCCATTTTTTGAGGCAGCCGGGGAGTTGTTAGCCTCGTCCCCGCCCGTCACAGATTGAACCGCCCGCATGGTATCAGTATCGGTCCAATCCATTGCCCCTCGACGCACGTTTGATACGCCCCCATCAGATGTGGGGGTTAAGCCACCTTTA
>JAAEOP010000533.1 GCA_024223125.1 Chloroflexota bacterium
CCGTTGTCCGTGTTCCGTTGTCCGTGTTCCGTTGTCCGTGTTCCGTTGTCCGTGTTCCGTTGTCCGTGTTCCGTTGTCCGTGTTCCGTTGTCCGTGTTCCGTTGTCCGTGTTCCGTTGTCCGTGTTCCGTGATCGGAACACGGAATACGGCTTACGGAATACGGTTCACAGTCTTGCGGCATAGGCAGTAGCCGCTTCTCGCACCCAACGGCCGTTTTCATGCGCCTCAATCCGGGCCTCTAAGCGAGCCTCATTCATAGGGCCATTGCCGCGTACTACCTGCCAAAATTCATCCCAATCAATCTCCCCAGACTGCCAGTTGCCCGACACTTCATCATAGTGCAAATTCGGGTCAGGGATTTCCAACTCTAGCATCTGGAGATCGGGGACCAATTCATTCACAAATTCCTGCCGTAGTTCGTCATTCGTTTTCGTTTTAACGCCCCAGCGTATCAACTCGCCGGAATTAGGAGAGTTTGAATCGTGCGGGCCAAACATCATCAACGTTGGCCACCAAAAACGGTTGATGCTATCTTGAACCATCGCCCGTTGATCCGGTGTACCCAGAGCGTACTGCATAACCATCTCCTGCCCCTGCTTCTTGTGGAACCCTTCTTCGGCACAAATACGCACCATTGCCCGTGAATAGGGGCCGTAGGAACATTGGGCCAACATGGTCTGGTTCATGATGGCCGCCCCATCCACCAGCCAGCCAATTGTCCCCATGTCAGCCCAGGACATGGTGGGGTAGTTGAAGATGCTGGAATATTTAGCCCGTTTCTCATGCAGAGCGGTAATCATCTCTTCACGGGTTGCGCCTAGCGTTTCGGCCGCGTTATACAAATATTGACCATGCCCACCTTCATCCTGCACTTTGGCCAGCAGCACTTGCTTACGTCGCAAATTTGGGGCGCGGGTAATCCAGGCCCCTTCGGGCAGCATCCCCACGATTTCACTGTGGGCGTGCTGTGAAATCATGCGCACAAGCTGTTTACGATACCGGTCAGGCATCCAGTCGCCCGGCTCAATTTTTTCACCGCGAGCAATACGGGCCTCAAATTCAGCCAGCCGTTCAACATAATCGGGATCGGTTTCTTTTCCGTACATAGACACCTCACTTATCGTAGGAATGTGTTGGGGTCATTATATACCGATTAGAGGGGAAAGTTGCAAGTTTGCAAGTAGTTAAGTTTGTGGAACCTTTTGTTCGTGTCTTATTGTTCATTCTTTACATGGCTAGATGGGTAAAACGGCCGTTTCCTCTCCCTTAACCCCTCAATCCCTGCCACCATATCTTCTGAATAAAAGCCCAACATTTCCAGGGCCAGGGAATGGTCAAAGATGGGGCCAGCTTGCAACAGCCATTGATTGAGGGCGCGTTTGGTAAAACGGATAGCGTGGCGGGGGCCGGTGGCAATATCGTTGGCGACTGACATCGCTTTGTCCAGTAGTTCTTCATCGGGCACACATAAACTTACCAGACCGAGACGTTCCGCTTCACGGCCGTCTACAAAATCACTCGTCATCAAATAATATTTAGCCTTGGCTACGCCGCACAACAAAGGCCAGATGATAGCAGAGTGGTCTCCGGCGGCTACACCCATACGTACATGCCCATCCGCCAGCCGCGCATTTTCAGCAGCAATGCTAATGTCTGCCAACAAGGCCACCACTAACCCGGCCCCCACCGCCGGGCCATTGATGGCTGAAATGATCGGCTTATCGCAATGCAGCATGTTGTAAACCAACCCTCGCGCTTCATCTAAAATGTGCAAGATTTCTTCGGTGTTGCGGTAGGCGCCTTCAACCCAGGCCAGATCGCCTCCGGCCGAAAATGCACGACCGGCGCCCGTGACAACGGCCGTGACCACTTCCGGATCACGATCAATCGTCAGCCACACTTCTACCAATTCCGTATGCAGCCGCCGGTTAGCTGCGTTCAAAATATCGGGACGATTAAGCGTCATCCACAAGATGCCATAATCACGTTTTTCAAATTGAATATGCTCAAAATCAGAGTAGTTCATGAGAAAGTCCTTCTTTATCAGGCGTTATTTGTCATTGGATTCTAGCAGGTTATGGGAAAAAGTTGAAAGGAGGGTATGCAAATATTTTGTAACCAAACTTCAACGCTGTGGAGGATCATTCTCTGCTATACTGTTTTGCAATACCAAAATCACAATAAATTATACGGAACACACAGGAGGTCTTCCATGTTTGCAGGTAAAAAGAAAACACGACGTACATACCCTTTGTTTTTAGGTAGCTTGCTTTTATTGTTACTCCTTTTGTTTAGCGGGGGGCGGTCGGTCCAGGCCCATGCAATTGTTGTAGATGGCGCTTTGGGGGATTGGTGCGGCGTGGGCGCAGGACCGCCTGATTCGTATACCCTCGTTACCGGTTGTGGCGGCACAGAACACGCCTGGACTGATACTTTTTTCGGTGATACGGATTTCGGAGTTGTGGACATCGCTGACTTTCTGGTCACCGGCGACCCGGCGACCCTTTATTTTGGTTTGGCCTACAGTGGCCTTGTAGGAATATCGGAGCATTTCCAGATAGCTATTGATGTTCCGGGGCCGATGGGACCGCCCATCACCTGGTATGATCCAGCCGGCGTTGGGTTAGGTCTTGTCGGCGCAACAGCCGGTATCACCCCAGACTACCTTATCGTCGCTTGCGGTCAAGGTTGTGGCGCAGCGCCAACCTTATACGAAAGTGTATCGTTCCCCGGTACCTGGACGGCAACCGGAGCCATGATCGCGGGGGCAGATGTGACGGCGGTCAGTATGGAATTAAGCCTGCCCTGGGGCGCCTTTGGTCCGGCGGCCTGTGCCGGCTGTCCCCCGCTGGGACCGGGTGGTTCCGCCTTCATGAGTGTGATGGGGACAATAGATGGAAGTACCCCTTTGTGTGTTGGTACCTTTACTCCAGGCGTCCCGGAATGTCTGGAGGACGATATCATTTCAGAAGCGGCCGCCGGCATGTTTACGACAACGCCTACCTCCTGCCCGCCTGGCACACCCCCCTCCGTCTGTGAACTTGTGGATGGCAGTTCAGATGGTTTTTTAATTGGCACGATGGGCACGGGATTGGCCTTTGCAGCGCCAACGGCCGTTAATCTTACCGAGATAACCACCCCCAATACCCCATTGACGCCCCTGCCGCTTGTTGTCGCTGTTGGCCTGACACTGTTGGGCAGTGGCGCGCTCATCTGGCGGCGGCGTACTCGTCCCTCGTAGCAAGTATCCGGTGCGACGCACTCTGGGGAAAGCACGTCGCACCTGAATAGTTACAAACCATATCCGTTTATTCCCTCATCTGTTGTTGTCACCTGCAATTGAAGTAAAATCTAAACAGAACAAGGTGAGCGATGAATCAAACAGAAACAATGATGATTCTTTTACGGCTGATCGTTTTTGGGTTGGGATTTCTCATCGTAGCCAACACAGTAACGGCCGCCATCAAGACATTTATTTTGCCACGCGGCGTACAGGTACGACTGACGCGGATTGTTTTCCAGTCAGTCGGCTGGTTATTCCGTCTGCGGGTGCGGGGTAAAGATTATTCTGAACGAGATCACATCATGGCCTTTTATGCCCCGCTGACACTTTTTTTAATGCCGGTCGTCATGCTCATACTGATTCAGATAGGGTATATGATGTTGTTTTGGGCGGTGGAGCCACGGCCGTTGTACCAATTATTTGAAATCAGCGGCTCCTCCTTGTTAACTCTGGGGTCTGAAGAAGTGGAAACAACCGCTTCCAAAATCCTGGAATTCTCCGAAGCCACGATTGGTCTCATTTTGATTGCCCTATTAATTGCTTATCTGCCGACCATGTATAATGCTTTTTCAAGACGAGAAACGGCCGTGTCCATTTGGGATGCTCGTGCCGGATCGCCGCCCACCGTGGTAGAAATGGTCGGGCGCACCCACCGTACCAATGAATTGGAAATGCTGCGCGACATCTGGCTGGAGTGGGAAATTTGGTTTGCTGAATTGGAAGAAAGCCATACCTCATTGGGATCGCTGGCATTTTTTCGGTCGCCAGTGCATGATCGCTCCTGGGTAACAGCTTGTGGCAGTGTGCTAGATTGTGCCGCTTTTATTTTAACGGCCGTAGACGTTCCCTTTGAACCTCGCGCCGCTTTCTGCATTCGTTCTGGGTTTTTTGCCCTCAGACAAATCGGTAATTTTTTCAATATCCCCCATAATCCCAACCCCAAACCAGATGATCCCATCAGTATCAGCCGCCACGAATTTGAGCAGGTGTGTGATACCTTAGCCAGTCAGGGCGTCCCCATTCGAGAAGATCGGGATGATGCCTGGCACAACTTCCGCGGCTGGCGCGTTAATTATGATACCGTTTTGCTGCAATTGGCAGACATGACAATGGCCCCTTATGCGCCCTGGATTTCTGACCGGTCGGTCGTAAAAAGAGGATAGAATGAAAAATGTACTTGTTATTGGCGGCGTCTCATTTAATACGTTGATTTACGTGGATGAATTTCCAAAACCACAGCCGCATACCACCTTTAGCCACCATTTTCATGAAACGGTCGGCTCAACAGGAGCGGGCAAAGCATTTAACTTGCACCGGCTGGGGGTAAAAGCGACGCTACATGGGGTGATTGGAGATGATGATTACGGCCATCGTCTGCTTACTCAATTCGGCCAGGAAGGCATCCCCTTCATTTTTGACCTGGATGCTCAGGGAACAAAACGGCATGTCAATTTGATGGATAAACACGGCCGTCGCATCTCCATCTTCCTCTATAATGGCGCCGATAAACCAGAACTGAACTGGGAATTGCTAGAAACGGCCGTTGTGCAAAGCGACATTGTAGCTCTCAACATTACCGCTTACGGCCGTCTACTCATCCCGCTCATCAAAAAACATAACAAGCCCATCTGGTGCGATATTCATGATTACGACGGCCGTCAACCCTATCATCAAGAGTTCATCTCTGCCGCCGATGTCATCCACATGAGTTCCGACCAGATGCTCGATTACCGTTCCTTTATGGAATCTCTTATCCACCAGGGCAAACAGTTTGTCATTTGTACACATGGCAAAGAAGGAGCCTCAGCCTTAACCGCGGCTGGGCAATGGGTTGAGACGCCTATTCTGCCCGATTTTGATCTGGTAGATTCTAACGGCGCCGGCGATGCGTTTTTTGCCGGGGTGTTGTATGGATATTTACAAGGGGTGGATGTGGAGACGGCCGTGCGCTACGGGGCCATCGCCAGCGGTTACTGCATTACCTCCTTAGAATTGGCTAGCCCAGAACTAAATGAAGCCCGTCTGCTGCACACTTATGAAACTGTTTATCCTGTATAATGATTTACCAACCTGCAAAATCAAAATTAAGGAGATGTTCAAATGACAGATACACAATATTATCAAAATGATTCCCGCTGGAAAGATGTCAAAATAGGTGCCGACCAAAATATGACCATTGGTATGGTTGGCTGTTTACTCACCAGCCTAACCATGGTGATGGATCATTTTGGAGCCAATGAAACGCCACAAACTCTCAACCAAAAGATGGTTGCTTCAGGTGGTTTCAACGGCGCCTGGATCAAGGGTTTTATGGTTCCCGGTTTATTTCCACAGTATGGGGTCAAACGTCAAAAATATGTGGAATGCAAAAACAAACCAGCGCCTATGGCTGACATTGACGCTGGGCTAGAAGTTGGATCGCTGATTGTGGTGCAGGTAGACCGTGAAGAAGACCGCGCCTTTGAGGATGAAGATGGTCATTGGGTGGTACTGGTGAAAAAAACGGGTACTGATTACGACATGTGGGATCCCTGGAAGAAAGATGGCGCGCCCACTACGTTGGTCGGCCGCTATGGCTTCGGCAAAAAAGTTCCGGCCGACATCATTCAACAAGCAATCTGGCACGGAAAAGGGGATTTAGTTCCCAAAGCAGCAGATAAGCCGGCCCCGGCTAAACCGACGACTGCCAAACCTGCCACCGCCGCCCCGGCAGATAATTCTCCATTGGCTGTCAAACCAACTGTAGGGCAATTAACCATGCGCCGAGAAGCGGCCGTTACGCAAACAAATGTTATAAAAACGTTGTCGGCCAATGATGTATTACAGGTATTAGATGGAGCGGCTCAATCGCGTGGTAAAATCGGCCAGCAAAACCAATGGCTGCGAGTACGCGACGCCCAGGGCAGCGAAGGGTATGTGGCGGCGTGGTATATAAAGGAAACGGCCGCAACAGCATCCAAAGCCAGCCCAACTCCCCAACCGGCCGCCAGCCTCAACGTCAAAATCAATTCTGCCAGCATCTCTTTCCGCTCCGCCCCCCAGGTTGCAGACAACACTTTAATTTCTTACCTGACACAGGGGACTGTTTTGCAGGTGATAGAAGCTGGTAAAGCGGCCGCAAAAATCGGCCAGCAAGGTCAATGGCTGCACGTAAAAACGGCCGACGGCACACAAGGTTACATCGCTGCCTGGCTGGTCACCCGCGCCTGAGCCAATGAGGTGTATACCTTGTGAGTACGCTTAGACCCATTGCCAGTCAACATGATCACGAAGTACACTATGAGTACAATCTTTTGCATAGGGAGGCATAATTGACCGATCAGAAAAAAAGAGCTCCCCGAAACAGAACGATAATTCTCACAGATACAGAAAAAGAGTTATTCAAAACGCATCTTTTGAATTTGAACAACTCAGTTACACTTAACGAAGTAATAGATAAAACAATCTGTCAGAATATTTTTGAAGTCTTAGATTTTCTTCCATCACAATCGATAGATTTACTGTTTGCCGATCCACCGTATAATTTAAGCAAGTCTTTTAACGGCCGTACTTTTTCTGAATTACCCCTCGATCAATATGAACGATGGCTGGATAGTTGGATTTCTAAACTTCCACGCATACTGAAGCCGACCGCGTCATTGTACATTTGTGGTGATTGGCGATCTTCCTCAGCAATACATAGAATCATAGAGAAATATTTCATCGTTAGAAATCGTATTACATGGGAACGCGAAAAGGGGCGTGGGGCGAAGACAAACTGGAAAAATAGTTCCGAAGATATCTGGTTTTGTACCGTATCAAAAAATTACACGTTCAATGTAGATGATGTCAAATTAAAAC
>JAAEOP010000534.1 GCA_024223125.1 Chloroflexota bacterium
TGGGAATTACACCCAACATCGGACAGTCAGTTGTCTAGGTTCTGGTTAGCCAATACCTTTACCTTGCTGCTCATCCCCCGGCTTTCAGGCCGGTTTCGAGCAAACGAATCGCACGACTAGGATCGGAACCGAAAACGGCCATTTGCCATTGAAATTTACTCATCCATCGCTCGATACGATGTTGCATCTTCATCAACCCAATCCTCTTCTTCCCATACCATCCCTTTTCGACCAGGAACTTTACGTGTCGGGCCAGCTTTATAGTTCCCACAGGATTTAGGGCCATAGCAAAAAGTCTCGGAACGATATCGTTTCTGTCGTGGATTCCAATGATCAACGATTATTTCCACAGCCATCTGACAGCCCCAAATGCAATCAAGGCATTTTGTTTTGTAAGTGCGTATGCTGAGACGGCGGTGGCCGCGCTCACGATAAATTTCCAATTCAGGCGGTGAACCTTGCCAGGGAGGAGGATTATATTCGTTGGCTGATGTGCGTTCTAAAAGCTTGAGCGCGGCCGTTTTATAATAATCGACTGGCTCCAGTTTCGGGTTAGCAACTGGAGCCGAA
>JAAEOP010000535.1 GCA_024223125.1 Chloroflexota bacterium
TCGGCCATCGAAGCCATCCCCAAAGACCTGATTACGGCTGCCAAAGTAGATGGCGCTTCGGCCTGGCAGATTATCCGCGATATTACTCTGCCGATGCTCAGATGGCCCATGCTCTTTGTAACCAGCTACCAGACGCTCTCGCTGCTGGTCTCCTTTGAGCTTATCTGGCTGCTGACCCAAGGGGGGCCGGGCTTATACACCACCGAGGTTTGGGCTTTAACCGCTTATAAACGCGCCTTGCGCACCTACTTTGGTTCTAATCAATGGGGCTACGGGGCAGCCTGGGCCTTTGTTTTGGTGACTATAGGGGCCATACTGTCTGTCATCTACCTGCGTGCATTTCGGTTTGATGATCTGGTGCAGGAACCCAAGATAGACGTGTTATAGGAGGAAAATAATATGACATCAACAACGTTTGAAACTGAACGCGCTTATGGGGTAAAACAAACCATTGGTCGGGTCATCCCCTACATTTTGCTCGCCATCAGTATTGTGCCTATTGTAGTTGGCTATCTCTGGATATTTATCGCCACCTTCTCTCATCGTACTGAGGGGCTGATACCGCTGAATGCAGACGGCAACATTGGCGGCTTTACCTTGCAAAATTGGTCTTTCTTAACAGACCCCGCTATTTGGCGGGCCACGCTCAACTCGTTTCTCATCGCCGCCAGTATGGTTATTGGGGTTGGTTTTGTCTCATCATTAACCGGCTACGCTCTGGCCCGTATGAACTTTCGGGGGCGCAAAACCTTTCTGGGGATGACCCTGGTGCTACATGCCTTTAAAGCCGAGATGCTGCTCATCTCCCTCTTCCAGGTGCTGCTGTTCATCGGCGGCCTGCCGTTGATTGGCAAATATTTTGGCTTCAACACCGTTGGTGGAGTGGCCCTGGTGATGATCACTCTGGAACTTCCCCTGGGTGTCTGGCTAATGAAGGGTTTTTTCGACAATCTTTCCTGGGATATGGAGAGAGCCGCCCTCATCGATGGAGCCTCGCGCTTTAGGGTCTGGTGGGAAATCATCATTCCCCAGATAAAGCCCGGCCTGGCCGCCCTCTCTATCTTCACCTTCATCACCGGCTGGAACGCTTATCTGGTTCCCTTCACCTTTACTATCGGCACAAAATCAGCCAACCTGCCGGTCTTCCTGAACCAGTTTTCGGGCGATACCGGACATGCCGGTTGGAACGCCGTAGCCGCGTTGGGCCTGTTCCAACTCATCCCGATTCTGATCTTTTTTATCTTTACTCAAGAAATGCTGCTCAATATTTATGGCGGCGGTAGCAAAGGCGGAACATAA
>JAAEOP010000536.1 GCA_024223125.1 Chloroflexota bacterium
AACGGTCAGCAGGATTTCCGGCGGCAGGCGGTTGACCAGATATTCAAGGGCCGCTGCCCGTTGCTCCGGGGTGATGAAGTTGCTGCTTTCTTTGAATATGCCGGGGGTAATCATCAACTATATCTTTTCTCCCAACCCGGACAGCTTTCACTTGCCGGATCGACGCCGCCGGCGCGACTTGCGCCCTTTCTTGGGCGGCTCAACAATCAACTCGTTTTTGGGGCCATATTGCCGGATAACCTCAGCCCGCAGCCGCTCACGGCTGTCGTGATCCAGGCCAAAGGCAGCGGCCGTGTAGTCCCAATCACGGGCCCGGATCAGGTCGCGCTGGACTTTGGCGTCACACGTTTCGCACAACAGCAAGTCGTTGACCGGCCCCCACATATCACAAGCCTGGCATTGGTACTCCCAAAACCCAAAAGTGTCCTCGTCTAACATTCTCTTTGCCTTTCTGCGGATTGCCCCCTTTATATTACCGGCCATCAAGCTACGGGCTTGATTTGCTTCGCCGGCCTGAGTGTAGCGGATTGTAGGTGGGAAAGCAAGTGTATCCGATACGAACTATAAATTGGATTGCTTTGGGTAAAAAAGCTTGACAGGCGTCTGCCGGGCTTTTTTGATTCAAGAAATACCGAATTGCGACTTGGGCCATTTGCGCAAATCGACGCGCAAATTTCCGACTGACGTGCAAATTGAAATGGGCTATAGTGAAAGCAACTCAACAGAATTCAGCAATCTTACCAAATAGGTTCGACCTGGCCCACCTCTATCTCGCTCCGGGAGAGAGAT
>JAAEOP010000537.1 GCA_024223125.1 Chloroflexota bacterium
ACCAAAATTTGACAAATGCAATTACAGATGTCAAACCAGCCAGCATGTCTAATGTCCCTCCTAAAATAGCAAATGCTTCCCATATAGAAATTGTCTTTTCAAATACCTCAATTGTTGGTGACCACTGTTGGAGACCCGAACCTCGTCTTCGGGGTTCGGGTCTCGATTTACAGTTTACCGGATGATGACCGGCAAAGAAATCGCATATTCAAAAATCCTGAACCGGGCGGCATTGGATATACCGCCGCCAGGAGTGGGGTTTTCTACTGTTACGTCCCCCCAACCGGCAAAAGCCAGATCGAGCGCAGTTAAAGTGATTTCCAACTGAGTATCGCTCATGTACAGTGTGGGCCGGTCAGCCCCATTCCACCGTCCCTGTGATTTGTCTGTAAATCCACTCCCATCCACCACAAGCGTATAAGCTGCACTGGCTGCGCCGTGGGCGACTATGGTAGGCGGCTTCAAACGGGTGATGGCTGGAGTTAGATTGTACCCAGGCGCGGCCAGGGTGAAGGATGTCTGGTTGGATGAGCCGCCATTGGCAGAAACAAACAGGTTGGATGCGCTCTGGTTGGAACTGGGATTTTGGACAGTGATAACGGCCGTACCAATCCCCGTCAGATCAGAAGCCAGTAGAACTGCCTGCAATTCAGTGTCGCTCACATAGGTTGTTGCCCGGTTTGCCCCATTTAGCTGTACCTGTGAAGTGGGAATAAAGTTGGCCCCAATAACGGTGATTTGCAGGTCGCTTGTACCATCAGCGGGGATGCTTTGCGGCAACAGGTACTCAACGGTGGGGATGGGGTTCTCGCTGGGCGCAGTAATGGTGAACAAGAGGCTGTTTACGGATGGGCCTCCGCCGGGCGCCGGGTTCTGAACTGTGACCAATATGGTTCCGGCTGTGGCAATATCGGCCGCGCTAAGTTCAGCTTCTAAGGTTGAGGGGCTGATGTAAGTGGTGGGACGGGCAGAACCAGCCAGCAGAACTTCGGCGTCGGGCACAAAGTCGCCGCCCAAAACGGTTAGCGTGAAGTCATTGCCGCCGGCGGCCGTTGACGCTGGACGCAATGCTTTTAGTATGGGTAGCGGGTTGGCGATATGCAGGGTAACAACGGCGTCATCCAGAAAAGCGGCCGTGTGAACGGTACTGCCATCCGGGCTGACATCAATATCGCGGGCGCCATTCAAAAGCGGCGGAGAATTAGCTAGCGTCTGCTCGACGACCTGAATTTGGGACAGACGGCCGGTAGCCTGATTTCTGGTAAAAATAGCCACGGCGTCATCTGTGTAGGCTGATGTAAAGAGATGCGACCCATCGGGACTGACAACAATGCCGCTGACCCCAGTCAGGCCATCAATGCTGGCGCTACTTTGCCATACGCCGCCAGCATATCTGAGCGATCCGTCAAGCGGATCGCGGGCAAAGTTGATAATGGCGTTGTCTAACGAGCCTACAGCGTAAACGTAACGGCCGTCCGGGCTGACAGCCACATCAAAAGCGCCACCCAACCCATCTAGTTGGATGAAGTAAACAGGGCCGCCGACCCAATCGCCTTCAGAGATGGTTTGTAGATGGGTAAGCGCTCCAGTGGCGGGGTCAATGGTATACGTAACCAGGTTACCGGTGGTAGCAGTATAGCTGTAATCGGCGGCAACGTATAAATTTTTACCATCTGGGCTGACAGTTAGATTACGCGCTTCTAATAAATCAACACCGCTGGCAGAGTTAGACGCCCGGTAGACGATGGTATCATCCAGCAGCCGCTCGAAACCAATGACAGCGTTTTGGATAGTGCTGGAGACGTAGATGAAACGGCCGTTTGGCGAAACTGTCACCCCATAAGCCCCCAGCAGATTGGCGATGGTCCCGCTGTTAAACGTCTGTGCCAGGGTCAAGGTACCGGTTGTGATGTCGCGGTTAAATATTGTCAATGCCCCGCCTGGCCCAGAGGCAACATAAACCTGTTTCCCATCGGGACTGACGGCCGTGATTTGGGCGCCATTCAGACTGCCAGAAGTGACGTTCGATCGGTAAGTCAATGTGCCAGAAACAACATCGCGGTCAAAAACCAGAACCGAGTCATCAAAGAAGGCGGTGGCGTAGACGTGACGGCCGTCGGGACTATTGGCCACCCCATACAACCCATCCATCGTATCAATACTCTGGCCGGGCGAATCCAGGAACGGTGGCGGCGGCGGAACCCCTTCACAAACCAGGTTCCAGGAGACGGTGGGCACGGCCGGGTCATTACTCGTCATCGTTAAAATGGCCGAGCGCAAACCCACATCTGAGGGCGTACAGGTGATGGGAATGACGACGGGTACGCCGCCATCGTTAATACTGGTGGGGAAGGCGTTGAAAGTGAAGTCAGATGGGTTAGGGCCGCTGAGGGCGGCGTTGCCGAAAGTGAGGGTGTCATTGCCTGTTTCCATGATGGTGAGATCGCGGCTGGCGCTGTCGCCCATTTCAATCTGCCCATAATCCAGTGGGCCGGGGGCGATGGGGTCAGAACCAAAACCGGGTGTGGGGCCGGCCTGACTGTGGCATATTAAATTGTAGCTAACGTTGGGATGGTCTGGATCGTTACTGTTGAGGGAGAGGGTGGCAGTACGGTTACCGACGGCCGTCGGCATACAGCGAATTTCAACCGTGACTTTAGACCCGCCATTGGCGATGGAGAAATTGTCAGTGACCGGTTGTAATTGGGTGAATTCGGCCGCGTTCGTGCCCCCAATACTCATGTTGCTGACATCCAGTTGAGCCGCGCCGGATTCGTAAATGGTGAAGGTATTGGTGATGGCAACGCCTACAACCGTCGTGCCGATGACGATGGGACCAGGCTGGATAGGATTGGAGCCGTAACCGGGGATGCGGGCATCTGTTTCTAAGGCGCCGATGTCGCATACGGCCGTGCCGTTACCGCTGCCATCCTTCGGCCGGGGATCATTGCGCTGGTCTTCGTTATTAACCGGTGCGGCGCTGCAAATGGCCGGGTCGCCAGCGTCAATGGCCAGACTGCCAACATTCGGCATTTGGGTAAAAATGGTCGCCAGGGGGCCGCCATTAGGTGCGGGCAAAGCTAAATCAGGGTCGGTGTTGGGCAAGTCGCCGCTGCTATTTAAGCCGCAGCTAATGCCGCGGTCAATGTTGTGTCCCAGCGATGTTAAGTCCCGGTTACAATTGGCAGTGGGGCCGCTGGCGTCATCTACAATTGTGTTGCCTAAAGAAACGGTGTGATTACCGGTCTGATTGAAGATGGCGCTGCCGTCATTCAGGGCCAGGTTGGCGTAAAGAGTGACGTTGCGGAGGGTGGCGTGAGAGGCGATTGTGCTGCCTTGTTGAGTGTTGCCGTTATAAATGGCGCCACCATTGCCGTCTAAAGCGCCGTTGGCAGTAAAGGTGGCATTAGATACATCCAACGTGCCTCCCTTGTCGTTAAAGATGGCGCCCCCATCCCCTTTGGCGGCGAGGTTGTTGAGGAAGGTCGCGCCGCTAATGGTTAATGTTTCCTGGCTGTAGATGGCGCCACCTAGTTGGGCGGTGGTTGGCTCGCCGGCAATATTGCCGTTAAAGGAGTTGTCGCGGATAGCGAGTTCGGAATTGATATTCATGTAGATGGCGCCACCGTGCCCGTTCAGGCTCAGATTGCCATTAAAGACGCTGCGGATGAGGCTGAGTTCGGCATTATTGTTCAGGAAGAGTGCGCCGCCACCGCGGGTATTGTTGTCCGGGTTGTCGTCGTGCATCACGTTGCCAGAGAAGATGGTGTCGGAGATTTCCACATCATCGCTTTTGATGTAGATAGCCCCGGCCGATTTTTCGGATGTGTTACCGCTGAAGTTGCTGACGGCGATTTGCATCCCTTTGCTTGAGGTAGATTGGTAGATGGCGCCACCGTTACGGCCGGCCGAATTCCCGCTAAAGTTGGAGGCAAGGATGTTGAGAGAGCCACTGGTATTAATAGCGCCGCCGTCGTTGTCGGCCGTGTTGCCAATGACGGAAACGCCGAGCAGGTTGATGCCGCCGCCGTTGCTGAGAATAGCCCCGCCGCCGCCGGCCGTGTCCCCATTTTGCAGGGTCAGGTTTGCTAGAGAGAGGTCGCCGCTGGCGGCAACGGTGAGGATGCGTTCACCGTCGCCGTCTAAAATGACGGGACCGGTGATGGTGACATTGTCGTTGATGAAAGGCAGGTCCAGGCTGCCAGCGCCGGTGGGTAGGATGATTGTGCCACTAGCGGCCGTGCCGCTAAACACGACAAATTTGGGGCCGGCTTCGGCGGTACATTCGTGATAAGTGTAGCTGCTGGAGCCGCCGCTGCTTTTTTGGGAGAAGGCAGCCTGCAGGGCTTCGAACAGATCACAACTGCCGTCGTTGGGATTATCCACCACGTTGGTGGTGTTGACGGTGATGGGGAGAGCGACGGCTTGAGCGGGAGAGGCGTGGCGTTGGAAGAGGATGAAGAGGGAGAGAATAAGCAATACAACTTTCGCTGAGCTTGCCGAAGCGGCCGTTAATAATGAACATTTCTGAATAAATGTGTGACGGGACATGAATACCTCCAAGAAATTATGTGTTTATCAAGAATACGATAAAGGCTTTTCCGGTACAAATTGGATACTTTAATTTCTGAAAAAGCTATAAACAGTATAAATGATAGCCGTCCGAAAACCGTCCAAGCCAATCATTGGTCTGGGTGTGTTTCATTTTGCGGCCGTTGTTGTGCATTTAGAGATCCGATTTCTCGAAGAAATCGGATCTCTTTGCTCAACTTGAAAATTTGCCGTTCTTTAATAGTCACCAAAAATTAAATAGTTCGGTATTATATATAATAAGATGAACAAAACAGAGGAATTGTCAAGAGAGGATCATGTCCACAATCAATTCGCATGAGCAGCTAAGTGAAGACATTCACCTGTTGGGTGATATTTTAGGTCGGGTCATTCGGCATCAATCGGGCATTGAAATTTTTGAGTTGGAAGAACGAATCCGTGCCCTGACCAAAACGCGGCGTTTGGACCCAGAGATAGATATTGACGGCCGTCTACAAACCATCGTCAACACACTTACTCTGGAACAAGCCGAACTCGTCTCGCGGGCTTTTGCCACCTATTTTGAACTGGTCAATCTGGCCGAAGAGAGTAACCGGGTGCGCGTGCTGCGTCACCGGGAACAAGCCGCCCATCCCCAACCCTTAAAAGAGTCCATCCCCGCCGCCATCACCCAACTACGCCGAATGGGGGTAGATGAATATGAGATGGGCCAACTGTTGGAAAAACTCAGCGTTGAACTGGTGTTTACCGCCCACCCCACCCAGGCCAAACGCAGAACTGTTCTTTCCAAGCTGCGCCGCATCAGCCACGCCCTGACAGACCTGCATATACGTGACTTGCTGCCTATAGAAAAGGACAAACTGCTGGCTCACATTCGGGCTGAAATAACCTCTCTCTGGCTGACGAATCGCACCCGCACGGCCGTCATTACAGTAACCGATGAAGTAAAAACTGGCCTTTACTATGTAGACACCACCATCTGGGATGTGATTCCTGATGTGTACGCAGCCATGGCTGCGGCCGTAAACGAAAATTACCCCACCCTCCAACCACCCCCACGCTTCCTCACCTTCGGCTCCTGGATTGGCGGCGACCGTGACGGTAATCCCTTTGTTACCGCCGCTGTGACGGCCGAAACATTGCGGCTGCATCGCGGGCAAGCGGTGGAAAAGCACCGGGCAACAGCCACCCATCTCAATCGCTCCCTGTCCATCTCCGAGAGTTTGGTAGAGATACAACCAGACTTTTTAGAAGCGTTACAAGAAGTGCAAAAAAATTCCGGTCATCTGGCGTTTTTGGCCGACCGTTATCCGAATGAACCTTACCGTTTGTGGGCTGCTTCGCTGGCGGCCGATTTGGGCGACGCTTCTAAAGGGGATATGGTGGCCCGGTTAAAAGGGTTGGCAAATCCATCGCTGGCCTTAAAAAGTATGGATGATTTGCTGCGGCCGTTAAACCTGATGAACAACACGCTGCGCCAATCTGGCCTGGACGATATCGCCCGCGACGATTTGGCTCATTTCCGGTGGCAAGCGCAGGTGTTTGGCTTGCATGTAGCCGCTCTGGACATCCGCCAATATTCTGACACTAACACGGCCGTCCTGGCCGAACTATTCAGCCAATTAGACCTGGTTGAAGGGTTTGAGCAGATGGATGGCGACGGCCGTACTCAAATCTTGTCTGACCTGCTCCAAAAGCCCGTTCCCGACCTGAGCCGACTTACCAATTTATCACCCGAAACGGCCGAAACCGTAACCCTGTTCCAAATGCTCAAACGCGCCTTCGACTTTTATGGCGTAGAAATCTTGGGCAAATACATTGTCAGCATGACCCACGGCCCGGAGGATATTCTGGCGCCGCTGCTGCTGGCCCGCTGGCATGGCCTTTGCCTGCGCGATGACGATCCTAGCGAAGGCTTGACCTTCGTCCCTCTATTTGAAACCCGCGAAGATTTACGCCAGGCGCCACAGGTGATGGGGCAGTTGTTCACCCATGCCGCTTATGCGCCTCATCTGGCCCGCGTCGGCCATAAGCAAACCATCATGATCGGCTATTCAGACAGCAACAAGGATGCCGGTTATATGGCCGCCAATTGGGAACTGTATCAGGCGCAAGAGACATTGGCCCACGCCTGCCGCCAACATGGGGTGGAGATTATGCTGTTTCACGGCCGTGGTGGAACCATCGCTCGCGGCGGCGGGCCGGCAAATCGGGCTGTTTTGGCCCAACCGCCGGGCAGTGTAAACGGCCGTATTCGCATTACCGAACAAGGGGAAGTGATAGATGAGCGATACGGCCATCCGGCTATTGCCCGCCGCCATTTGGAGCAGGTTGTCCACGCTGCACTCATCGCCAGCGCTGATCCCCGGCACGGTTTACAGCCGCGCATCAAACCAGCTTGGCGCACAGCGATGGATGAGTTGGCGCAATATTCTTACCGTGCTTACCGGGGACTTATCTATGAAACGCCGGCCTTGCTGGAGTATTGGCAGCAGGCCACCCCTATTGCTGAAATTAGCCAGATGCGGATCGGGTCACGGCCGTCGCGCCGCACCGCCAAAGCTACCTTCGACAGCCTGCGCGCCATTCCCTGGGGGTTTAGCTGGATGCAAAGCCGCCACGTTGTCCCCGGTTGGTATGGCGTCGGGGCAGCGTTGGGAAGAGTGGGCCAGACACCAGCCAACATTCAACTGCTGCAAGAGATGTACCAGCAGTGGCCTTTCTTCCAAGTTGTGATTGATAATGCCCAGGTATCTTTAGCCAAAGCGGATATGGGTATCGCTCGTCTTTATGCAAATCTGGTGGAGGATACGGCCGTTCGGGAGCAAATATTTGGGGAGATTAAAGGGGAATTTGAGCGCACGGTAGCCTGGATTTTACAGGTGACGGGGCAACGAGAACTGTTAGACAATGATCCAACCTTAAAACGTTCCGTACGCCGCCGCAATCCCTATGTAGACCCCCTCAACTTCATCCAGATCAACCTACTGCGTAAACTTCGTCACTTACCAGAACAAGAAAACCCCACCGGCCAAAAAACCCTCCAGGTTATCTTCCTGACGATCAACGGTATTGCTTCAGGATTGAAAAACACAGGGTGATTCCGCCTGACAATCTTATGAACAGGGTCAATAACCTTTATCTAAGGGCATGAGCTCTTCTACTAAAAGCTCGTCATCGGCGTATACTTTGAACTGGACAATCTGCCCGTCTCTCAATTCCAGACTATTAGCCTTTAATAGAGTCTTTAATAAGTCAATAACGCGAGGTGAGGCAAAGGCTTGTTGTTCTGTGGCTGACGCATCCAACGCGGTTACATAGGCACCCGTATCATGTTTTGTGTGCGACATTTGGATTTTTCCAATTTTGTATCCTTCCATGGGATTCTTCCTTAATTAATTATTCTGATTTATTGTACCGAGCAGAAGAAAAAACCTCTATAAAAGTATTTGCTCAGAATTATAGCATCAACTGGTACTCTTTACAGCCAGATAGCCGCCATGAGATAAACCTAATAGAACGACAAGGCTTTCTGAAAAAGTGGGTAAACTGACCGATGGCAAAATCCATAAAGCTCTTGAAGCTTCATTCGAACTCATTTGTGCCCAAATGAGCGTCGCATAGGTAAACACAATGATGATTGTGAAAAAAAACATCTGCACCTTAGCAATGTCGGTTAGTTGATAATTGCTGATTAATTCGCCGCTTAATATGTCGCTCCAGCGGGCATCTTCAACGCTTTCATTGATATGAATAAGACCAGCTTTGTCTTTTTCAACCGTTTCTAGTTCGTTCACCTCATTTTGAGAGGTCGAGACTGCTGCTGAGGCTGAAGCCGCCTCAGTTTGAAGGTTCTCTAGCTTTGAATTGTAATCTTCAACCCGCGGATCTTTAGCAGGATCATAATCGGGGTTAGCTGTGGTTTTTGTTTTAATGTAACCATCTCTTCTCCCGGTGACATCACTCATTCGTGCTTCCAGATCGCTCTCATCTTTCTGCGCTGCTTTCAGCCTGTCCTTTGCTTTTTTTAGATCGGTGCGAAATATTTCAAGCGAGCTACCAGTTTCTGTGCGGGATTTGTTTGTTTTAATGATGGCAGACCCCGCCAGGGAGGCGGTACTGATACCGAGAGCCAGGATGAGTTCTTGCGGAAAGCTGACGTTCAGGGCTTCGTAATCAATGTCTAACAGATCTTCTTCGCCTTCAGATAGAAGCTCAATGAGAGAGAGGGCATCATCTTCATCTATCTCTACCCCGCCTTCTTCGAGTAGCACAACTAAAGAAGCAGCTATAGGTTCGGTCAGTTCTTTCATATTACTTTCCAGGATGGGAATTGTGCGGTGGAGAACAAGGGTTGCCCAGGCTGAAAGGGCCACAACGGTCCAAAGGATGATCTGAAAGCGAGACAGGCTGATTTTGTTGCGGGGATCAATCCAGACGCCGTCAAATCGGCCAAATGTTTTTTTCTTTTCTCCTTTACTATCGGTATATTCTCTAGCGGTTTTTTCTCTACCTATAAAGGCAAAGAAGAGGATGATGACGCCCATAATAAGCAACCAGCGTATGTTGAGGTCCAAGCTACCCCACAGGCCGAAAGAGATGATCAGGACAATGGCGATGACAAATGCTATGAACGAAAGATATTTTTCCAGGAATGCCATCATGGTGATTTTCCTCCTTTAGTAGGTCGAATTGTTAATACAACACGCAAGCTAACAGTTTACGCTCATTATGACGGGTCATGCTCATTGCAAAAATATTTACTGGTGTTCGCAAAACCAGCTTGAAAACAGTATACCACAGTGGGTAAACTGCTGGCAGCAGGCTGCGCCATCTGCCGGAGCCAGACAGATCCACCGGCCAAAAGATGCTGCACGCTATTTTCTTAACCATTAATGGTATTGCTTCGGGATTGAAGAATACAGGTCAGCCTTGCTTCGTTATTGCTGGCAGATATTTTTGGGTCACGGCCGTAACGGCGACCTTATACAATCTTTTCACATCAGCTAATTGGGTAATATTCGTAACCACTTCCTGCAACAGGCCATTATCCAGACCATAAACCCAGCCATGAATATTGAGGGATTGTCCTCGCCCCCACGCTTCGCGCACAACTTTTGTACGGCCTAGTTTATATACTTGCTCAATCACATTCAATTCGCACATCATCAAGGCTCCCTGGTCTGGCGACAGTTGGGACAACAAATCTTCATAGCGTATGAACACTCGCTTCACATCCCAAATCCAGTAATCAATGAGATCATGTCCTTCACCTTGAACGGCCGCTTTCACCCCACCGCAACCATAATGCCCGCACAAAATAACATGTTCCACTTGCAACACATCCACCGCATATTGCAGCGCCGACATACAGTTCATATCGGAACTGTTCACAATATTGGCAATATTGCGATGTACAAACACGTCGCCCGGCATCGAGCCGATGATTTGGTTGGCCGGTACACGGCTGTCACAGCAGCCTATCCAAAAGCAATGTGGTTTTTGTTGCTTGCTCAATTCTGTAAAAAATTGGGGGCTTTCCTTTTTGACGTCATTTGCCCATTGGCGATTTTTCTCAAACAAATGATTTAATGTTTTCATCTCTCCTCCAGGCTCATCTTAATAGATTGTGGTAAAGACCGGCCATCTTACAGGTTACAGATTACACTTTATACTGCTCCAGCCACCAATCCATATTGGGGATGTCACTTTGCCGAATCGCTTGCCGGGTTTCCTTTAGATCAAAATAAACACGCCGCATTTCCACACTGACAGCGCCCTCTTGCCACTCTACAATGCCGTATTCGGCCCACGGATTTAACGTTGGCGTGGAGCCAGGCGTATAGACGGATCGAAAAGAATTACCCACGCTGCCGGGATTGATAATCCATGTCCCGTTGACCTGCCGCAGCATTTGTACATGGGAATGTCCGCCAGCCATGATAGCGGCCGTATGTCCATCGAAATAATGATTGAGTTCCGTAACAGGTGTCGTGTCCACAATTAAATCGGTATTGGCCTGGGGGGAAGCATGAAAGCATAACATAGAGTCGTTGGCGCCCAATGTTACTTTTGTTAAATGGAGAAATGAGCGCAGGAAATTAGTATCGTCGGCTGTCAGTTTATTCGCGCACCATTGCAGGTCGGGCAGCAGTTCAGGGGCGATCTGGTAATCTAAGGCTTTATCTGGTTGCAGCAAAGCGGCGTCGTGGTTGCCCATCAAGCAGATGCAGTTTAAGGCTTTGAGTTTGGCTGCCGATTCCTGGGGTTGAACGCCAATGGTAGCCACATCTCCAAGACAGATGATCTGGTCAATGGCCTGGGTTTGAATGTCATGCAGCACAGCCGTTAACGCAATCGCATGACCGTGAATATCAGAAATTAAGGCAATTCGCATGGCTCACCTCAACATAAAATTAGGATGGCACATATTGTAGGGGAAGGGCGGCCGTTAATCAATCACCTGATTCACATTTTGCTTGCCCTCTGCCAAACACAGTCTATAATTTTCTATAGACGGATTGCGTCATAGGTAGTTAATATTCGATCACTTATTTGTAGTATGCAAGAGGGGATAAGAAAATGCGACTTGGAAAAGACTTGGTCAACAAACCCATTTACAGTATTGGTGACGGCCGTTCACTCGGCGTCGTCAAAGATATTTATTTAGACAATGATCTCATCCAAATCACCGGTATTTATACCGGGCAGGAAGGCGTCCTACGTCGTAAATCCTTTCTCATCCCCCGCCCCAGCGTTGTTCTTTTTGGCATTGACGCCATCTTGGTAAAAAATGCGGATGTTGTTGTGGAAGAAACGGCCGTAGAAGAAAGCGCCAATTGGGTACGTCTGAGTAAGCTGCGCGGCCGTGAAGTAGATACGCCCAATGGCACCAAAGTGGCCGCCGTCGGCGATGTCATCATTGCGGAAGAAGGGGATTTGGTCGGACTGGCGCTGTCCAAAGTTTTTGTAGAAGGCCCCATCGCTGAAAAAGGAGCCATTGCCCGCGCCGCCCTCATTGACACCGGCAGTCAAGACGGCATCATCACCTTAGACCTGACCAAAGCAGAGACAACAGACCTGGCGCCAGCGACCTCAGAACCAGATACGTCAGCCCCCCATCCATCCCCGGAAAAGGCAGCCACTACCTTACCCGATGAAGAAGTATAGAAAATATTGCTGGTAGCTGGTTACAAGCCACTAAACACCATCCACTAACCACTATTTACAATAGGAGAGAACACAATGAATACAGACAACACAGTCAATTTTTCCCTCACAGACGAGCAAAAAGAAATCCAGATGCTTGCCCGTGATTTTGCCCGCAAAGAGATCGCCCCTAAAGCCGAACATTACGACAAAAGCCATGATTATCCCTGGCCTGTGGTTAAGAAAGCGCAGGAGATGGGTTTTTCGTCGATGAACATCCCCATGGAATATGGCGGCATGGGTTTAACCTTGTTTGAAGAAATATTGGTGCAAGAAGAACTGGCCTGGGGTTGCAGCGGCATAAGTACCGCTATCGCCGTTAATGGGCTGGCTATTCTGCCCATCCTTGTGGCTGGAAATGAAGAACAGAAGAAGGGGTATGGCGGCCGTATGGCGGATGGCGCTATGGCCGGTTACTGTGCTACAGAACCAGAAGCCGGTTCAGATGTAGCCAGTATCAAAACCACAGCCCGCAAAGAAGGGGATCATTACATTCTCAACGGCAACAAAATGTTTATTACCGGGGCTACCGTAGCTGACTTTTACACCGTCTTTGCTTATACAGACCCGGACACTCGTTACAATGGCATGAGCTGCTTTATTGTAGACCGCAACTGGGGCGGGGTTAGTGTAGGTCAACCCTTTGATAAAATGGGACAACACGCTTCTGACACGGCCGAAGTTATCTTTGAAGATGTAAAGGTTCCCGCTTCGCACCTATTGGGTAAAGAGGGTGACGGTTTTATGATTGCCATGAAAGTGTTTGACCGCAGTCGTCCGGGTACGGCCGCTGGCTCCATCGGTGTGGCCCAACGCGCTTTAGATGAGTCTGTGAAATATGCCAAAGAGCGCACCACCTGGGGCCAACCCCTTTACAAACATCAGGTCATTGGCCATATGATTGCCGATATGGCGATTGAGGTAGAAGCGGCCCGGCTGCTGGTTTGGAAGTGCGCCTGGGCAGTTGACGCTGGGGTTAGCAACACGGCTCTGGCTGCCTATGCCAAAGCGTTTGCGGCCGATACAGCCATGAAAATCAGTACCAACGCGGTGCAGGTGTTTGGCGGGTACGGCTACATGTCTGAGTATCCGGTAGAGAAGTTGATGCGCGACGCCAAAATCTTCCAGATTTATGAAGGCACTAGCCAAATTCAACGCAATATTATTGTGCGGGAATTGTTTCGTAAATAACTTGTAAACCTTGTACTAAAGCACGTTATGTAAACTATAAATTAAAAACCTGCGAGATTTCAAGCGACCTTTGGGCGCCAACCTCACCGGTCTACCCCCGTTCAAAAACTTACTCCCCCATTTGTCCTAGCAGAAAAGTCCCATTCACAAACGGCCGACCGTATGTATACTTATAAGCACGCAAGGACACACAACTTTTTCTCCTTTTTTTAAGAGCCTCGGAACCCCCCTCCTCCGAGGCTCTCCCCCTTTTATGGCGACCTACTGCCCCAAATAATCGCTCAAGATGGTGTTGAGGGGAACGGCCGTTCATCCATTCGTTCCTTTAGAACAGGTAGGTTGGTTCAATCTTGCCAATTTACGAACGTACACTTAAGAAAGAATCTGAACCAGATGATACTTCTTGCGCCCTTTACGCAGAACGAGGAACTGTCCTTCAATGCTTTGCGACGTTGTAACCATCTGACCCAAATCTTCAACTCGTCGATTGTTGACATAAATACCACCACCCTTGATGGAACGCCGAGCATCCCCTTTGGAAGTTGCCAGCTTGCTGCTAACCAACAAATCTATAACTGTTGCCCCATCACCGTCTAGCGCCGTTTTTGCCACTTTGCTGGAAGGTACATCGGCAAAGATGTCACTGATGTCGCTGGCAGCCAGCCCATCCAAATCTCCGCCGAAGAGGACCTGAGCTGCTTTCTCGGCGGTAGACACGGCCGTTGCCCCATGCACCATCCGCGTGACTTCTTGCGCCAGACAGCGTTGTGCCTCTCGTTTTTCTGGCCGATCAAACAAATTATCTGCCATCTCTACAATTTCACCCTGCGTCAACCAGGTAAAGAATTTTAGATAGTTAATCACATCGGCATCATCGGTGTTATACCAGAACTGGTAAAAACGGTATGGTGAGGTACGTTCGGCCGACAACCAGGCATTTGTTCCGGCCGATGTTTTACCGAACTTGCCCCCATCCGCCTTCGTAATAAGTGGAAAAACTAGGGCATGAGCTTTTGTGCCGTGAACCTTGCGAATCAGTTCCACCCCGGCCACAATGTTACCCCATTGATCGCTGCCACCCATCTGCATAACACAATTTTGAGTTTCAAACAAATGCTTAAAATCATACGCTTGCAGCAGCATGTAGCTAAATTCAGTGTAGGAAATACCATCTTCACGTACCAGACGTGATTTCACTGAATCCTTAGCCAGCATGTAATTGACAGTGAAATGTTTGCCCGTCTCCCGTAAAAAATCAAGCAGGTTTAGTTTCGACAACCAATCAGCATTGTTTACAATACGGGCCGGGTTACTTTTTACCTCAAAATCCAGAACGCCGGCCAGCTGTGTCTGAATCTTGATTAGATTGGCATTGACCTCATCCAACGTCAGCAAGTTGCGTTCATCTGAACGGCCGCTGGGATCCCCCACCATCCCTGTGCCCCCTCCAGCTAGAGCAATTGGTGTATGGCCAAAGCGCTGCAACCGGGCCAGGGCCATCATTGGTACCAGATGACCAATGTGTAAACTGTCGCCAGTGGGATCAAATCCGTTATAGATGGTTATCTTTTCTTTAGTAAGAACGTCGGGTACGCTTTCGGTATTGTCGTAAACAAAGCCGCGCCATTTAAGTTCCTCAAATGCGTTAATTGACATAAATGCTTCTCCTTCACTTCATTGAGATTGAGAAATCTCTAATCTGCAAAAAAAAGACGCGGTTTTCGCCGCGTCTTAGTCGTTTCGTGTGGTTTGTGCTGCCGGTCATTGGGCGGCAACAGACTCACGCGCCTGCGGCATTACTGTTTTGTTATACCCATAATAATAACCGAAAATATTTTCACTCATAATGTTGGCATAGTATCATGCTCGTTTTTAATCGTCAACATCATTTTTCTGCGGCTGATAAAGAGAACTTGACAGATAGCCAATGGTCATTATAATAGCCAACGTATAGACAAACTTCTATATGATAGGATTGCAATGACGAACTCAGTTACTTTTGGCAAAGCAATTGCCGATGAGACCCGGCAGAAAATTATGCAACTATTGTGCTGCCAATGGTTGTGCGTGAATGATGTGGTGTCCCAATTGGGCAATGTTTCCCAGCCAACTGTTTCTCACCATCTCAGCGTCTTGCGTGACGCCGGGTTGGTGCATGCCCAACGGGACGGCAAACAAATTTACTACTCACTTGATCAAAACGCAGTGGCTGTTTGCTGCGGCAATATCTTGCAAATTTTTGCCCCTGAAGCGAAATTGGAGATTAAGAATTAAGCGATTGGTGGCAACTTGCTAGCGGCGGCCGTTGATCAATGAATAATCAGTCTCTTTTTTTAATTAACATATAGACAATTATAAATATATCAATATGGAGAATGAAAAATGACAACAACATTATCCCCCCACAAAATTCATGAAGAAGTAAAGGAACGTTACGGCCGTTTGGCTGACGAATTCAAAGTAGACGTGCTGCCTGAACAAAGCGGTGGCTGCTGTGGCGATACGGTCAGCGATGGTTACTGTGGCACAGAGTTTTACGATGTAGATGTGAGTAATTTGCCTCAGGATGTAACCGGCATGTCTTTAGGCTGCGGCGACCCCATCGCTATTGCTGAACTGCTGCCGGGGCAGACTGTCCTCGATCTGGGTTCCGGCGGCGGCATTGATTGTTTTTTGGCCGCCCAGCGCGTGGGTGAATCGGGTTATGTCATCGGCGTAGATATGACGGAGTCTATGCTGGCAAAAGCCAATCGCAACAAAGAAAAGATGGGCGCGACCAATGTGGAATTTCGTCAAGGGCAAATTGAGGCGTTGCCGGTAGATGATGACATTGTAGATGTCATTATCTCTAACTGCGTCATTAACCTTAGCCCAGACAAAACGGCCGTTTTCCGCGATGCCTTTCGGGTTCTCAAACCAGGCGGCAAACTGGCTGTGTCTGATATGGTAACGCAGGGTCAATTTACGCCGGAAGAGCGGGCTGATATGTCTAAATGGGCCGGCTGCATTACCGGCGCTGAAGATGTGGCCGATTATGTGGCCTGGATGCAAGCCGCCGGATTTTCCCAAATTTCGATTGTGGATAAAGCAAATCCGCAGGTGAAGTTGGCCGGTTTGCCGCGTGGCAAAGGTCAGGCGCGTATTTTTAGTGGGCGGATTACGGCCGTTAAACCAACCTCATAGGTGCATCATGAGCCAAACAACAACTGTGTTACCGGCCAAACTGCATAAGGATGAAGTAGCGGCCGTGTATAAAAGCAAAGCCGGCGTCTATGATATTTGGGGACGGTTGACTGAATCGAAAGCGCAAGCCCGCTGCATTGAAGTTGCCAACATTCAAGATGGCGAAGCTGTGCTAGAAGTGGCTGTGGGCACAGGACTGAATTTCCAACATATCCTGGCCCGAAACCCCAACGGCGTCAATGAAGGGGTTGATCTGACAGAAGCAATGTTGGCCAAAGCACATGAAAAAGCAGAATCCGTGGGCACAACGAACTATCGTTTGCGTGTCGGGGATGCTTATCATCTTGATTTTTCTGACGGCTGTTTCGATCTCCTCATCAATAACTATATGTTTGACCTGCTGCCCGAAGCCGACTTTATACAGGTTGTACAAGAATTCAAACGGGTTTTGCGGCCGGACGGCCGTCTGGTTTTGTTGAACATGGCGCAGGGTGAACATTGGCACAATCAGATATGGGACAGAATTTACCGTTTCCAGCCTTCCTGGATGGGTGGCTGCCGGGGCGTGGCCTTGCGAGACTATGTACAGGCTGCCGGATTCACCCAGATCAATCGCGAGTTTTACAGTCAGATGACATTTCCGTCGGAAATCATCTATGCCGTTAAACCATAATATTTAAGTATGCACGTGTAGAAGTTTGCAAGTTTGCAAGTTGCCTACAAGGACAAGGCCGAAAGCGTTGAAGATAGACACAGCTACATTCTGGTCGTGGACAGGCTTATATTGATTGAGGGGAACAAGGGGCACGGCCGTATCCTTTTCCTCCGGAACAGCAACTTTCGGGGATAGTCATCGTTTCGGCCATTGTCATTCCTGCAAAGGCAGGAATCCATCTTCTTTGAGGAGTGGATTCTCACCTTCGCGGGAATGACAGTCAAGGTGGGCTGAAACGATGACCAACCCCCAACTTTCGACTCTTGCGCTTTCAAAGCTTCTAATTGTGCCGTCCAGCCATCATTCATTGTCGCCGCTGTGTCGTCGGCCGTTCATACAGGAAGGTTAACAAGGCAAACTCTTTGGGAGCCAGCGAAACCGCTTGCCGGTCCAGGCGTACCACATCGGCTGGAACGTCTACCTTCAACCCTCTTCAAGCCTACGTAGATTGAAGAGGGTTGTCAACTGACTGGTTCTGCATTTGCAAACTTGCCACTTGCAGACTTGCCCCTTACCACGTTATGATCCCCGCCTTATGAAAGTAACTTATGCACTTTTAGGGAGTCTCTGTTTGTTGATGGGGTTGTTGATGGTGTTGGTAACGGCCGCACCAGATGCACAAGCAGAGGTGGGCACAGCCGATTCTAGCCTCAACACAGTCACACCCGCGCCAGAAATTACAACAACCCAATCTATAACACTGTATATTCCCATTGTGATGGAACCGCCATCGCCATACCCCTTACCCCCGCCCATTCCGATGACAGGAACACCGCCGATTGATTTTACGGCCGTGCAGCAAAATTTACACCAGCAAGGATTGGACCTCTCCTTCAACAAGATTGGTTTCCACACCGGCGTCGGCGGCAATATCACCGGGTTGGATGATTGGATGAACACGCTGGACGCGGCCGGTGTGCCCATCTTCCTAAAAAGCGCCGACAATGCCGAACCCCTCTTTGATGCCCAACAACTCCGTGCCCAAAGTGGCGTCCCCCACACACTCATCTTTCGCCGTACCGGGGCACAATATGATGTGCCTAATTACAATTTGCCGCCCAAGACGGCCGCCCAGCAGCATTGGGCTTTACACAAAGCCGCCTGGCCGCCAGAATTAAACCCCAGTGTGGTCTGGATTGAAACAATCAATGAAGTAGATAAAAATCGCTCGGAATGGTTGGGGCAGTTTGCATTGGAAACGGCGCAGTTGGCGCTGGCGGATGGGTATCGTTGGGCCGGGTTTGGCTGGTCTTCGGGCGAGCCAGAACCTGAGCATTGGGAATTTCCGGCGATGCTAGATTATTTGCGACTGGCCTCCCGTCACCCAGATCGTTTGGCTGTGACGCTGCATGAATACAGTTTTGACGAGAACGACATCGGCCGTTGGTATCCATATCTTGTCGGCCGTTTCCAACTCCTGTTTGAGGTGTGTGACGCATACAATATTCTCCGGCCGACCGTGTTCATAACAGAATGGGGTTGGCAGGCCGACACTGTGCCGGCTCCATCTCCAGCGCTGTCCGATATTGCCTGGGCGGCCGAATTATACGCCGCTTATCCCCAGGTAAAAGGAGCCGCCATCTGGTATCTGGGCGGCGAATTTGGCGGCATTGCCGATAAAGCCCAACTGCTCATTCAGCCCGCGCGAGATTACAGCTTGAGCCATTATTTTGCCTACACCCCCGGTCAGGGCAGGATTGACCCCAGTCTGTTTGCCCCCGCAGGGTCTCAAGCCGCCCCCGCTTATATGATCAGGTAATTGGGTAACTGCGTAAGTTACCCAATTATTCAATTACCTGATCACCCACCATTATCTCGATACCAATTGCTGCTTGTAAGCTTTGACGGTGGGATCATTGTCGCCTAAAAGGGTAAATAGTCCTTGCATGACGGCCGAATAACGGCCGTTCCCCCCCTCATTCATTGCCACCATCAAAGAGTACATAGCCCCCGCATATTCCCGTCGTTTAATCAGGTTTTGAATTTGGGCGTCGTTTCCCTGTCCGCCGTCGCACAGGAATTGGGCCAACGGCCGTAACTGACCAGCTTCTGTATTGCGGTCATTGCTTAAAACACGCACCGCTTCACAACCATTTCCCTGGCGAATGAGGTCTTTTGCTTTTTGTAGACGGGCTGCTGGGGTTTGGGGCACGGCCGTTGGCTGCGGCACCGGTGTCTGTTGCGCCAATACCCGTTCAATAAACTGGCGTACCATCGGTTCTGGCTGGGCGCCGACAAATTCATCTATAACACGGCCGTTGACAAACGCCTTCACCGCTGGAATTCCCCGAATGCCATACTGCATCGAGACTTGCTGGTTGTGATCGCTGTTGAGTTTGGCTAAGAGGAAACGGCCGTTGTACTCTGCGGCCAACTTTTCCAA
>JAAEOP010000538.1 GCA_024223125.1 Chloroflexota bacterium
ACGTCGCCATTTGAATTTCCACAAAAAGAGGAGAAATACCGGCATCATATAAACCACCAATATGCCAAATGTCCAGAAGGCCAAGCCGCAAATTGCCCCAAAGACAAGCCAACGCCATAACCGGTCAGCATCCTCCCACAACAAGCGATAACCCAGGTAAGAGATGATGCTGCCCAAGCAAATAACAACGGCGTAGAGGACAGCGGGGGTGGTCCAGGTGGTCATCAATAATGGGGGTAGAGCCATAAGCCACAATACCGCCAGGGGGCCAAATCGCGAGTTTGGGAGCAGCCTGCGGGCCAGCAGATAGGTAAACAGCATGCCTATCAGGTATTCCAGGCTTTGAACCAGACGAGCGGCCGTAATGGAATCGTCAAACAAATAGTAAAACAAGGCGGTGAAATAGGAATCGGTACTGCCGCCGTACGCCTCGCCGTAGAAAAAGAGCGGGCGCTCACCGTCGAGTATGTGGCGGGCCATAAGCAAAAAAATGGCCTCATCTGAATCAAAGGGCATTCGCTCGACGGGAATGAGGAAAATGCGTAGGGCTATAACGGTGATGAATGGAGCGCCAATTAACAGGATAGAACGCCATAACCGGATGTTTAGTGACCGTGACCAGTTAAGCATAACATGACAAACGGAAATCAAATTAATTTGAAT
>JAAEOP010000539.1 GCA_024223125.1 Chloroflexota bacterium
GATTCAGGTTTTTCGATCATTTGAGGCGAATATTGGGCATATTTAACGAAAATTATCGGGAAATCTGGCCAAATCCAGCTTTTCCGCAGTAGGTTCTCTATTCTCGGACAGGCTCCTAGAGAAGGGACCGCAGAGTGTCGATTCCAGGCATTCCCACTCCCTCAGCCAATGCCTGCAATGCGTTTAAAGCGGTCATTGGGCAAGACTTCATTGAGGGCCTGGAGTTGGCCAACGGACTAAGCTGGCAAAGAATTCCACCAACTTCAGCCCCGCTTCGGCGGGGTTTTTAGTGTCAGGAATTTTTACGGCCACCTAAATATTCCTGTAACAATCCCCCGAGTAATATAAACAACAGACAGGATTTACAAGGATGTTCCATTGGAAAGGGACGTCAGCATGGATGCTCAAGTATTTTTGTAAATGCGGCTGGGTCAGCATAAATCGATATGGGTAAAATGCCCCGCAGCTAGTTCATTTTTTTGTTGGAATAGCAGCTTTTCACCTGTAGCCTCCCAGGTCCCAGCACATGGAGGCACCAATTCCCAGCCCCGCTACGGTCCGCCCTGGCGGGGTTTTTACATCCAACGTCAGCAAACGACACA
>JAAEOP010000540.1 GCA_024223125.1 Chloroflexota bacterium
CGACGTGTATCTAACCCGGGGATCCCACAACATCCAGCCGCCGCCACCCGCATCATAGGCAGCAAACATTTGCTCCCGGATCTCATCAGGGGTGTAGGTGCGCCGGTCGAAACCATAATCGGGAAAATCCTGAATCCACGGGCGCATGATAAGATCGGGGTTTGTGGCCTTAACCCTGGATAACCCTCGGATCAAACTTTCGTAAACCACCTCATAAGGATAAGCTACCGTATTATCATCATATTCGGGCATGCCGGGCAGGCCGTGGTCATATGTTGAGGGGTAGGTCATAGGCGAAATAACATCCAGATAAGCAGCCATTGCGGCCACATCTTGTCCAATTCTAAAATCACCCTTGTGCCAGGTGGTATAACCAAACACGTCGACGGCCAGTTTGGTATCAAATGGCTCTAGCGCTTGATGGGCTTTGGCCAAAAAACCGTTAATGGCAGCCTTCCGAACCTCCGGATCATCAATGGGGCGCGAGTAGACAATGTTGCTGAGCCGGCCGTCGGTGGGAAAGCGCACGTAGTCGAACTGGATTTCATCAAAACCACGTTGGGCAGCTTCAACGGCCAGGGCAACATTATAATCCCAAACTTCTTCGTGAAAAGCTTCCAGCCAGGGTAACTCTTCGCGGTCAAACCAGAGTTCGCCGCTTGCGGTTTTTACCGCCCACTCCGGGTGAGCACGTCCCATAAAGTTATCTTTAAACACCACTATCCGGGCGATGGTGTAGATGTTGCGTTCTTTGAGGCCTTGCATAAAGACTCGCCAATCTCTAATGGTGGGGGCGTTGTTGGCCCCAATAGCCGTGGCCGTGATGACATCGCTTTTATAGGTCAGTAACCCCTTATCGCCTTTAATATCAATAACCAGCGCGTTGAGTTCCGTAGTATCAATCAAATTAAGGGCGTTGGTACGCAGACCTTCATGCCCTACGGCGCTGTAGGTCATATATAAGCCTTTTATGTAAGTAGGAGGCACAGCTTCATCCGCTAAGGCAGTAGGAGAAAGAACATGGGTAGACGAAATCAAGTTGGTATGAACCGAGAAAGATGCTGATGGCTCGTTGGCCCGGGTTGGATACGGTACAAGTAGGGCGGCCAAAATCAGTAAAGGAAGCGAGAAGATAAGAGGAGATAAGATGCGATTGGTCATAAAAATGGATGCCTTTCTGCCAAATTTTTCCAAATAAAGCCCGATAGGTACGCAATTGACAACAATATCACACCTTATTATATTCGCAAAACGTAGAAAACTTCTATTTTTGGGTATAATAACCAACACATTTGAAGCCGTTGGTCTAATCGTAGGTTTTGCGTAGGATTTGAAACGCCTGAGGCTCACGTTTCTCCAAGAAAAACGTGATACCATTGTAGATGTCCCAGATACCATCGTAAAGGATTTATAAATAGCGGCGTATAACATTATGCAAAACAAAAACATTTCCGAGAAGGACGTGACTGAACAATCTCTCATCCGGCGCTGGCAGCGTGGCGATACTGATGCCTTTGAAGAGCTGTACACACGTCATGCCCACACCATCTACCGTTTGGGTTGGGCAATGCTGCAACAAACCGAGGCAGCAGAAGATGTGGTGCAAGAAACATTTTTACGGGC
>JAAEOP010000541.1 GCA_024223125.1 Chloroflexota bacterium
CGGATCATACCCCTCGGTTGCTAATGTCTCCACAATTTCACGTTCACGGGCACAACGGCCGCGTCGCAGCCAGACCATCATCCGCTCCACAAGCTGCGTTTCCCGGTAAGCTTTAATATCATCAAGTGTGGGTAAAGTCATCGGGGTGATTGTTTGCCGACTGTATCGTTCAATTTTACGCAGGCGAAATTTTTCTTTGGGAGTTGCCAGCGAAATAGCGATACCCGTTTTACCGGCCCGACCTGTGCGCCCAATGCGATGCACATAGACTTCCGGGTCGGTGGGCAGGTCATAGTTAAAGACGTGGGAAATATCATCAATATCCAGACCACGAGCAGCCACATCTGTACCTACCAACACCTTAATCTGCTTGCGCCGGAAGCGATTGAGAACCTGCTCGCGAGCATCCTGACCCATGTCGCCATTTAGCGCTTCGGCCGGGAAACCACGCACGGTAAGTTCATTAGCCAGTTCACTGGTTCCTACGCGGGTGCGGGCAAAGATGAGGGCGCTGCTAATCGGTTCCACTTCAAAAAGGCGGGTGAGCGCGGCCAATTTGTCCCACTCATTGACCATATAGTATCGCTGCTCAATGGCGGCTACGGTCAATTGCTTATGTTGAATGGTGACGGATTGAGGGTCGCGTAAATATTTATTGGCCAGACGACGAATTTCTCTGGGCAGGGTGGCTGAAAACAGGGCTGTCTGGCGGCTGGTTGGGGTTTGATCTAGAATGGCTTCAATATCTTCAATGAATCCCATACTGAGCATTTCATCCGCTTCATCCAGCACGACAGTTTGAATTTGGGTGAGATCGAGGGTTTTTTGCTTGATCAGATCGAGCAGACGGCCGGGAGTTCCCACCACAATATCTACCCCTTTACGAAGCTGATATTTTTGACGGCCGTAAGGCTGCCCACCATAAATTGCTAAAACATTACTATTCAGGTGACGGCCGTAATCTTCAATTGCCCGCGCTACCTGTAAGGCCAGCTCGCGGGTGGGGGTAACAATTAACCCCTGCACCTGACCCAAACCAGGCGTAATGTTGTGCAAGATGGGTAGGCTGAAAGCGGCCGTTTTACCGGTTCCAGTTTGCGCCTGACCCATCACATCTTGTCCGGTCAACATCATGGGAATAATAGCTGTTTGAATGGGAGTGGGGCTGGTGAAGCCCAGGTCGGATACAGCCTGCAATAACTGCGGATGCAGGTTTAAGAGGGTAAATTCAGTTGTCATTTTGTCTCCACTTGTGTTTTGAAATGTCCAGAGCGCAATCCTCACGGTTTGCGCCCACAGTTCCCGGTCAACAGGTGACCCTTGTACACAAGTAGAGTCGTTCTGCTGCCACAAAAAATGCCCGACTAATTTGGGCGGGGCATCCCTTTCTTTGGAAGTGTCAAAACTAAATATTGCTAAAGTTGGAATCCTTTTGGGGATAACGGGCAGGAGTATAACACACTCTTTGTTTGAATGGTATAAGAACTCATGAAAGAGTATAGCAACATTTTATGGAGCGTAAGTGTCTGGCGCTTCATTGGTCCCCACGATTTCTCATTTTTGAAAAGTTTCATTTACTTCAACATACAAAACAAACTGTCAGTTTGTTCGGCGCAAACAAACAGTTTGCGTTACAATTCCCCCATGACCTCGCTGCCTATTTTCACCATCGGTTACGGCGCACGAGAAATAGATGCGTTTATCATTGCCCTTAAAACGTATGAAATCACCTACCTGATTGATGTGCGCTCCAAACCATATTCTCGTTACAAACCAGACTTCTCCAAACAGACATTAGAAAACCATCTCCAGCAAAACAACATCCGCTATTTGTTCATGGGAGATACACTGGGCGGCCAACCAGATGATTTGAGCTGCTACAGCGATGGCAAAGTGGATTATGAGAAGGTGGGGCAAAAGTCGTTTTATGTGGCGGGAATCGGCCGTTTGCAAAAGGCACATAAGCAAGGGTTGCGCGTAGCGTTGATGTGCAGCGAGGGTAAACCGGAAATGTGCCACCGCAGCAAACTCATTGGCAAGACGTTGGCGGCCGAAGGTATCATCGTGGCGCACATTGATGAAAGCGACCAGATCATCACCCAAGAAGATGTGGTCTTGCGTTTGAGCAAAGGACAGCCCAGCCTGTTCGACGATTTCTTCCAGTACACTTCCCGTAAACGGTACGTGGATGATAAGGAGGGAGAATGATTAAATTTGTCACTATTGGTGTGTATGGAGCCACAGAAGAAATGTTTTTTCAGGTGTTGCAAAAGGCTGACATAGATACCTTTTGCGACATCCGGCAGCGGCGTGGTGTGCGCGGCGCCAAATATGCCTTTGTGAACAGCAAGCGGCTGCAAGCAAAATTGGCCGAGTTGGGGATCTGTTATTTGCATCGTAAAGATTTAGCCCCGACAACGGCCGTGCGTCAACGCCAAAAAGAAGCCGACAAAGCTAACAAAACAGCCAAACGCCAACGGACAACATTGGGCCAAATCTTCATCGCCGCCTACGATGAAGAGATTTTAGCCAACTTCGAACCACAATCCCTACTAGACGATCTGAAATCAGACGCCCAAACCGTTGCCCTCTTCTGCGTCGAACGCGAGCCAGCCGCCTGCCACCGCTCGCTGGTCGCCAATAAATTACGGAAAGAATTGGGCGTAACAATCGAGCATATTGTGCCGTAATCCGTAATCCGTAATCCGTGTTCCGTATACGGCTCACGGATTACGGAACACGGAATACGGAATACAGAATACGGAATACGAAACATGAAAGTAGTCATAGTCGCAAAAACACGAATAGGCAGCGGGGCTTGCATTGGGGCGTTGACGTTTGACGGCCGTTCCCTGCGCCTCATCGCTCCCGACCAGGAAAGTAATGACCATTTCAACATGGAATATAACGTGGGTGATGTGTGGGAGGCCGAATTTGCCCCGGCCGAAAATCGTCCCCCACCCCATGTTGAAGATGTGATCGTCCATGAGAAGCAAAAACGGCCGCCCATAGATAACCTGGCCGACTTCATCGAATATCAAATGCTGCCCCAGAAAGGCGGCCTAGATGTGCTTTTCGACGGGTTGACCCAGGCTACCAAAGCGGGTGTGCAATACATTGCCGAGCGCAGCGGCATCCCTGCTTACAGCACGATGTTTTGGCAGCCGGACAAACCGCTCATCCGCGACGACGACGCTAAGCGTATTCGCTACCGTTATCCTACACCTGACGGCGGCCGCACCCTCACCTTTGTTGGCTTTCAGAAACCGTTGACCGAAATTCCGGCCGAAACTTTGCTGCGTGTCTCCCTGGCTCATTGGTGGCGGCCGCAAGAAATGCCTGACGGTGAACTGCGCTGTTACGTCCAACTTTCCGGCTGGTATTTGCCTGAAAAATTGGAGATTGGAGATTGGGGATTAGAGATGGAAGTATCCCAATCTCCAATCTCCAATCTCCAATCTCCGCCACCCAAACCAAAACTTCCCCTCGACCTCCCCACCGCCCAATCACTTCTCAAGCAAATTTTTGGCTATGATAAATTTCGGCCGTTACAGCCTGAAGTCATTCAAAACATTCTCAATAAGCGGGACAGTTTAGCCGTCATGCCTACTGGCAGCGGCAAATCGTTGTGTTACCAACTGCCCGCACTCATGTTTCCCGGTTTGACCGTTGTTGTGTCGCCGTTGATTTCGTTGATGGAAGATCAGGTGGCGCAGTTACGGGAATTAGGAGTCACGGCTGTCTTCCTCAACAGCACCCTCAATTACGACCAATACCTGTACACCACCAATCAAATCCGCGCCGGGGCAGTTGATCTGTTGTACGCTGCCCCCGAAACCCTGATGCGCCCTGAAACAATGCTGCTGCTGGAACAAAGTAATGTAGACTGCCTGACGATTGACGAAGCCCACTGCATCTCTGAATGGGGTCACGATTTTCGGCCGGAATACCGCCAGTTGGTAGATTTGCGCCGCCGTCTGTCCAATGCCGTTTGCCTCACCGTTACCGCCACCGCCACCGAGCGGGTGCGTCAAGATATCAAAGGCGCGTTGGGTATTCCCGCGGCGGCCGAATTTATTGCCAGCTTTGACCGGCAAAATCTTTTTCTGGCCGTGGAACCGAAAACGACTGGGGTACGGCAAACGCTGGAATTCCTGGACGCGTATCGAGACCAATCGGGCATTATTTACTGTGCTACCCGTAAACAAGTGGATTCATTAACGGCCGATTTAGCCGCTAACGGTTGGTCAGTTTTGTCCTACCATGCCGGCCTGGATGCACAAACCCGCCAAAACAACCAACGTCGCTTTACCCATGAAGAATCTGTCGTCATGGTGGCTACCATTGCTTTTGGTATGGGCATCAACAAATCAAATGTGCGCTTCATTTTGCATTACGATCTGCCCAAAAATATAGAGAGCTACTACCAGCAAATCGGCCGTGCTGGACGAGATGGCCTGCCGGCCGACTGCCTGCTCCTGTTCAGCTACGGCGATGTCGGTAATATCAACTACTTTATCCGCCAGAGCCACCCCAGCCAGCAAGTTGGAGCCAGATTGCGGTTGGAGGCGATACTCCGTTTTGTAGAGACCAATGTCTGCCGCCGGCGGCCGTTGCTGGAGTATTTTGGCGAAGTGTACAAAAAGGAAAATTGCCAGACTTGTGATAATTGCACGGCCGCAGAAGAAGAATTGTCCGATTTAACCATCCCGGCCCAAAAATTTCTCTCTTGCGTCAAACGCACTGGCGAACTATTTGGCGTCAGCCATATCATTGATGTGCTGCGCGGTTCCCAATCTAAAAAAGTGTTACAAAAACGGCACGACCGGCTTTCAACGTACAACATCGGCCGTGAATTTTCCAAGAAGGAGTGGCAGCATTTGGCCCGCCAATTTGTGCAGCTAGGGTTGATGGTGCAGGATGCGGAGTATGGCAGTTTGAAATTAACTTCCCAGGCATATGCTGTCTTTAAGGGGGAAAAGGTGATGGGCGTCCTGCCGGTGCAAAAAGTGCGTGCGGCCGTGCCCCAGCAAGAAATCAGCCATGATCCGGTTTTGTTTGGCCTGCTGCGATCTAAACGTACCGAACTGGCAAGCGCCGCCAATGTGCCCCCTTATGTCATCTTCTCCGACCGTTCGCTGGTGGAGATGGCCGCCTATTTCCCTCAATCGCGGGAAACATTTGGGCGGATGTACGGTGTAGGACAGGCTAAATTAGAGAAGTATGCCGACGTTTTTTTACCCATTATTCAGGCATATACCCAGGAACATGGGCTGGCTGAAAAACCGAAAGGGGCAGCTGCTTCGCCATCTCGTCGTATTGTTACTGGTTTGCGCGGCCGTACGGCAGAAGTGGTTGAAGCATATAATGCAGGACATACAATCGTCGAAATTGGGGCCGATTTGGGGATAAAACCAGGAACTGTGTTGGGGCATTTGTGGAAAGGGGTGCAGGCGGGACGGCCGTTACGTACCGACGGTATTTTGCAATCTTCCCAACTTTCCCCCGATATGCAAAGACAGGTTTTAGCCGCCTTCGCTGAATTGGGAACTGATTTCTTGCGTCCGGTTTATGATGCGATGGAGGAACAGGTTGGCTGGGACGAGTTGAAGATTTTGCAGTTGTACGCGGCCGTGACAATGACGGAGGAAACGTGATGCGAAACCTTTTTGCGGCTATCATCTTGTTATTAACGGTCGGTTGCACTCTTTTGCAGCCGACTCCTGATTTAGCCTGGGACCATGATCCGGAGGCGCTCATTATCCAGGCCAAATCAGGTGGCGGTTTGCAGCCGGAAGCAGCTTATTACAATGAAATTCCGCGAGCGCAGGTGTGGGGAGACGGCCGTATCATCTGGCAATCTCGCAATGAAGGTGGCGGCCGCCAGGTATGGCAAGGTCAACTCAGCGAAATGGAAACGGCCGACCTGCTGCAAACCTTTGCCGACAAAGGTTTTTTCCAATTGAAAGATCATTACGAACCCAGCGCACAGGTTTACGACAGCAGTTCTACCAGTCTGCGCGTAAATCTACTGGCCGAGAGCAAAAGCGTAGGCGAATATCACGAAGGCGCGCCGCGCAGATTTCACGAACTGGTGGGATTGGTCTCTTCTGGCGCCGGGGCCGAAGGGCAGCCTTACGTTCCCCAGGCCGGCTACCTGACGGCCGCTCTGGTGACGCCCTGGGATGGTTTGGATACAACGGCCGTGCCTCAATGGGATACGGCCGTTTTGGGTCTGGATTTAGAGGAGGCAGCCGGCGTTTGGGTAGAAGGGGAAGCGTTGGCCCGCGCCTGGGAAATTGTCAACCAAAAATATTGGTCGCCAATGGTCGTGCAGGGAGATGCATATTACGAATTATATCTCCAATTGCCAGAATTAACCGGACGGGAAGTGCGCTAAGGCTGCGTTCGTAAATAAGTTATGGAATTGGCGAACAGCTTCTAAATAAGCGTCTACGTCTTTTGCCAGACTTCGCTGGAAAAAGAAATAATGAACGATGAATTGTGAATGGTGAATGAATCCTCACTTCACAATTCATTATTAATTATTCACTATTCATTATTCATTATTTTCTTGATTATCAACAAGTTTTTGTCGATGTTGGCGCGTAAGCGTCTAAAAGTAAGTTCATTCAAGAAGTTCAACACTCCAATCATAGGTAGTATTGTTGCCGCAATTCAGGTTTGGGGATCGTCGGCGTCTACCTGTTCGCCCAGGCAGGCACGGCCGTAAAGGTAATGCTTGGTGTCAGAGAACGCCCCGCCTTGCTCGAACAGTACGCGGAAGTCGGCTGCATAATCGAGGGTGTAGGTGGTCACTTCCCCGGCCGTTGACATTTGCAAACGATTCC
>JAAEOP010000542.1 GCA_024223125.1 Chloroflexota bacterium
AACACAAAACCGTCCCGAATGACAAAATATACAAAGAATATCCAACTCAGCGTTGTATAGAACTTCATATAAATAATTACACAGCATTATCAGTCGAACTTCTCGACAACGCACGAAAAAAGTACGCCTTACTCGACGTTCTCCTTCTAGCCTTGTGTACTTAATTATCTGAACTTCTATAATTCATAAGTATGTACCCGACTTCTCGACAAAACCCGCTGTCTATCCCGCACACATCACCTCCCCTTTGCTCTTCAAATAAAACCCGATCATCCATAATCAGTCTTGGCGAAAGCGTTGCACAGAACATCAACTTACGACTGTTCGTAAAACAAATCATAAGGCGCCGCGCCCGGCGCATGAAGTTCTACGCAACAAGTTTATATTACCAATTCAAGCAAACGTTAAAGCACGAGATACTCGCGTTGCTGTCGCGAGAAGATCACATCGGTTTGCTGTGTTATGGCAGTGGTTATCATGGCCGCATGCGTTTGTCTTTGGCCAGATAAGTAGTCGTCGGGACCGGCGTTGCATTTCAGAAAGTAAGGGAAAAATCCAAACTCCTGGAAAAATGCCAGGATTTCAGCAGGATCAATCCCCTGGAGCTGCAACGGATTCGGATTAACCTCGACGACAATTTCGACATTGGGATTGCTCTTCTTCTCTAATAATTTCCGTAAGCCCTTTACCACAGAAAATTCAGCACCCTCTACATCAATTTTTACGATCCGCACCTTCTTCCACATCGTGTCGCTGATCATGGTATCTAAAGGCAGAAGAGCAACCTCGGTTTCAAATTGCCCAACCAATCCTTGCACGGTGTTGGTCATGCCGATATTATGCTCGCCTGAAAAAAATACCGGCGTCGTTCCAATCGTATCGCCTGCGGCAATATTGTGAGGGACAATATTGGAGCATTGGTTGAGGACGATATTATCCAGGAACAACTCGTATATCGTCGGCGAAGCTTCAAAGGCAAGTATACGACCTTGCTTCCCGACTAATCCGGAAGCCAGCAAAGAGAAATAGCCAATGTTCGCGCCAACATCCACAAATACATCTCCGGCAGTGAGCCTCTGCCTTACAAATCTGGTGAGATTCGGCTCCCACATCCCAAAGAAATAGAGATAACGCTGAATCAAATCCTCTGTGGAGCCTTTGATCAGACTTTTATGTTGAATCCTGGTGATAAAAGACTTGTTGTGCTGACTGCACCTTTCCCAACAGTATGTTCTCCCGATAGTGAACGGCGAGTACCGAATGTAATGCCGCAGGAAAGAAGATAACCATTTATTTAAGACGGGTTGTGAAAAACTGACGGCTTTTTGCCCCATTTTCCCCACACGGCGTACTTTTTCAAATGATGCTTCATTTTGGGGCATGAGATCGCCCACCATTTCTTCATCGGTTTTGGGTTGAAACATAAGATGTCCCTCCTTCTTTGTCTGGTTGAGTTAGAAAAATGATCGCGACATTTAGGCGATTTCTGTCAAAGAATATCCCATCTTCCGGGCCTTTTTGCCCATCTTCTTTGCCGCGAAGATGCCCAAAAATCCTCCGTAATCCGGGATATTCTTTTCCGGCAATCGCCTTATTTACTCTCGTAATAGCGGCATGCCCTCACCCTGCACCAGCCGGATTCGCCCGCGTTTATCGTATTCCATGCCATCCGAACGCCGGTACCACCGGTCCTTCGGTAGGAGCACATGGAGTTCCCTTAGTAGAGTGCGGAACTGACTGCGGATATCAGCAATGAGCATGTCTCGGCGACATTCGAAATGAGCGCAAAACTCGTCAATCAAGCGCTGAATCACGTAGACCCCTAATTTATGATCGATAAGCTGGCTGAGCTTGCGCGGCACATAGTCCGGTTCCATCCTCAAATCAAGGATTTTGACAAATGGATTGCGGTCGACAAGCCCGTCGACACTGGCGCTATCGTCAAACACGACCGGATACATGTGTTGGAAATCGCGGAAGATAATCCGGCAAGGCATGCCTTTGCCATCTAGTTCAAGCAGCAGGTTCTGACCGTGACAATCGTGCATCAGACGATATTTCGTGAGTGTTCCGTTCGAAGTTTGTCCCCAGGCAAATAAGGACTGAACCGCCTCAAAAATTAATCTGGTGATGTGCAAAAACACGTTGCGGGGCATCACGGAGGCCGAGGTATTCAGATGAATGATCTGCGTGAGCAGCGATGGCTCGTCCGGGTTTGTATGATCGCGCGACGGCAGCGCAAAAAACGGAATGCGGATACGGCGTTCGCCGACGTTTGGACGCGGGACAAATTCGCGCCCAATGATGCCAACGGCAGCCTGATCAGCATCGAACCTCCACAATATTCCGAATGATTCCGGCAAATAGCCGAATGTCTCTGAGAAGAAGCCGGCTTCCGACCATTCATCAAAGGTCTGTGAAAAAAATGTACCCATGTGAAGTTGCGGCAGATCAAGTCTTCTCGGACAGCGGCCGATAATGCCCGGATAATCAAGCTTGAGAAAAATTGGCGCGTGTTCGTAAGTCGTCAGCACCGTTCGCGTGGTTACCGTCAAATAGGCGTGAATGAACCCGTCAGGCGGGCGCCTGATTGGCAGTTGTCTCAGCGCGTCCGGATGGAGAATCATACGCAAATGCGCCGTCTTATCCTCATCGTCTGCCGGAGAAAAAAATCGCCGCAGATGAGTCGAAGGGTTCGCCTTAAACGTGTCGATTTCCTGCCGGTCTACCACAAAAAACGGGAAATCGAGAAGCTGCAGTCCGTGATGCTTCCCCGTGCCATTGCCGGTATAAAAGTCCGGATTGTAGACGGGTGAAATCCCTTCTCGATGCGGACTCCATCCGCTCGGCGATCCTGGATTGGCGAATAGTTCAATCTTCGAATAGGTCTGTGCTTGGGTACCGGAACCCACGGCACTCTTTAAAAAATCAGTTAATTTCATAATGTCTCCTCTCATAGCGTAATGTGATAATGGTTGTTTGGTTTCAGCATCTGCTGTGGGGAGGATGCAGGGAAAATGAGGGAAATGAACTTGAGGAGAGAATTTCTCTCCTCAAGGATTTTTGTAGAAACCGAATAACATCCTATCAGCCTAACGATTCTTTACACTCGGCCAGCATATCGAGCACAATCGTTGACCAGCTCTGGTTTTGGGGGCAGGGCTTTTGAAATTTTTGCCCGCGTTTACCATTAATGGGGTTGAAGAATTCACAGAACCCGGAACGCTCCACAAGATCGAGGCTGTTTTTGGCCAGTTCCTCCGCTTCTTTGAAGAACCGATACCTCCGCAGTCCGGTGAAAATCAGCCAGTTAATGGGCAGCCAAACGTTTCCCCGCCAATATTCCCGGCCATCGAACAAACGGTTATCGGTGGGCATGGTGGCGATGCGATACGGCGTATTGAAAAAACTCCCATTGCCGTTCAATTCACCTCGCAACAATTCCGCCTGCTCCTGGTTGACGCACTGGCCGAACAGCAATACAAATTTACTGGCGCTGTCCGGGCTGTTTTTTTGCTCGTCCGCTCCCACCAGATCATGCACGTGCAGACGGTTTTCACCATTCACCGTAATCATCTTCTCTTGAATAGCCTGCCTGATTCCTTCAGCGCGGGTGCGAAAGGCATCAATCTCTTCTTGCTCTTTCCCAATTTCACGGGCAATTTCGGCCAGCGCATCCAGGTCCGCAGCCCGGATGGCGTTAAAGTCCGCAGGTTCCACATAAAAACCGTCCTCGGCGTGCATCAACGATTCTGCATCGCAGTGATGCTCAAAGAGCGTTCCCACCAACTCCACCCGTTTGTGCAACAGCAATTCCATAGGATTGGGGGTATCTTTGGTAATGCCCAACATCTGATCCCATCTTTGCGATGCGTCCCAACCGCTCTCCCATGGGTGGATGATGGCAGCGAGCCGGTCGTTATCCGGGTCGCGGCGTCTGTCGAACCAATCATGATAGGCAGCCAGCTTCGGGTAGATGGCTTTCAGAATGTCCGGCCTTGGCAACTTTTGATGCACCGCAAGAGCCACGATGGCGGTTAAGGCCGGTTGCGTGAGTATGCTCCGGTGGGGATGGCGAAACAGGTTTTGACTGTTCACGTCATCATTTTCGCTAAAATACGCCATGTGCGGCAGCATGCCGGCGTCAGGTCCCTCGGCCACCTGGTGTACAAACAGGCCCTGGAGTTCTTCCCAAGCCATTTCAGGGTCGAAATGACGGTACGTTGCGGCATGAAAGTCGGAGTCCCATTTCCATCGCGGCAAGTAGATTCCATCTTTTTTGGCCGGACAGGTATAGCGGAACTTCAGCTTTGTAAGGACTTCCGGATCTGGCAGATTGCCCCGCAAGGCGTCAGCACACCGTTTTTCCCAATGGTTCCAATTGCTGATATGATATTGCATACACGTTCCTCCTGGTATGTACGAATGCTCCGACAGGGTGAATATCTGCACTAATCACGTCCGTGAAGCTTCGTATTGTTAAAGTTCAAGTGTTCTACTGTTCTGCCTGCCAGGATGATGCCGTGAAAAATGCGTAAATGAACGTATGCGCTGAAAATTTTTTCGGGAGTTGGAGTGAATGAGCTGTGATAACCACGAGATGG
>JAAEOP010000543.1 GCA_024223125.1 Chloroflexota bacterium
ATTGGCGCAGGTATCCATCGCCAAAGGGCGGGATGGGGCGGCAAAAGCATTATCACTTTTGTCTCGTTTATTAGCCAAAGCGACAGCGCAAGGGCGGGTAGACAGCGAGCTTAAGGTTTGCATACTTTCTGCGATGGCTTATCAAACTGTTGGAAACAAAACGGACGCTTTGCACACTTTAGAACGCGCATTAACGATGGCAAAACCGGGTGGATATGTCCGCGTATTTGTCAATGAAGGGGAGCCGATGGCGGCTCTGCTGCGACAGGCGGCCAAACAGGGGATCGTGTTTAGCGACAAACTGCTGCCTGCACTGCGAAACAGTCGCCCCAACGCGCAATCGCCGTTGCCAGAAACGTTAACGCAGCGCGAAATACAGGTATTGACACTCATCTCGGTTGGCGCAACCAACCGAGAAATTGCTCAAGAGCTTGTGATAGCACTCAGCACTGTCAAAGTTCACATCAAACACATCTACAACAAATTAGATGTCTCCAACCGCACCCAAGCGGCCGTGCGCGCCAGAGAGCTGGACATACTGTAACCGCTCCCCCCCATCCCAACAGAGTGAAATACTCCCCCCTAAATACCCCCTTTGAGGGAAGATACACCCCTGCTCATACGATACAATGCACTCATGTTAGCAACGAAATACAAATAATCAGTAACTACTCAGCTGAGGCCAGACGAGTAGTTACAATAATCGAAAAAGGAGCAACAGTAATATGAAATCACAACGGTATTTAGGATTTGGTAGTGTGCTGGTCGTACTGGGTTTATTGGCTATGCTGTATTGGGCGGTCGTTCAACCCTCGTCATTCAACGACCAGACTGAAACTTCCATAGGTGTGGTAGTTGGAATTTGTGTGGGTGTCGGTATCGTGCTTGCGATAGTGGGCATGATCTACAAAAAAAATGGAGCGGACACAATGAATGAAGAACCGGCAATCAAAGGAAAGGAGTTGTTATGGATATTGATCCCTGTACTGCTCCTGAGTTTGGCAATGGCTTTTTACAAATTTTTTGTAGAGGGAACGTACTTCAATTTTATATTTGTATTTGCATTACTCCCCGGCATATTCAGGCAAATACCGATGTTGACGACAAGAAAACATCTTCAAGTTGCACTTTCGATCCTGTGCACTATACTAGCTTTGTTTTTGCTGGGCAACGAAGTATATCTTGCCGCAATTGGATAATTTGCTGACGATATTGTCAATGGCACAATTAGGACTTACGCAATTCGGCAAAAAGTTGCCCAAAAATGGATATAGGGAGGTGTTTCACACCCCCCTATACCCATTTTTTGAATGC
>JAAEOP010000544.1 GCA_024223125.1 Chloroflexota bacterium
CTTCGATTGGGATGTCTACGTTTCAAATGGGTTACAAATCTATCTAAGTCGGCCTTCATAATCATTCTCCTGAGTCGATTTCTCTTCACTATACTCGAAATCTGGCCGACTCAGTGTAAGCTTGGGATTCTGGCGCTAAGGGTATAGCAGCAATTAATCCACTGATTTGCGTAACGACCGTAACTGAGTATCTCCCATTTTTGTAACATGATACAAAATAGCAAGTTCATACCATCCCGGTGAAAGGCAGTTATTGATGTAGTGGAGGGGGTATATGGACTCGTTGCCTAGGGGCATGAAGCGGAAGGAAGTAACGGTTGTCAAGCCCCAATTCCAATAATCCAGTCAACATTATCTAATATTATAGTTATGTCAATACAGTCGGAAATTTTCCGACACATACGACACAGACCCCAATTAGGCAACAGGTAACTGTCGGGCGTATATGTTGGTCACATAAGACCCGTACAAATCTTGTAAAAGCCTACATCTGTAACTGCGGCTTTCAGATCTCTCCAGTTTCCTCATTAAACCAGGTAATCAAAACCCTGAAAATGTCAGACTCAGTAAGGATGCCAACCAGTTCAGCTTGCTCATTCACCACCGGCAAGGCGCCGATTTTAAGCTCATGCATCAATGCAGCAGCCGTTTTAACCGTGTCATTAGGGCGCACCGTCATGACATCGTTAGTCATAATATCTTGGACGACCAATTTGTGAAGGAGATAGTTAATCTCCCAAACATTCAGGCTGGTGGCGTCTGATGGCTCGGCTTCACGCACATCGCTGCGGGTGACAATGCCCACGACTTTTCCTTTACTGACAACGGGTACACGCCGGATTTTATTGGCACGCATGAGTTGGTGGGCGTCTAACATACGAGTCTGCGGTTCAACGGTCACAATGTCTGTTGCCATCCAATCTTTCACGAGAATATTTTTCATCTTTCTTTATCTCCTTTTACAACTTTTTGTTTGATTTTAACAACTTATTTAGGGGTTGTGGGATAACTTATGGGATCGATAAGTGCCTCAATAATAACTGGTTTTCGAGCAGCAACGGCCGTTTCCAGAGCCATCCCACATTCCTCTTCATTACTCACTCGATAGAAATCAATCTCATACGCTTGGGCAATCTTGTCAAAATCTGGATTCACAAATTCAGTGCCATACACCGGCTTACCGCGCCGCCGCTGTGCCGAACGGATTAAATCGAGGGCGTTATCGTTCATGATAAGAACGATGACCGGCAAATCTAAATCACGCAGCAGCCCCAATTCGCCTAACACCATCGCCATGCCACCGTCGCCTGTAACGCAAACGGCCGTTTCCCCCGTAACTCTTGCTGCTGCCATTGCCTCTGGCAGCCCAAATCCCATTGAAGACAAGCCGTTGGACAGCAGGTAGCTGTTGGGTGAATATGTCGGCCAGATGAGACCCGTGCAAATTTTGTGCGCACCCACATCTGTGGCAACGACCGCCTCACGCGGAACATGATGGCGCAAAACATCCAAAACAGTTTGCGGCCGCAGCCGCCCCGCCGCCGGTTCTGGCAAAAATGGGTTGACGTGGGATTCATGGAAAGCGGCCACCCGCGCCGCGCCCCAGTTAGGATGGGGATCAAAATCAGCCTGCGCCAACTGTTCTAACACCGAAGTCATCGGCCCCACAAATTCATGCTCAACGTGAGCGATGACCGGGTCTTCATTTTTCCAGGGTGCAACCCAAATAACTGGCTGCGGTTGATCCCACAAACGCTCCATTTCCACTACATCAAATCCCACCGCCACAATACAATCACATTCATCTGCTACTTCATATGGGGGATCAGTTTGGCCCAAGCCAAATGTGCCCACTGATAACGGATGATCGTCGGAAATGGCTCCTTTGGCTTTAGGCGTGACGATGACCGGAGCCTGGGCAGCCTCGGCCAACTGGCGAATCACCTCATACGGTTTTTCCGGTTCCAGACCCACACCACAAACGATAATCGGCCGTTTAGCCTGGGCTAAAAATGCTTTCGTAGCGTCAATCGCATCGCCGATATCGGGTACTAATGATGGTGGGTTCCCTGTTGCCGGAACATTCTCAATAACGGGTTGTTCGGCCATAAATGTGCTGATGCCCAGATGAACGGGGCCGGGACGGCCGTTCATCGTCAAACGCAGCGCTTCTTCAGCCACCTGTCTGGTGTTTACATTGGTTAGTTCACACGTCATTTTAGTGACGGGTGCAAAGCTGGCCTGCAAATCAATCACCTGATGTGTATAGGTGTCGAAGGTACGGCCGTCCGATTGGGCCGTCACCAATAAAACAGGGGCGCGATCCAGATATGCATGAGCCATACCGCAATAGGCATTGGCTGCCCCCGGCCCCAAAGTAACCAGCGCTACGCTGGGCTTGCCGGTCAGCCGTGCCGTGGCATCCGCCATAAAAACGGCCGAACTTTCATTTCGCACCAGAACAAAATCCAGCCCCTCACGGCGCATGGCGTCCAATGTTTCTGCATTCTCTCCGCCAGGTAAACCAAATACAGTATCAATTCCAGCGGCTCGAATCGTTTGCGCTAATACTTCGGCTACAGTTGTCATTCTCACTCCTTCAAAGATAGAGATTGAGAGATTAAGAGAGTCTAATCTCCCAATCTCTCAAGCTCGTTTTTTTAAAGAATATCTTTCAATGACACGGGAATAAGCGGCGGCCGTATAGATGAAGCGCCAATTGCCTCACGCGGTTGCCCTGTTTCCCGTGCCATTAATTGTCCAATCGTTTGTTCACAATAGCGGCTCTGGCAAGCGCCCATGCCGCAGCGAGTACGAAGTTTGGCTCCGCGCATATCTCGCGCGCCCTCTTGCACGGCCGTTTTAATCTTACCCACCGTCACCATCTCACAACGACACACAATCGTCTCATCATCCAACAAATCCCAAAAGCCGGACTTCACCCGCATCCGATCTCGCATCATCTGAATAAATCGCTTTTCACTTCTGATGGCCGGTTGTAATGCTTGTGTCTGCTGCTGAACTTCGTTAGCGGCCAATTTACCCAGCCTGCCTAAGATGTTCAATCCCGCAATTTGACCTTGCAGCTTGGATAAATCTTTACCGCCCACGCCGGTCACATCCCCGGCCACAAATATGTTGGCGGCCGTTGTTTCCATCTTCTCATCATGTTTAGGATAAAAAGAATCCAGCACAGGGTCGTAAAAATGGCTGCAGCCGAGATGACGAGTCAGGGCCAAATTGGGCAGAAACCCCAGTGCAACGCAAATAGTGTCTACATCAACGCTCTTTTCCGTTTGTTTCAAAGGATGACCGGTTGCATCGAGTTTGCCATAGGCAGCGCCCATCACCTCATCTTCTCCAATGGCTCGAAAAACGGCATGTTCAAATAGCACAGGTACACGCTTGCGTTTAATGGTTGATGCATATTGCCACGCTTCCTTCAGCCGCCCCCACTGTCCCCAAAAAGCAGACGGCATTTTGGAGGCGCCATCCATCATGGACGCAATGTCCAAAACGGCCGCTACATCTGCGCCAGCTTCTATTAAACCAGCCGCTACCGATAACAACAGCGGGCCGCCGCCGGCCACTAACACCCGCTTTCCAGGCAAGATGCCATGTCCCTTTATGAGCATTTGCGCCCCGCCCAAAGTGATGACACCGGGTAGTTGCCAGCCGGGGAAGGGAAACGGCCGATCATAAGAACCCGGCGCCATCAGAAGATAAGTTGCCTGAACAGAACGAATGTTGTGGCCTTGCAGATGGAGGGTGAATTGTTCTGTTTCCTCATCCCGAAACACACTCCAAACCGTCGCCCCGGACAAAATCTCAACTTGTGCTGCTTCGGTCATGAGGGATTGGTATTCAGCTTGACGGCCGTTTCCCTTTGACCCACCAAACTCACTTGGCGACTGCCGGAAATAATGGCCGCCAGGCTGCGGATAAGCATCAATCACAACCAGGCTGATATTTCCCTTTGCCAATTCAATGGCGGCCGCAAGCCCCGCCGGCCCGCCGCCAATGACAGCCACATCAACCTGTTTCATTTTCTGCCGCCCCCACCGGTAAAACTGTTTGAATTTGCATATCAGGTTGAACGACGGTCATGCAGCCGCGCATATCGCGCACACCATCCACCGTAACCAGGCATTGATGACAGACCCCCATCCCACAAAAAACAGTTCGGGACAGGTTGTAACGGCTAGATTGGGTAAAAGTGCGATAGCCGGACAGCATTAAAACGGCCGCTACTGATTCGCCCGGATAAGTAGTTACCATCTCCCCGTCCACCTCAACCTGAAAAGCGTTGACCGAAGGATGAGTATGAATTCGGGTGGCAAAAATGGTTTGTTTTTCAGCCATAAAGTTCCTCAATCAGTTAAGATTTTCTTGTCAACTAATGAAACCGTTTTGGTGAAAAAGACACCAACGCTTCCTCGGTGATTTGACCGATGATTAGATCAGCAATTGATTTACCGGTGATTGGTGAGAGAGCGATGCCATCTCCTTCATGCCCGGAGGCGATGACAAAACCGGGTAGTTCCGGGGTGCGTCCTAAAATAGGCAATCCGTCTGGTGTAGACGGCCGTAACCCCGCATAAAATCGCAGCACATGCAGCTTGGACGAGGCCGGAATCAACATCGCCGTTTGCTGAACCAATTTGTGCATGCCCCGGTACGAGCTTTGTCGGGCATAACCGGAAAATTCGCGCGTACTGCCAATTACCAGATTGCCGCGCCGCGCCTGGGATGCAAACAGCCCGGCTGTCATTTTACCTGAGAGGGCGTCTTTACTGGACAACGACTTGCTCAACAAATAGCTGGCCGAGATGATAATGCCATGCACAATGGACGGCCCTGGTTCAGTCACGAACAGTTCCCCCTTGCGCGGCTCCACAGGCAGATGCACGTTAACCATTTGCGCCAATTTAGATGACCAGGGGCCGGCGGCATTGACAACGGTGTCGGTTGAAATTTTGCCTTGTGGGGTGAGAACGGCTGTAATCTTCTCCCCCTGCCGCTCAATCCCCACCACCTCCATGCCAGTCCGAACCGTCGCCCCCAACCGTTTGGCA
>JAAEOP010000545.1 GCA_024223125.1 Chloroflexota bacterium
CCCCGCAATGCGGATGTGTTGACAGCGATTGAACAAATTCGCCAGGGTGAACAATGGGGTGATACGGGCAGCCTTCCCCCCTTTAATGGCGACAGCAGCGAACTATCACAACAAATGGCCTCTGTTTTGGGTAAACAGGCTGGGTTAACAAAACGTGTGGAAACAGCCAGCCCAGTGCAAGACGCTCATCGCATGGCTTTGGAACAGTTGGCGGAAGGGTTGTTTGATGGGGGCGAACTTGACGCCCAGATGATGAAACGCACTGCTCTAGTCAGCCAGGCGTTAGATTACCAGACGCGCAACATGATAAACGAAGCCATCAGCGCTTATGAGCAAGCCATTGCCGCCGGTATAGATAATGCGGCCGCTCATTTTAATCTGGGTTTGTTATATCAAGACAAACTTCGCTTTGAAGAAGCAATTCGCCAGTTTAAAATATCTGTAAGAAATCATGAATACCGTTTAGCCAGCTATTTCTCTTTAGGGGAATGTTACCGGGCGCGAGGTCGGATTGATCAGGCGATTGAACACTTTATCAATGTACTGAAAATTGTGGACCTGGGAACGGTGCAACATAGTCAGGCAGACCGACTAATTGAGTTGTACGAGAATTTGGCCGAGGGGCTAACAGCGCAAGGAGAACTGGATCAGGCCACAGGGTTTGCCAATGCGTTGGTTGACTTTTTAAGCCACAAGGGGTGGGAAGACAAAGTTAAAGAAGCTCGCAACCGCTTGGATGCTATTTCTGATGCGGGCATGATGACGCTGGGGGATATGTTAACCTCCGGATCGGAACAAGTTCTGGAATCATTGTATTTGAGCCAGGAGTATTCGCGCCGGGGGATGTATGATACCGCTATTGAAGAAGCGTATCGGGCAATTCAGATTGCTTCAGATTATTTACCGGCGCATGTGCAGCTTGGGGATGTTTTGAGCCGGCAAGGACGACAAGACACGGCCGCTCGTAAATTTATTGTGATTGCAGAAACGTACCAGATACGGGGTGATGTCAACGGCGCGCTTATTGCCTATGAACGGGCCGTGGAATTGACCCCATTGGATTTGACGATTCGCGGCCGTTTAATTGAACGATTGAAGCGTCACGGCCGTATTGACCGCTCATTAGAACATTATTTGGCAATGGGTGACGCCTATTATCAATTAGCCCAGGTAGACAAAGCGCGGGAAACTTATACAGAAGCATTAAAGCTGGCCCCACGAGGCGCGACCGAAAATAATTGGAAAATGCGTTTTCTGCGGCTGGTAGCCGACATTGATATGCAGCGCTTTGATTGGCGGCGGGCGCTGAAAGCATATGTGGAATTACGGCGGTTAGACCCAGATGATGAACGCACAGCAATTACCCTGGTTGATTTATATTACAAGGTCGGTCAGCCAGTGAATGCGGTCACTGAACTGGACAATTATTTGAAACAACTGGTGCGCGGCGGCCGTGGGGCAAAGGTGGTTGGTATTTTGGAAGACATGGTACGCCAACGGCCGTCTGATGTTAACCTGGTTGAACGACTTTCAAGATTATACATACAACATAAACGGATTTCTGAGGCGATTGAACTATTAGATAGACTGGGTGAGGCGCAATTGGAAACAAATGATAGACAAAATGCTATCCAGACGATTGAGAAGATTGTGGCCTTAAATCCCCCCAATATCGCCAGCTATCAACAACTGCTATCTCAATTACGCCAATAGCGTTTCATGAACGGGCTATCCTTAGAAAGCTTTTTAGAAGCGCTGAACCAGTTAGATTTGAACTGGGTTAGCGCTGCAGATATTTTGTTAGTGACGGCCGTCATCTTTAGCGGCTTTTTACTCATTCGCGGCACTCGCGCCGTACAAGTGCTGCGCGGCTTTGTCATCCTCACCCTCATCATTCTTATTTTGGCCTCCATCCCCGAATTGGTAGCCTTTCGATGGCTGGTCAATCTTATTTTCCCCGTTCTGTTATTGTCCATCCCCATCATCTTTCAGCCAGAAATACGTCGTGCTTTAGAGCAATTAGGGCGCACCGGACGCTATTTTCGCTTCTTCCGCCGCAATGAGGTAAATCCCACCATCATCGCTGTTAAGGAAGCCTGCCTACGCCTGTCACAGCGACGGCACGGCGCTTTGATTGTGTTTGAACGAGATACAGGGTTACAAGAATATATTGACACCGGTATATGGATGGACAGTGAGGTTTCCCCGGAATTGGTGCAAACCATCTTCAATAAACATACAGAACTGCATGATGGCGCAGTCATTGTACGCAATAACAACATTGCCGCGGCCGCTTGTGTGATTCCCCTTTCTACTAGCAGCCTGTCTGACCGACAAATGGGGCTGCGCCACCGGGCCGCCCTGGGCATCAGCGAAGTAAGTGACGCCGTAACTGTGGTCGTCTCTGAGGAAACGGGACAGGTCTCTATTACCCAAAACGGCCGTTTCGTTGTCCGCCGCGTAGACCCTTCCCGCTTAGATGAAATCTTGCATACCTTCTTCAACGAAGGGCAGGTATTTATCGGGGGAACAGCATGAAGAAAAAATTTGGCGCCCGGTTAGCCGACCTGACAGCCCTGCTGCTTTCTCTTTTTCTGGCCCTCATCGTTTGGGTCAATGCTCAACAAACGGAAGACCCGGTCATCCGCCGCGCCCTACAAATTCCGGTTGAACTTATTGGCCAGCCAGAGGATGTGAAAATTATCCAACCGGGTAATTCCAATGTGACCGTTTTAATCGCTTATGAAGGACCAACTTCAATTATAGATCCCCTGACAGCCAGGGACTTTACGGCCACCGCTGATTTAAGCCAGGTTGAACTGGGCCGACAGCAAACTGTTCCCATCGAAGTCAGAACGGATATTGACGGGATAGCAATAGACCCCCCTGCTCCCAGCGACATCAATGTTTTTTTGGAACAATTGATCAGCGACGAAATTCCGGTAGAGCTTGATTTGCGGGGCAATGTGCCGCGTGGCTACACGGCCGATGAAGCGCTGGTAGACCCTGAATTTATCAATGTAACCGGGATTGCGTCCGATGTCAATGAATTGGCGTTGGCACGGGTAACGGTTTTTCTGGGAAACAACAACACCCAAACCAAATTAGTTTCGCCGCAGCCCATTTTTTATGATCATCAGGGGCGAGTTGCCAGTGTCAGTGGTCTGGATTTGAACCCCAGCCAGGTGCAAGTCACTATCCCCATTAACGAGGCTGAGGATTTTGCAAACAAGGTGATTAGTGTCAATATTGTGGGCGACCCCGCGCCAGGGTATCGCCTGCTGGATGCCATCGTTGAGCCGCCAAGTGTGTTGGTAACAGGACGGCCGTCCACCTTAGAACAACCCTTTCGCGTGGAAACTGAGCCAATAGATATCACCGGTCTCACTGAAACATTTCAAACACGGGTAACATTAATTTTACCGGATGGCATAACCCTGGATGAAGTACAGGAAATTGTAGCTACGGTAGAAATCGAACCCATTTCCAGCATCAAAGTGTTCAACCGACCGGTTGAATTACAAGGTGTCCCAGAAGAGTTAGAAGCTACCATTGAGCCAGAAAATGTGCGCGTGGTGTTGTTTGGCCCTCTGCCGGTACTGGATGCTCTGCCTGAGCAAGAAGTATTGGCGACACTGGATTTATTTGGTCTGGATGTGGGTGACTATGAGGTTGAACCGGTAGTGACAATTCCGGAACGAGGTCTGGAAATCCGCTCCATCCAACCCTCGCTTATTAACGTGAACATTACGCATACGATGACGACTACAAATGAGATTACTGGTACACAATCCTTGACGGAAACATCTTCCACTCTACTATTGGAACCTGTCACTCCCCCAAGGTACCCGGCACTTATAAACGAGTGTGCTACTCCAGTAGACTTGGTAATGAAGTGTCGGGCACCTGAATGGTTACTATTATTGGAACCTGTCACGGCCGTGCCCAATACACACAACGGTGGAGAGAGTCCGAGCAGCAGTACGGCCGTAGCAAATTTACCTAAACAACCATCTCTCGACTGTCATACCCGCGCAGGTGGGTATTCAGATGTGCGGATTCCTACCTTCACAGGAATGACCTGTAAAGATACAACAAGTTTACCTAAACGGATTTTGTGGATATGAGTGGAAAACCTTTAGTGGCCCTGGTAGGCCGCCCCAATGTGGGCAAATCTACCTTATTTAATCGTATTATCGGCCGTCGTCTGGCCGTCGTTTCAGATATAGCCGGTACAACCCGTGACCGTCTTTACGCCGACAGCGAATGGAACGGCATCGCCTTTTCCCTGGCAGACACCGGTGGCATCGAGATGGAAAGCGGCTGGAACACCATCCCCCTTTCAGAAGATTCAGAGCAGTTTTTGCCGGCCATTCGCAACCAGGCTCGTATTGCTATTCAGGATGCGGAAGTGGTTGTGCATGTGGTAGACGGCCGGGTTGGTATTACGGCCGCCGACAGAGAAGTAGCCGACATCCTACGCCAGAGTGACAAACCGGTCATCGTCGCTGCCAATAAGCTAGAATCTAGCAAAGTTCAGGACCAGGCATTTGAATTTTACGAGCTGGCATTAGGGGAAGTGTTATCTGTTTCCGCCTTACATGGCCCCGGCAGTGGCGACTTGTTAGACACCATCGTTGCCGCCCTACCTCCTTTCTCACCGGACGATGACGATGACGATTCCATCAAAATTGCGATCCTTGGCAAACCCAATGCCGGTAAATCTACCCTGCTCAACAAACTAATCGGTGCAGAACGAGCTATCGTCAGTCCCATTGCCGGTACTACTCGTGACGCCATTGACACCAAAATGCGCTGGCACGGTCAGGAATTTACGTTGATTGATACGGCCGGTATTCGGCGACGGGGTAAGATTTTGCCCGGTGTAGAAAAGTACAGCGTCCTGCGAGCTATGAAAGCGCTCAAACGAGCCGATATAGCTCTACTGCTCATAGACGGCGAAGAAGGCCTTACCGCTCAAGATATGCACATCGCCGGTATGCTCATTAAAGAATCGGCCGGTATCATAGTATTGGTGAATAAATGGGATGCCGTTATTAAAGACAGCTACACTATGCACGAGTTTGAGCAAAAGCTGCGTTACGAATTAAACTTTATGCCCTACGCGCCCATGATGTTTATCTCGGCCCAAATCGGACAGCGCGTCAATAAGATTTTACCCACCGTGTTGGAAATAGATGAAGCCCGTCACCAGCGCATCCAGACCAGCGCTCTGAACAAATTTATGCGTGACGCCATTACCTCCCACCCGCCGCCGGGCAAAGGGGGCAAACGAGTCAAGTTTTTCTACGTCACCCAACCCAGCGTAGCCCCGCCCACATTTATCTTTTTTGTGAATAATCCCAATTGGGTGAATTTTAGTTACAAACGCTATCTGGAAAATCAGCTGCGCGAACGCTGGCCGTTTGCTGGTACGCCAATCCGTCTTTTTTTCCGTGCCCGTAGCGAGGATAGATTTGGGAAATAGGGAAACGGTCGTTGTCATACCATTGTCAAACCATGGCCAGATAGGCGCTCAATCATTTTGCAGGCTACGTAATTTCGCTTCCAGTTCAGCGATGCGTATTTCGGCCGCTTTTCGGGCCATCACTTCTTGTTCTGCTCGCTGTTCGGCCGTTTGTCGGGCAGCCGTTTCTTGTATTGCTCGCTGTTCGGCTGTCTGTCGGGCGGCCGCTTCTTGCCTGGCTCGTTGCTCTGCCTCTAGTCGAGTATCCTGCACTTCATCATAACTCAGCAACTTCGTCTCGTTTGTGAGATCATAAAATCTCAGATCGCCAGATTCCAGGCACACATCCAATCCTAAAATATTGCTGTACAGCGTAATTGTCTTGTCTGTGTCTATAACGGGTGGAATGGGCAAATAATATCCGTCTACCAGACGATAACCTTGTAAGGGCGGGTCGAGATAATCTTGGGTAAGATCATACTGAAAATATTCCCGTACCCCCAAAAAAGCATAAGTGCCTTTTTTCGGTCCTTGATCCTGGCTCCAGGTACTCTTAGACGTAATCTCAATCACAAAATCTGGCCCTTTTGGTTCTTCCCACAATTTGTACGAGGGTCGATCTCGTTTTTCCGTACCCATAACAACGAAAACATCAGGGGCCACAACTGCTTTTGGATTCCCTTTTTCAGTATCTGTTTAGAAAAGTGAGCAGATAAAATGATAATGCAATTCAAACGAAAAACCAATATCAAAGTAGGCGATATGGGGTTTATCGGCGCTGGACAGCGCCAGCGAGATGCGGTGAGCATTGGCCGGGTTTTTAGCACTCTTAATTTGCCAGCTTACGCCATCCCAATAAGCATATTTCAAATGGGCATTACCGGGCAGGCTGTTATCCACGTATATGGGGACGGCCGTAGCTATCCAGAGCCATAGAGGGCCATCTGCCCACATTGCCAGCGCTGTCTACAATGTCGGTTTGCCAGTTTCCAAATGATGAGCTGAATGTTTCTGGGGACGGACGGGCTGCCAGGGCGGATTGAGAGAATAAGGTTTGCAACAGGGCAAGGGCGGCTATGGCCGTTAGTATCACACCTAACAGAAGAACATATTTACGCATTTGCAATTCTCCTTGTCTGGCAACAAAAGCCAGGTTTGCTTTTGCGGCCGATTCTTAACGTGCAGTAAAGTACATCTGGGCGATGTATATTGGGGTGGATGATACACGGCCGTTGCCAGCAGACAAGCCCCCTGTCATTATCGAGTATGCAATGAGGGAATAACGGCCGTTAACAGAACAACATCTACCCCAAACAAAGCAAACAAAGGAATGATCTTTTGTCGTATTTTTATTATAATTCGGCTATGCCTACCCGCAGCAAATCCACCCGCCCTCAGGCAGTTACGGCTCTACGAGAAATGGCCCGCGCCCTCAGCGCTGCCTGGGATTTAGACAGTACGCTGGATCTCATCGCCCACAAAACAACAGAGGTGATGCACGTAGATTCCTGCTCCATCTATCTACTTGATCCCGATGGCGAACTGCTACGGCTGCAAGCCAGCACCGGTCTGGCTAAACGGGCCGTCGGCCGCGCTACGCTCAAAGTAGGCGCCGGCATGACTGGGTACGCTGTAGAACGCAATCAGCCGATTCATGCGGCCGACGCCCAACACAACCCCCATTTCAAATGGGTAGATGAAACGGATGAGATGCCGTTTTGCTCACTTTTAGCTGTGCCGCTAACGATTGAAGCAGATGTGATTGGGGCAATGAATGTGCAGACCAAACGGCCGTATACCTTCCACAACGCCGATATCGAAATACTCTCTTTGATTGGGGATTTGGCGGCAGGGGCTTTAGCCAAAGCGCAGTTGTACGACAAACAGCGGCGGCAAATCGCCGATATGCAGGCGTTGGCCCAGGTCAGTGAAGTGGTCACATCCCCCCAATATTTGGATGATATTCTGGATGTGGTCACGGAGATGGCGGCACAGGTGATGCACACGGCCGTCTGTTCCATCTTCCTGCTCAACGACGCCGGCACACATCTGGAGCTGCGTTCAGCCAGACATCACAGCAACCTGTACCGCCACCGGCCGCCGCTGCCTGCCGGAGACGGTATCATTGGTCAGGTAATACAAAGCGGCCGTCCCATTTATGTGCCTGATGTTCGCTCCGATACTCGCTACCTGAGCCAGGAATTGGCGCGGGAAGAAGGATTGATTTCTTTACTGGCCGTTCCGTTAAGTGTACGTGACCGCGTGATTGGGGTGTTGAATGGGTACACGGCCGTGTCTCACCGATTCAGTGAAGAACAACAAATATGGTTTGCAACGCTGGCTAACCAAACCGCTCTGGCGATTGAAAATGCCCGTCTTGTCACCAACACCGCCATTGTGCGCGAAATGCACCATCGCATCAAAAACAATCTGCAAACAGTGGCCATGCTCATGCAGCTGCAAATTCCCGACGCCGAGCGGCTGAATACCCGCGAGGTGCTGGAAACGAATATTCATCGTATTCGCAGTATTGCGGCCGTACATGAAGTGTTATCCGACAAAGGATTCCGGTTGGTGGATGTGAAAGAGGTGATCAAGCGCATTACCCAGACCACGTTGGAAACGATGGTTGCCCCCCACCAGCAGATTCGGATTGCAGTCTTTGGTGAAGCGCTGACTTTACCCAGCCGGGCGGCTACGGCCTTAACCCTTATCGTAAATGAACTGGTGCAAAATGCTTTAGAACATGCTTTTGTGGGGCGTCAAACAGGGTTAATTGAAATTTCTCTAGGACGCTCCCTTAAAGAGTTAATACTGATTGTGCGGGATGATGGCATTGGCCTGACGCCCAAAATTGACAAAGGGTTGGGTTTAGAATTGGCGGAAATGTTGACGGCAGATGATTTACGCGGCCGTCTCAAACATAATCGTCCCCCAACCGGCGGTACCGAAATCACCATACGTGTACCTCGTGAAATTGAACAGGAATTAGGACAATAAGGGATATGAGTTTACTAACATCCCATCTACAACAAGAATTGCAGCAGCTAACATCACCCACCATTTTAATGGTACAGCCAGACGATAACATCGCCGGGCTGCTGTGTGATCATTTGCCGGATTATGAAACGAGGGTGGTAGGCAACGGCCGTGACGCCCTCAACCTCTGCCGCAGCGTCCCGCCCGATTTCATCCTCATAGATACCCAACTGCCCGACATTGCCGCCTCTGAATTGTTTCAACAACTGCTGCCGATTAAATTCATCAATCACATCCCCGTTTTCTTTTTGGGGCAGCATAACGCCCCCCACGAGCAGTGCATGAACGCTTTAGAATCTGGCGTGGATGATTATATCAGCAAACCATTTGACATCATCGAACTGCAATTCCGCATTAAAAACGCCCTGCCACAGCCTGCTCAGGCGGTTGATTTGGTGACCGGGCTGCCCGGCTGGCCGGCAGTCCATCTCGCTTTGGAAAAACAGTTATCCCGATCTGATTGGAGCCTCATCCTTATCAACGTGGAACAGATGGACAGTTATCATGATCTGTATGGCACGATTGCCGGTCAGCGTGTACGCCGTACACTTGCCGATTTACTGAATGATGTGGTTGATGATCTGGGGGGTAGGGATGATTTTGTGGGGATGCTGGTCGAGCAAACTTTTGTCATCATTATTGCCAGCACAACTCCCCAGCAAATGATGATTACTTTGCAGCGCCGTTTTGGGTCAGCAAGGCGCCAATGGTATTCGCCGATAGAATTAGCCAACGACCGTGTTCAACTGCCAAACGGCCGTCATGCCCCCCTCATGAACCTGAGTTTTGCTCTTGTGTCCGCCAACTCAGCCCCCTTTGCCAGCAGCCTGGCTGTCATTGAAAAGGCAGAAGCGATTCGCCAGAAAAACCAACCAGACACTGTTTACCAAGACCAACCATCCTTCAACGCCATTTTTGCTACCAGTTAATTTTTGTGGCTTTTGGGAATTCGCAAAGTAATCATAGTGTGAAATGTAAAATGTAACACGTAACCAGAGATGCTTCACGTTTCATGTTTCATGCGAAATCTTACAAAATCCGAAAGACCCAGATTATTTACGGAGAAACGACCTATGCGTATACTCATTGCCGATGATGAATCTATCATTCGTATGGGGTTGAAGGGGATGTTGAACGAAATGGGACATGAGGTGGTGGCGGCCAGAAACGGCCGTGAAGCTATCCAAATGGCGCAGCGACACCAACCCGACCTGGCTATCCTGGACATAAAAATGCCCTACACCGACGGCTTGCAAGCAGCCAAAACCATCTCTCATAACCAGACTATACCTATCCTGCTGCTAACTGCCTTTAGCGAACAAGATCTCATCGAAAAAGCGACTGATCTGCCAATTCAAGGGTATCTCATCAAACCCATCAAGCCGGAAGAGTTAACGGCCGCCATTGCCATTGCCAGCAAACGGCATGAGGACGTCCTTACCTTGCAGCAGCGAGCCAACAAGCTGGAAGATGCGTTGGCTACTCGTAAATTAATTGATCGTGCTAAAGGGAAGTTAATGGCCGGGGGACTATCCGAAGAAGAAGCGTACCGAACGATTCAACAGTGCGCCCGCGACGGCCGTCAGAGTATGCGTCAGGCAACCCTCGCTATCTTGAAACAAAAACCTTAGGGTCCATTCGTTTTTAACTTGGTAAGAGCCGCTAACAAATAGATATGAAATGTACCGTATTCCATTCTTGTAGATTCGCTCTCTCTACCAAATAGAGATGTTCTCTATCGGTCAGCTCTTCACGGATTGTTTCGGCGTCTCCTGTAATCACGGGGCGCCGCATCATCATTCCTTCCCAATTGGCCTGGCAAGCGCCAAAAAAGCAAACGCGCAGCGGCCGTTCCTTTTCAACTTTAGCCATAGGCGGCAAATTATAACGGATTTCCCGCTTAAGGCAGGGTTAAACAAAATAGCCGGCTTTCTTAAAGATTTTGCCCTTCTGATTTTGTAAATTACCTGATATGATTGATTTGGAAGAGACAAGAAAAGAGAGGTAATCTTATGTTACTGCTTGGCATCATCGTGGCCGGGTGGCTGTTTATTAGTGCTGTTATTGTCATTGCTGTTGTCATTGCTGGACAGCGATTCAGCCATCTTCAGAAATCTTAGATCAGTATGCAGTTGTCAGTGTTCAATATGCAGTGTTCAGTCTTGTCGGCGAAACGATCACTGAAAACTGATTATTGACAACAGGTGTATTACACTGGCACGAGTACCCCCAGAGCGTGCAATAATATATCCAGGTCAGCCTGGTTGTTGTATCCTTGTACTGAAATGCGGATGAAGTGACGGCCGTTCCAGTCCACCACCGGCGCCTCCACCCGAAACTCATCTAACAAACACTGCTTTAATGCCTGCCCATCCAGCGGCGGCAACGGCATAACCCCCATCTGACTATAAAATTGATCTGACCCGTAAATGGAGTGCAGCCCGGTTAAGTCACAGACACGGGTAATCGTTTCGGTTAACAGATCGTGACATTGTTGGCGCACGGCCGTCCAGCCATAATCTACTTGAAATTGAATCGCCGCCGGCACGGAGAGGTAAGCTGCCAAATCTTGTGTTCCCAACCATTGCTGTGTATCCAGAAAAGACGATCCGAATGTAAACGTCTGTTCATCCCCCCAACCCCAACCTACTACCAACGGTTCCACCAAATGCTGCACGTCTGGCCGGACATACAAAAAGGCTGCTCCTTTTGGGCTGCACAACCATTTATGGGCATTACTTGTATAAAAATCGGCCCCAATAGCATCCATATCCAGCGGCGACTGTCCTAGCATATGTGCCCCATCCACTACCGTCAAAATACCCATTTCACGGGCGCGGGCACAAATCGGCGCTACGGGTAGGGTGACGGCCGTTGAAGAAGACATATGGCTCAGAAAAATCACTTTAGTTCGTGGCGTCACCCCCTGCCAAAATGCCTCGATAATTTCTGCATCTGATGTGACTGGCAGTGCAATAGGCTGGCGCACATATCTAAAACCATGTTTACGACTGTAATACGTCCAGGTATTGTTGCAAGCGCCATATTCATGATTCGTCGTCAACACCTCATCTCCAGGCCTCAGAGAGAGCGAATGGGCAACCACATTAACGCCAAACGTGGCATTGGGTACATAAACCAGATCATCGGCCGGGGCATTGATAAACGCTCCTAACTGCTGCCGGGCATCAGCCAGATGTTCGGTCAGGTCGTGGACTAGAAATTGTACCGGCTGCCATTCCAGGCGACGCTGCCACATCTGGTAAACATCAAAAATAGGTTTAGGTGTGGCCCCAAAGGAGCCGTGATTGAGAAACACAACGTCGGGATCAAGCAGGAATAAGGAACGCAGGTCAGGTGCGGGCATAAAGTTATCTCACTTATATTGATAGGTCACGGCCGTAAGGCACAATGTCCCCACAGCCGAAAGCGCCCCTATTTTATGCTATACTTCACTCCCGTAAAAACGTAAGAAACGAGTATGAATACTCGTCTAATTGGGGAATTTATTACAAAATCTAATTATCAGGTGCGAGGCGCTAATGTGTAAGCGCCTCATACCTTTGGGGAAAAAGAGAACAAAACATCATGGAAAAAGAACGAGTTATTATCATCGGATCAGGCCCGGCCGGATTGACGGCCGCTCTATACACAGGCCGCGCTCAATTAAACCCGCTCATTATTGCCGGTATGCAAGTTGGCGGACAAATTTCTATTACGGCCGAAGTAGAAAATTATCCTGGTTTTTGGAACGCCGAAAATACCCCCACCGGGCCAGAACTGGTAGAAATAATGCAAGCCCAGGCAGAGCATTTTGGGGCGCGGCTGGTTTATGATGAGGTGACGGAAGTGGATTTTAGTCAGCGGCCGTTTACCGTCAAAACCTACGGAAAAGAATACCAGGCTGACAGCGTCATCGTCACTGCGGGTGCATCCCCGCGCAAGCTGGGTATACCGGGCGAAACAGAATTTATCGGCCGTGGCGTCAGCTACTGCGGAACCTGTGATGGCTTTTTCTTCCGCGGCAAAGATGTTGTCGTCATCGGCGGTGGTGACAGCGCCTTAGAAGAGGGTATCTTCCTGACCAAATTCGCCGATAAGGTAGAAGTCATTCACCGTCGCGATGAATTACGCGCGGGGGCTACCCTGCAAAAACGGGCCTTCGCCAACGAAAAAATTTCCTTTGTATGGAACAGCGTCATTAAAGAAGTTGTAGGCAACGGCGTGGTGCAAGGCGTTCAGGTGAAAAATGTGAAAACAGGCGAAACCGGCAAGCTAAAAACAGATGGCGTCTTCATCTTTATCGGCCACTTCCCTAACAGTAAATTCCTGGAAGGCAAACTGGCCATGGATGAAGAAGGGTACGTTATCACAGACGAAAAGATGCGTACCAGCATCCCCGGCATTTACGCCGCCGGGGAAATCCAAGACCCCCACTTCCGCCAGATTGCTACCTCCGTCGGTCAGGGCGCGGCCGCAGGCATGGAATTGGAAAAGTGGCTGGCGGAACAGGAGTAATCCGTATTCCGTATTCCGTATTCAGTAAACGGATTACGGTTCACAGTTCACATGTCCACCTGGCGTTTCATCAAATCCTGGTTGTTATACACCTGGGGCGGACTGCACCGTTATTTTGGCAACCAAAACACGATGCAGTCTGAACATGAGCGGGCGGTGCATTATTTCGGCCGTGCTTATGATGTTGATCCCCGATTTCGCACGGCCCGGTTAAGCCGGGCTGTTTTGTTGGGGCGGGAGTTGGGACGCACCGAGGAGGCGCTGGCTGATTATGCGGCGCTGCTGGCCGACGACCCCCAATACACACCAGCTTTATTGAATCGTGGCTTGTTGTTGCAGCAAAACGGCAGTTACACCGAAGCCCTTCAAGACCTGCAAACCTATCTCCAACTTGTCAAATGGGGTGAACATCGCCAGGAAGCCGAACGCATCGTGGCCCTTTTGCAAGAAATCCTGGCTGATTTAGACGAAAAAAGCGACGATTGACGGAGGACGGCCGACCGGATTTTTTGTTTCCAGGGAAGAATTCACACGTCCTCGTGCGAACAGGTACAAGAGGTACCCGCTCCTCAACAAGAATTCCGCGCACATTTAGCCCCAGCCTACCGAAAACTGACCACTGAAAGCTGCCTACTGCTCACTCATCATTGTCTCCTGCCAGATACGCTCTAAATCTTCAAAACTGGCGATGGGAGCCACCGTAGCCATGAAATCGTGTAAGGTGGGGCTGGCGGTTCGGATGTCGCGCAGCATGGGGCCGGTGGGGTCGCTGCCGCCGGCGCCGCCCGGTTCGGCCGAATAAGCGCCGTAAAATGCAAAATACGCCTGGTTCAATTTGCGGATGTTGTACCCATTTTCCACAAATACGTGTCGGCGAGTTTCCATGTATTCTTCGGCCGCATCAATTTTGCCATCAGCCAGCAGGTCATCTACTTGTACACGAGTGGCGGCCATTTCGGCCCGGAAGTCAAAGGGGGGCGGCGCATTGGGATCAGGTTCTGGCGGGGGCGGCGGGTTTTCTGGTGGCGGGGGCGGAATCAATTCAGGGTAATATTTTTCAATCATCTGGCTGCCAATTTCGCGGTCTATAATGGAGGCGATGGTTTCGTTGATCACCCGCACCTGGGGATCATTGTATAGCAGGCCCACTGGGTAAAAGGTCAGCCAATGGTGTGACCATTCGTGGGCTGTCACTTCGGCCAGCCAGTTGAGATTGCTCGTTTCCTGGATCATGGCCGGGTAGGTTCCCAAACCGCCCAGGGGTACGGTTAGAGCAGAAAGGTTGAGTTGATTGTACACGGCCGTTTCCAAAACTTCCTTATCCAGTGTAGACAAATCTGGCGTTAGGGAAAATTGGTGTGTGCGCTCAATTTGGTCACGGGGGGAAACGACCAGCAATGTGGGCAGGGGGGTCATGTGCATTAGCACTGGCGGCCACGCCTGCCCGACCAAATCAAACCCTTCGGCCACCAAAATATCACTCACCTGGTCTTGCACGATGGCTTCGGCCAACGGCCGTATCGTAACCATTGCTGCCCGTTTTTCCATCAGTTCCACTTGCAATTCGGCCGACGCTTCCTGAGAGTCAACCATATCCGGGTTTACATAAATTTGATTGATTTCCCATTCCAACACCTGCACTTGATGGAGCAGTTCCAGATAATCCAGCACCGTTTGTTTTCGTTCTGTCTGGCTCAAAAATGAATGCCCGTTGGCCAAAGCCGCTTCCGCTTTGGCCAAAAATGCCTCTGTTTCCCAAACCAAAAAATCAAACTGCTCCTGACTGACAAGCGCTTTAAGCTGGTCATCCTCTGTGCCAAAAGCCGGCCATTCACGCACAAACAACAACAGCCCGCCTAACAGCAAGATACCCAATTGCAAACCGATCACAACACGACGCCACATCATGGGCTAATGATAGGCAAGTTTTGGTGTGGGAACAAGGTGACGGCTGTTGCCTTCACCCACCGCTCACCCTTAAAATGGAGATTGAGAGATTGGAGGTTAACGGCCGACTACTTGCAACTTACACACTTGCGGCTACGATCAGGTATATGCGATTTTTAGTAACGGGCGGGGCTGGCTTTTTGGGCACAGCTTTAGCCAACCGGCTGGCCGACGATGGGCACGATGTGCATGTATTGGACGATTTGAGCTATGGGGACGGGTCTGGATTGAACACGGCCGTGCAGTTTACTCAGGGCGACGTAGATGATATTCCTCTCCTGTGGTCATTGCTGCGGGATGTGGATTGTGTGTACCATCTGGCGGCGCGGGTATCGGTGGCTCAATCCATATTACATCCGCGAGATTACAGCCGGGTGAATGTAGGCGGCACGGTCAGCCTGATGGAAGCGATGCGGGATACGGGTGTGCGCCGGGTATTATTTACTTCATCGGGGGCGGTTTACGGCCGTCAACCCCAGCAGCCCGTCCATGAAAATGACATACCCCAACCAGACTCCCCCTACGCCGTCAGCAAATGGGCGGCCGAGCAATACATTCACACTATCGGCCGCTTGTGGGAGATTGAGACCGTTGCCCTGCGTATTTTTAATGCGTATGGACCGGGTCAACCACTGCCCGTTTCTCATGCTCCCGTTATCCCTCGGTTTTTGCAGCAGTCGTTAACAGGGGGATCAGTGGTTATTTTTGGCGACGGCCGTCAAAGCCGCGATTTTGTCTACATTTCCGATGTTACCAATGCTCTGACCAGCGCCGCCAGCGCCAAAGAGATTAACCGTCAAGTCATCAATATCGGCAGCGGCGTTGAAACCAGCATCACATCCTTGTTAGATGAAATCGAACAAGCCACCGGGCAAAAAGTCCACCATATAATCAACCGGGAAAAATCAGGCGGCGTCCCCCGTCTGGTAGCCGACATCAGTCGGGCACAACTTTTATTGGGGTTTCGACCTTTGGTAACGCTGGCAGATGGTTTGAAACGTGTGCTGAGGGGAGACGGCCGTTTTCGTTTTCAATAAAAGCAAAAGAGACGTTGCATAACAACGTCTCTTTGGTGTGCCCAGGAGAGGACTCGAACCTCCACGCCCAAAAGGGCACAGGCCCTCAACCTGCCGCGTATGCCAATTCCGCCACCTGGGCAAGCGTTTGCCAATTATAGCCATTGCCGGACGGCTGTCAATCACTGTCGCGGCAAGATGGCGTTAGTTATAGTGGCTGGATTATTGCTACTAATGGTGTCTACTCCCCACGCTAACAAGGTTGGATAATCCCAATAAAAACCGCCGGGGCTGCACGCATATCCGGCCGACTGAATCATCTTTACCTCTTCCTGGCTCATAAAATCAGTGGCCGGGCTAAGGGAGTCAATGTCCATCCCTTTTACCATGTCCAGCGGGTTGCACAAGCGGGTTACGTAAATGAAACTGGTGGCAATGTTGGGATTGCATTCTTTTATCCGCTGTAAGGCAAATTGATCAAAACTGATAATGACCACATTTTCTACCATGTCATGTTTTTCAATCAGGGCAACGGTGAGCTGGTCTAGTTCTGTGTCAAACATGGGCGGCACGTATTTCAGTTCGATCATGAGGGGGATGTGTCCTTTGGCCCAGGCCAGGACTTCATCCAGCAACGGCATTTTCTCGCCGGCAAAATCAGGACTGAAGTAACTGCCCACGTCCAGGGTTTGCAAATAATCGGCCGTATAATCAGCGATTTTGCCTGATGTCCCTGTTTTGGCGCTGAGTTCGGTATCGTGAAAGATGATGACTTGTCTGTCGGCCGTTAACTGTACATCCAACTCCAAAATATCGGCCCCACCTTGATAACCAGCTTCAAAGGCAGACATTGTGTTTTCGGGGGCGATATCCATGGCCCCACGATGCCCAACAAGCAAGGGACGGCCGTTTACATTGCGGCGTAAATCAAACATGAGCAAACTCCTATTTTTATTCAGTGTTCAGTTTTCGGCGCTCAGTTTTCAGAGTTTCAGACAAGTCTACCCGTGAGAAACGGTGACTGAATACTGAAAACTGGAACCGATGGTTTGTATGCTACCAGGAAAAATTAACATCACCAATAACGTTTATTTCTTCACGGCCGTCGCCAATGAACTGTATACCGGTCGGGGACGGCCGTCAGGCTGCAAAACACTGTAACCTGATTCTGCAAAATCGGTTCCCAACAGCGGCCCAAAGTTCAGATTCCACAAAAACATGGGGCCGCCCAATTGCTGCATCTGCCCTAATTCAAACGCCCGCAAAGTGTAAACTGCCTGCTCCCACTCTGTGACCTGGGCCATATATTCCACACCGGGCGGCGGCGCAGAGGCTATATTTTCAAAGCTGCCCCAGCCAAATTCAGTGACCCACAAGGGCAAATCCACACCGAAATCTTGCTGGATGTGTGTGTAATCGTTGAGCGTATCTGTGAAGAAAAAGGTGGGATGATTGTTGTGCGTGGGCGCGTCGGTGGAGTCTGGATGGGAAAGTGAGCTGTCCGGAGGATTGGCGAAACCGTAAGGATGTACCCCCAGGCCATCTACCGCATCGGCCGCGCCCGCTTCTAACATTTGACGCAAAAAGGATCGGTCGGCCACGGCCGTAACCCCATCATCAATGCCCGTTACGGCCGGCGCGCCCGCAATCAACAACACCTCCGCATCGGCCGCTCGTACCCCAGCCGCACCGGCCCGCAGTAGTTGTGCAAACTCTGCTCCGCCTAAAGGGAAGCCATTCCATTCCCGCTGTAAGTTGGGTTCATTCCATAATTCATAAGCGGCCACTTGCCCCTGGTAACGGCCGGCCAAATCAGCCATAAAGCGATTAAACAGAGCAAAATCTGTGGGCGGCCCATCCATCTCTGTTGTGGGGCGGCTCCATTCCGGCGCTTTGCTAACGCTTAACAAGACGTTGATGTTGGCCTGATTGGCTCGATTGACAAATTGATCTAGTTCTATGAAACGGCCGTTATGAACCTTCCCTGGCTCTGGCTCATACAACTTCCACGAAATCTGCACCTTGACCCAACCGACGCCCAATGTCTGCAAATGGCGGAAAATCTCATCCTGATCTCGCTCCATCAGGTGAACTTGAATACCTAACAATTCCTGTGCCAGCGGGGGGGCATTGTAAATGGGAAAGGTGGGGGTGGCAGGGTGAGGGGGTGACACGGTGACAAGGTGATTGGGTGATGAGGGTGTGGGGGGATGAGGGGATGGGGAAGCGAGGGGATGGGGAGATGGAGAGAGGGCGGGCACGGCCGTCTCCGTCACTGCTGGTAACACATTCTCTAAATCATTGGGGGGACGGCAGCTGATTAACAAGCAGACGGCCGTGAGTAGACAACACCAAAACCATTCTTTCTTTTGCATAGGGTCAATTTTATAGTGACATCATGTGGATGGGGAAAGGTATCAGCAATTCCAATTTGAACAGATATGACGTAGCAAAGGTTTTGGCTGGTTATCCCGCCCCTACCCTGAATTTGCTGTGATCTAAATAGAAAAACTTTGTCCTAGATTGGGAACCTGTACATCTGGATAATCCTGCTGCTGTTGTAAGGCGTCGGCTAAGGCCAGGGAAGCCTCTTCTTCACCGTGGACGATGAATGTGTGTGACGGCCGTTTCTTAAAATGCCCCGTCCAGGCCAACAATTCATTCCGGTCAGCGTGGGCGCTAAAGCCATTAATTGTTTCTACCTGCGCTTTTAAGCGGTACTCTCTCCCCAAAATATGCACCCGTGGTTTCTTTTCTACAATCCGGCGCCCCAATGTATGCGGCGCCTGCCAACCCACAATTAAAACCGTGTTACGGGGGTCTTCAATATTATTCTTTAGATGATGCAAAATTCGCCCCGCTTCTGCCATACCGCTGGCGCTGATGATGACGGCCGGATCGGTTAAAAAATTCAATTCCTTCGATTCGCGTGTTGTCCGCGTATAGCGCATCATATCAAAACCAAAGGGGTCTTTGTGCCGGTCTTCCAGCAAAAATTGAGACACCTCTTCGTCATAGGTTTCAGGGTGTAGACGGTAAATGCCGGTGGCGTCTATGGCCAGAGGACTATCTACGTATACCGGTAGATGGGGGGAAATATCGCGACTTTCTACCAGTTGGTGCAGCCGGTAAACCAATTCTTGCGTACGGCCGACGGCAAAGGCAGGCACAATAAGTTTGCCGCCTCGCTTACAAGTTTCATTCACAATGCGTTCCAGTTTGTTACTGGCGTCTTCCACCGCTTCATGTTGACGATTGCCATACGTGCTTTCTACCAACAGCACATCTGCGGTATCAATAAAAGTGGGATCTTGCAAAATGGGGCGAGACGGCCGTCCCAAATCCCCACTAAAAACCAACCGTATATCTCGCTTTTCTGCCTCGTCTTCAACATCCAGGGCCACAATGGCCGAGCCTAAAATATGCCCGGCATCATAAAAAGTCAACGCGATTCCGGGGGCAATTATAAATGATCGTTCATACCCAATCCCCACAAACAACTTCAAACTTTCGACGACATCAGCCAGATCATAAATGGGATCTAATGGGGGTAGGTTATTCTTGGCCCGTTTTTTGTTCAAATATTGTATATCGTAGGCTTGAATTTTGGCGCTATCTCGCAGCATTATGGCCGCCAGATCACGAGTGGCATAGGTGCAAATAATGTGGCCTGTAAAGCCGCTCTTCACCAGATTGGGAATATTGCCGCTGTGATCAATGTGGGCATGGGAGAGAACGAGAAAATCAATATCGGCCGCATTGTAAGGCAAATGCTGATTGCGGGCATACGTTTTTTTACGCGATCCCTGATACAAACCACAATCCAACAAAATCTTATAACCATTGACTTCCAGCAAATGCTGTGAGCCGGTAACGGTACGCACAGCGCCATGAAAAGTGAGTTTCATAAGGTTCTCCTAATTCCAGTTACTTGCAACCCGCAAACTGGTCACACTATCTTTTCAGTAGTTGAATAATTTCATCCCCGTAAGTTTGCCGCCGCCAGTCGCCGATTTCTTCAATCTGGGTCAGTTGGGCAGTGGAACGGGGATTTTTTCGGGCAATGGCCCAGAGAGCATCCCGGCTAATGATAACATCTGATTCGACGCCGCGAGCCTGGGCTGTTTTTTTGCGCCAGGTATGCAATTGTTCATATCGGTTGCAAACGGCATCTGGGGGACGCTTGTTGCGTTTGGGATAAGGGGGCGGGGCAGCTTTGGCTCCGGCGGCGATGGTTTGTAGCAGTTGACGGCCGTAGCGCCGAATTTGCCCGTTGGACATACCATAAACCTTTTGCATCTCATACTGATTTTGGGGAGCAGTCTGTGCTAGATCGAGCAGCGTTTTGTCGCCGAACACCTTAAATAACGGTTGGTCGCGCCGTTGGGCTTCGTTATCACGGTAGGCATACAACGCTTTCAAAATTGCCTGCTTTTGTCGGGTGAGATCGTTCGCGCCTTTGATGGACCAGAATCCATTGGAGTCGAACCCTATGTTGGCCGGCGTCACCCAGGTTTGCTGGGCAAATATCTCGCGTGACTCTTCCAGGCGGCCGGCCTGCGCCAATTCTGCATCTAAGCGCTCTCGCAGCGCAAACAGGTAATGGGTATCCATTTGGGCATAATGGCGTTGTTGGCGGCTCAACGGCCGTCGGCACCAATTTGACTTTTGGAACTTCTTGTTTTGCTGAACATCAAAAAACTGTTCCAGCAAATTGGCTAATCCATACCGGTTGTACCCCAAAATCCGGGCCGCCCACATGGTGTCAAATAGATTGTGACACTGCCAGCCATATTCCCGTTTTAGGAGGATGAGGTCGTATTCGGCCGCATGGAAGATTTTTTCGACGGCCGTGTTTTCTATAATCTCTCCTAAACCGCTCAAATCTAAATTGGCGACGGGGTCTACAATATAATCTTGTCCGGGAATGGAGATTTGCACCAGGCAGACACGCTCCCGGTACGCATACATACTGTTGGCTTCCAGGTCTAACGCCAGACGCAGTTCAGCCCTTAATCTTTGCAAACAAGCTTCCCATTCATGGCGAGAAGTAACGAGTTGATGCGCGGACAAACTCACAAAATGCTCCTAAATTTCAGCACAACAAAAGGGAAGATAACGTGTGGAATGGGTATAGGTCAAACAGTCATTTGGGTAATTGTGCGTGGGGGGCGACCATGATTCATACATCGGCATTCATTATAGCATGATGGTCAAGAAGTGAAAGCGGCGTTGGGGGATGAGGGGGTGAGGGGTGGGGTGATGAGGGGAGACGGCCGTCCGCATCATATTCGTAGCTGGTTGTGCCATTGTCCCAATCTTGTGTGGTTTGTAGACGGCCGTCTCCGTTACCATCGCATGGGTTTAGACTACCAATCAAGATAATTCAACTGACGATCTATACGATAGTATCTGATTGTGCGTCTGCTGACACGCAGAACATGACCCATTCGTTTTGCTTTGGTATTGAAGTGAGGATGTTGCAGGACACGACGCAGAATTTCTGGAACTTCAAAACGCCGATCTGCCGGTAACGGGAAATTGACAATACAATAGGCTGAATGAGCATTAATCTTTAGCCAGAAATCATCTGCGTTAATTGTAATAAATGTAGGTTGTCTGGAATGAATGAGAAGTGTCGGGATATTATCATCCTTGATAACCGTTCCCGGTCTTAAATCACAGATCGAAATAACCTGTCCTGGATAATATGCATCTATGGCTCGATAAATGCGTTCATTGTGTAATTGCTCATCAACAACAATCATTTGTTACATCAAACTGCAACTGGCATGGCAGATTGTGACGACGCTAAAAAAGCCTGTTGCGCCAAATCAATTGCTTCTTGTACAGCTTCTCTTGTCAGGTTGCTGCGATGAAAATCGGCCACCACATTGTCAATAGAATGACCAGCTTTGAGATCGGCCAAAATAACCTTGACCTCCAGGCGCGTGTATTTGAATGTCGGCCGTCCGCCACACACACCCAGCGCCATGACAATGTGGGCGCCAAGTGGATAATATTCATATAACTCGCCGTCAAGCGTTTCTATAACAAGGTCAGATGGTTTGAATTGTTTTATCATAATGGGCATAGTATAGCACAATCAGATACGGCCGTTTGCTGTTGATGAAGAGTGAAGAGATGGGAAAAGACGGCCGCCCGCATCATATTCGTAGCTGGTTGTGCCATTGTTTCAATTTTGTGTGGTTTGCAGGCGGCCGTCTCCGTTGTAGGTGTGGGTTGCTTAACGGCCGTTGGGGTAAACCAGTCCAGTACGATTTATGAGGCCAACAGTGCTGATAACGGCAATATCCCCACTCAATGCCAGCCCATAGCCAAAGAAGTCCCACACCGCCCCACCAGATACTGCAAAGTATTTCAGGCAGCCATCTGATCCAGTTTCAACCCCTCAGGAAATGACGGCCGTACCAACATCACGAGGATGCCACCTTTGAACTGGTATCAGAAGGTTTCAACCCCTCTCAGGAAATGACGGCCGTACCAACGGTACGGCACGCTTAACGCTGCGGGGATCATCCCCTAGTTTCAACCCCTCTCAGGAAATGACGGCCGTACCAACTGGGGGTACCCTGTCAAACTTTGGGTGGTCAGTGAAAAGTTTCAACCCCTCTCAGGAAATGACGGCCGTACCAACTCTAGTTATCCACAGTGGGAACCGACCAGCCATATTATACCATTTTTGGGCTGGTTGTGGGCAAATTGCGCCATTTGATCCTTGAATTGTGACTGATAATCGTTCATTCTGTCCCACCGACCTTGCTTTTCCGAGGGTCTTCATTCATAACCGGTAAAACCGCCATATCTTATCTCCCATTAATGTTTGGTTCAGTGATCGAATCGCTCGTTTTCGTGCTTAATCGCGCTCAATTGGCCTCAATTGCTATTTCCGAGGGTCGCACCCCTTTTTAGGCGTTATTTTCCCTTTGTTTTATCCCTTTTCATCTGCTACATTGCCCTCAAAAATCTTGGTCTCAGACTCATTTATGCTTGCTGAAATAATTCAACCAACGGTCAAAACCGTCACTGCCCAGTCAGACGAACCACCGCATCCGGTTACACCTTACTCTCTAACCTTGACGCTGGCTTATCTCCACTATTATACCCCAAAACGGCTGTCAAATGGCCGTTTGATGGCCGCCAAACATCTACGGGCGCTGGCCGATTGGATTGGGCAGCCAGCGCCCCGATTACGTTCCATCCGCCGCCACAAACCGCTGGCTGCCCATATGGCGCTCCTGCACACGGCCGGTTTCCTGGCCCCATCGGGCGCTGCCTTCACCCCCCAGCCCACCGTTACTGCCTGGTTACATAGTCCCTTTCCTGATATTGTCTGCCCGCTCTTACAGGCCATAGAAAACAGAAATAGCTGGCACAAGACGCTCCACACTTTAGGCTTGCAAGACAGTCTGCCTGAAGATTACACCGTTTACCTGCAACAATCGTTGACGCGCCAACTTCAAGCCCGACCGGTAGCCGCAGCCCAGGCTGCCATTTGGCTAGATGATCATGATAAAAGCTGGCGACTCCTCCTGCCCCAAAACCTCCCTCTCTGGCTCCATTTCGATTGCCGTCAGCTTGGTATCTGGTCGCCAGGACAACCGTTAACCTGTACGCTGCTGACGATTGCGACGGCCGTGCAGCGCGGGTATGGGCGTCGCGTCATCCAATGGCTCTTGGAAACGGCCGTCCAACAACCTTTATCTCCAGCCAGGCAAATTCAACTAAACCAATGGAGCCGAAACGCCCACACTTACCGCTTGCAAACCGTCCACTTACTCGCCACTGCCCAGGCTGGGCAAATGGCCTCGTTACTACGAAAAAAGCGGCTGCGCCAGGCCGTTATTGAGCAAATATCCCCCCGTCACGCCATCGTCACGGCGAATATGGCTGGCAGGCTGGAAAA
>JAAEOP010000546.1 GCA_024223125.1 Chloroflexota bacterium
GAGGGTAGCCTTGGCGCAATTTTGCCAAAAAACGTTTGGCCGCATTTCGTTCACAGTCGTTTTTCTTGGCTCCATCTTGTTTGATTATTGGTTCAGGGGCTAATGGAATGACCTCTCGTCGTTCTGGATGTACAAGCGCCCCACCCAACATTTGATGTGTGTATAATGAAAACAAGGCGAACCCACTCATCAATGCGTCCTCCAATGGTATTTCTACATTGATAGGGCGATGGTCTTTTACCTTTTTGAATTCTTTTTTCACCATCTTGAATAGGCCATCTGCTGATAAATGCTTTCTTACTTTCATATTGTTGCCCCTTTTTTCTTGAATCTTTACGAAAACGAGGCTATTGTTATACCAGATTTTGCCTGCGGGAATTACTGTTCTCGTAATGACGATGGGAGGTTAAGACTGTTATTAGTTTTTCGCCGTGACAACAACGGATGAAGAAAGAAGCGGATAAATACTCTAGGATTATCCGTTCCTTTCTCAATCTGTTGTTGTCTTGAAAAAGTGATAACTATTCCATAACACAAATGAGATCAGAAATTGGAGATTGATATGCGAATAATTCTGTATTTGGGTAAAGGTGGTGTAGGCAAAACAACGGTAGCGGCGGCTACGGCCGTGCGCAGCGCCCAACTGGGCTACAAAACGCTGGTTGCCAGTACCGATATCGCCCACAGTCTAGCCGACTCAATGGATATACCTTTAAGCGCCACACCGACAGAAATTGCCCCCAACTTGTGGGCGCAAGAAATCAGCGTTGTGGCCGACATTCACAATTATTGGGATACGGTGCAAGGCTTTGTCTCTAACATGATGCGCGATGGCGACAAGCTGAACAAAGTGGTCGCCGATGAATTGTCAGCTTTCCCCGGCATGGATGAAATTGTGAGCCTGCTGCATATTAACAAACAGGCTAAAGAACGTCATTTTGACCGGGTAATTATTGACGCCGCACCCACCGGAGAAACGATCCGTTTGCTCACTATGCCAGATACATTTCGTTGGTACGCCGGACATTTGTCACGTTATCGCACAGGGGTTATGAAAGCGATACGGCCGTTTGCCAGCCGTCTGCTGCAAGGCCCCACAGAAATTCTGGAAGCGTTAGAAAAATTGGACACGGCCACGGCCGAACTGCGCCAAACACTCAGCAATCCCGAAATCAGTAGTTACCGGGTTGTGTTGCAGCCAGAAAAGATGGTCATGCGCGAAGCGGAACGAGCTATCAGCTACCTGGGTTTATTTAACTATCCCGTAGACAGCGTCATCGTCAATCGTATCCTGCCAGACAATCTGGCCGAAGGTGATTTTTACCAGAAACGGCATGACATTCAGACCAAATATCTGGAGATGATTGAAGCTAATTTCCGGCCGCTGCCATTGTGGTATGCGCCATATTACGATCATGAAGTGGTTGGCCTGGACGCTCTAGCCAAAATGGCCGCGGATTGTTTTAAGGCAGAGGACCCAACTCAGGTGTTTTACCAGGGAATGCTGCAAGAGGTTGAGGAACTGTCAGACGGCCGTTACCTCATGCGCCTATCCCTCCCCTTTGTAACCGGCAGCGACGTAAAACTGCGTAAACGGGGGGACGAAATGTTCATCACCATTGGTAATTTCAAAAGAGAGATGATCTTACCCACCGTTTTAGCCAAACGACGCGCCGGCGGCGGTGTCTTACAAAACGGCATTCTGGAAATCACATTCCTGCCTCAACAAGAAGAAATGGCTGTCCCAAACCAATAAGCCGTGTAAAATAGGTGTGACTATACAGGTCATTCCTGCGAAGGCAGGAATCCAAATATTTGGTGTAACTTACAACTATTTTTACAGGAAACACACGCGCAACGGCGTACCACGAAGGATGAAAATGGAGCGCAGAAGGCTGATTGCTATTCCGCAATCCGCACTCTGAAATCCGCATTCACAGAGGAGGAATACGATGGAAAACATAAGAAGCGACAGCCCCTTTGTAGCTATCTTAAACGGTGAAGCGTTAGATGAAGTTATCGCCCAAGATGAAGAGAAAAAATTTGCCTTAATTAAGGCGCTGCATCCCGAAGGCGCTATCCATTTATTGGCAATTCCCTATGAACCAATCCCCAGCATTGAAGAATTAGAACAGAAGAATCGCGGTCGTTTTTTAGACTTGATTGAATTTGCTATCACCCAAACCCGCAATCTGATGGAGGAATACCCATTATTACAACGCGGGTTTACCATCAAGTTTCACTTCGGCGGTTACGAGACGGTGCCCCACGCCAAATTGCACATTCTTTCAGTTGAGTAATCAAATTTATGAACACACTACAAAATTTTCTCCAAATCGTTGACCGCCATACTGTCTTGGTTACAGCATTGGCCTTGTTTTTCACGTTTGTCTGCCGCCAAATTGGCTTTGTTTTTGATATGCCCACTAATCTGCTGGGTATTGCCGTTGTTTTTCCACTGGTATTTTCAATTGTAAGCGCTTACCGGCGGCGCGAAGATGCCTTAAAATATTTTGCCAGCCTGAAAGCCCACGCCATAGCCCTTTACTTCGCTCACCGAGATTGGCCGGGAGCGGAGGAATCGCTTGAAGATGAAGGAGGCAAGCTGTTATATGAGTTGTTTACGGCCGTGGCTGCCTACTTTCAGGCTGATCAACAGCGCCAGGAACAGGAATTAAACCGCGTCTACCAGGTTTTTGACGCCTTTTCCAAATCCCATGAACAAATGCGGCAGCACGGTGTGACCAGCGGCGAAGTTTCTCGCGCCAACCAATACTTTCGGGCTATCATGATCGAGTTTGAACGTATGAAAAACATCTCCCGCTACCGCACTCCCGTCGCTTTACGCGCTTACAGTCGTCTTTTTCTGACTATCTTCCCAATCTTATTTGCCCCCTACTTCGCCAATGTCGCTTACCCTAATTTCCCCTTTGCCGGGTACATGGTAGCCATTTTTTACAGTCTGATATTGGTCAGCCTGGACAATGTACAAGATCATCTGGAAAATCCATTTGATGGGATTGGTCCCGATGATTTGCGTCTGGAAATCGCCGATAAATATTTGAGCTTGCTTGCTACCCCATCCCCCATAAAAGATGAATAACTCACATAAACGATTACTTGTAGCCAGTGGATTTGTTTTACTGTTGTTTTTTCTGTTTATTAGTTGGGATCAGGTTTCTGTTTCCAATTCTATCCTCTCGGCGCCGGCCGCTCCCACACCGGAGCTTTTAGGAGTGAACGGTATGATCACGTATTACCAGATGGCAATGGCTGATGGCACAGCTTTAGCCTACGGGGTAGTCTTACCTGAAAATCAGACCACAGATCAACGTTATCCGGTACTGTTGGCTTTGCCGCCTGGCCCCCAAACACGGGAGATGGTGGAGTTTGGTATTTCCGGTTATTGGGGTACAGAAGCCTTGAACCGGGGCTGGATTGTAGTCAGTCCAATTGCGCCCAACGACCGTCTCTTCTTTCAAGGCTCCGAACAATACCTGCCCGAATTTATGGAACGTATCGCGGCCGTTTACTCACCCGAAGGCGGAAAATTCCATCTGTCCGGAATCAGCAACGGCGGCATCAGCGCCTTTCGCATTGCCACCACCCAACCAGAAAGCTTCCACGATATGATCGTCGCACCCGGTTTGCCCCATGAACAAGATTTTGAGCAGCTTGATCAATTGGCACACCTTCCCGTGAGCATGTTTGTAGGTGAATTGGATACCGGCTGGGTAGAACCGATGCAGCAAACAGCAGATCGCCTGCAAGAATTAGGCGGCAAAGTCTCTCTAGAAATTGTGCCCACCGAAGGCCACGTTATCCAGAGTTTGTCTGGAGGAAAAAGATTATTCGACATCATGGAAGCCAACCGATAGTATAAACGCGGGTACTGACCTTAAAACTTTGGGAGATTTGGAAATATTAAGATTCTTATGTAAAAAGACACCTTGACACAGCTAGATACTTTTCAGTATACTGTTCCCATCTGATGGGACATTATTAAAAATTGATAGTGACCCAAAAGATAGAGGAAGCTCCAAGAAATTGGAAAGTAGCCTTAATAAGCGAAAGCAATTCCGATGAAATCGGTAAGTTCGCACAAAGATGTAAAAATCTTTTGGGATGCTGATGGAAGAGTTGCTGGAGCAATCTGGAGGTTGAAAGACCAAAGGAGATGTAGGGCAAACTAGAAGGTTACTTGGGGCTCCTCGCTTTTTATGGACACGACCACGCCAGGTCGTGTTTTTTTATTTGAGTATGCTACACCTCTATCTAAACACCATTATTTGGCTGAAATATTTCTGGTTTGAGTAATCCTACAAACGGCAAATTGCGATATTTTTCCCGATAATCCAGCCCGTAACCGACTACAAAACGATCAGGTAAATCAAATCCTTTGTAGGCTAACGGTAAATTAATCAAGCGACGGCGTGATTTATCAAATAGCACACAAATTTTGATACTGGCTGGCCCCCGTGCTTGCAGGTTCCGCAGCAGGTAGTTTAAGGTCAGACCGGTGTCTATGACATGCTCTACGAACAGCACATGACGATTATTAATTGGTTCATCCAGGTCTTTCTGTAGTCGAACCAACCCCTTGTCTCGTGCTGCGGCCGAATAGCTGGATACGGCCATAAAATCAACTTCGACGGGAATTGTAATCATACGCAGCAGGTCGGCCATGAAAGTTACCCCTCCTTTAAGAACACCGACCAAAAGGGGATTCAGACCCGCATAATCTTGTGAGATGGCTTGCCCCATTTTGCGTATATGCTGGTTAATATCCTCGTCAGTATACAAAATACGGCCGACATCATTATGCAACTCGCCGTAGGCTTCGGGAGGGAAATATTGGGTCATGAGGCGTTATTTTGGGCTTTTGTACCTGCCAGGTTGGCAGCATGTTCATCCATACCATATTTAATCATCATATCCCGTAAATCACTCCGTTTGAACAGCTTGACGTTTATCTCTGGATGAAGCTGCTGCAAGCGGCGAATTTTGCGGTTTTTCTTGGTGATGAGTTTAGGGCGCATGGTAGTCAATTCAACATAGAGGTCTTGTTCTGGCAGGTAAAAATCTGGCGAAAAGGCTTTCAGGACATTACCTGCCTCATCCCATTCCAATTCAAATGTGTGTGGCTCATACTGCCAGCGAATGTGATAATAATCAAGAATACGAGCAAATTCGGCTTCAATGGGATGTACAAACCGAATGGAGTCGGATTGTGTTTGTGGGTTATCCAATGATAACCTCCTCTCACTTCAGATGGGCATGAATACTTACAGGTTCGTCATACTTACCATAATTATAATGAATCACCGGCAAGGGCACAATATAGCCTTTGTCATGCGACAAATGGCCTATATTTGCTGGTTCAGCCTTCTTCGTCATAGGACAAAGAGGTGCTGCCTGATTCACACTGGGCTAATTCCCAGAGCAAATTGCATGGCGTGATCCACTTCAGCCATGCGTTCGGATGCCAATGTTGTAATCCACGCCTCTATTTTTGTCTTGGGTACGGTTTGCAGGTTATAGAAATTGGCAGCGCAGTCACTCATCATCCCATCATCAACGGAGAGATGCACTTCCGATGGCACACTACGAATGGTGGTAGTGATTGGGACTACGGTGACAGCGTTGAGGTAGCGAATGGCTGAACTACGGGTAAGGATGAGAACCGGGCGTGTTCTATCCGGCTCGGTAAACGTGTACCATCTTACTTCGCCCCGTTCCATTCATCCCCCCAATCTTGTTCACTGGCCCATTCGTCAGTTCCAGTGGGGTTGGTGGGAACGGCCGTGTACCCGGCCGCATCTCGTTCTTCTAACCGGCGCACCCGATATTGGCGCAACGCCTGCTCCAACGCCTGCCGAATAAACGCTGAACGGGTCGTTTTCAAATCCCGAACGGTTTGATCAACCTGCTGTAATAAAAATTCGTCAATCGTCATCTGAATAGTTTTCATGGGAATATCTCGCAAACAATGTGGATAATCCTCCACATTGTAGCATGGATATATAGGGTATACAATTAATAAGTTGGTAGGTTGGGAGGAAAAGTTGACGACTTTTTTTAGCGAGGGGTGTGAAGGACACGGCCGTTACCAACGATACCTGACCAATGTCTTCACCGTCGGCAGTCCGTCCCACGGTGTCAGTTTTTTACCTTCTTTGCGGTGTTCATACTGAATGGGGGCTTCCACAATATTGATGCCGCGCCGTAGTAGTTTGGCCGTTATTTCCGCCTCAATTTCAAAGCCGCGACTGGAAAGTTGCAAATCTTGCATTAGCTTCCGGTCTATCAATTTGTAGCAGGTTTCCATATCATGAAGTTTGCAGCCATAAAGAACATTCGTTACCATCGTCATGGTCTGATTGCCCCAACGCATCAGCCGGGAGCGTTCCTCTAAATTGCGTACTCCGTAAACAGCCTGTGTCTGGTTTTGCCGGTAGGCAGCCAACAAAGCCAGATAATCTTCAGGGAAATATTCCAGATCGGCATCCTGAATGATGACAACATCCCCACCAACCTGTTCTAAAGCGGTGCATATGGCAGCCCCTTTCCCCCGGTTTTGGGGATGGGTAATGAGTTGAACATCGCCGTTAGACACGGCCGTTTGCAGCAACCTCTTTGTCTCTTCACCAGATCCATCATCCACCACCACAACTTCTTTTTCAACCGGAACTGCCAACACCCGTCCCAGCAACAGCGCCAGTGTGGAAGCTTCATTGTACACAGGAATTATAACGCTTAACTTCATACTGAAAGTTTAACGTGTTTTGTAGTTGAGGTCTAACGACTGATCTTTTCAGATGGAATGGAATGTTGGGCTGGTAAACGACCGATTATCTGCCAACGTTCCATAGCCCCAGAACGGAACAGGGCGGGGTCAAAGTCAGCCAACGCTTCCCATCCCTCAACGGCCGCCAATTCTTGCTCTTCTTCCGTTAATTGAATTTCTAGTCTACGGCCATCGGTAAACATCTCAATCGTCAACAGATCACTATCATCATTAACCACATCCAAAATGCACATCCGGTCATACCCTTCTGGGTGGCGAATTAAGGCTGCCGAACAGCGCTGACAATAGGTCAAAGTCGTGTCACACAACCTTCTATCAATCACAATTTTCATGGTATGCCTCCGATTGCAAAAATCATTACAATACCTATTAATAGTATAAGTGCCTCTCTGGCAAATCGTCAGCGCGAATAATCATCTAATATGTGTGATACGTGTCATAAGTTTATGACATTCTTCCGCGGCATACTGGCGATTTGTCACTACAGGTCAACCCGTGATTTGCCGATACTGGATGGTGGTTAGTGGATAGGAGCCTGTACTAACCACCATCCACCAACCACTACTTATACTTATAAAGGAGAATGGACGTATGACAAAACAGATGATCACTATAGACGGCAACGAAGCGGCCGCCAGCGTAGCCCACAAAATCAATGAGGTAATTGCCATTTACCCCATTACCCCTTCATCCCCCATGGGTGAATGGGCTGACCAATGGTCGGCTGATGGGCAGCCCAATATTTGGGGCAGTGTGCCGCTAGTCGTAGAAATGCAAGCAGAAGGGGGAGCGGCTGGCGCCGTACACGGTTCATTACAAGCTGGCGCTCTGACAACCACGTTTACCGCTTCCCAGGGCTTGCTGTTAATGATTCCCAATATGTACAAAATTGCCGGCGAATTGACTTCAACCGTCTTTCATATCGCCGCCCGCTCCCTGGCTGCCCAGGCCCTTTCCATTTTCGGCGACCATTCAGATGTGATGGCTGCTCGCCATACTGGTTTTGCCATGTTGGCATCCAACAACGTACAAGAGGTGACAGATTTTACCCTCATCGCTTCTGCCGCCACCCTGGAAACACGCGTACCTTTCTTGCACTTCTTTGATGGCTTCCGCACCTCCCACGAAATTAGCAAAATCGAACCATTAGAAGAAGATATTTTGCGGACGATGATCAATGATGAGTTGGTACAGGCTCATCGTGCCAGAGGACTAACGCCAGACGCCCCCGTGCTGCGTGGCACAGCCCAAAACCCAGATGTCTTCTTCCAGGCGCGGGAAAGCGTCAATCCGTTCTACAACGCTTGCCCCGGCATTGTGCAAGCGGCCATGGATAAGTTTGCCGACTTAACTGGCCGTCAATACAAGCTGTTTGAATATGTCGGTCATCCAGAAGCAGAACGGGTGATTGTGGTAATGGGGTCCGGGGCAGATACGGTAGCCGAAACGGCCGCCGCCCTAGCTGAACAAGGTGAAAAAGTGGGTGTTGTTAAAATACATCTGTACCGACCGTTTGACATTTCCGCTTTTGTTCACACCCTGCCGTCCACTGTCAAAGCGATTGCCGTCCTGGATCGCACCAAAGAACCGGGCGCATCCGGTGAGCCGCTTTATCTGGATGTGGTTTCGGCCGTTGTAGAAAAGTGGGCTGAGGTTGGAGGCGACGGCCACTTACCAAAAATCATCGGCGGCCGTTACGGACTATCCTCCAAAGAATTCACCCCCAGCATGGTTAAAGCTGTTTACGACGAATTGGACAAAGCTAAACCCAAAAACCACTTCACCATCGGCATCAACGACGACCTGACCCACACCAGCCTGACCTGGGACAAAACATTCAGTATTGAAACAGATGATGTCGTCCGGGCCGTTTTTTACGGTCTCGGTTCCGACGGCACGGTGGGAGCTAATAAGAACTCCATCAAAATTATCGGCGAAGAGACAGATAATTTCGCTCAGGGTTATTTTGTATATGATTCTAAAAAAGCGGGGGCTGTTACTGTTTCTCATTTGCGCTTCGGCCGTAACCTCATTCGCGCCCCCTATCTTATTGAATCGGCCAGTTTTGTCGGCGTCCATCAATTCAGCTTTTTAGAGCGGTATGACGTGGCACGTCTGGCCGCTCCTGGAGCCACATTCCTCCTCAACAGCCCGTATGGTCCCGATGATGTATGGGATCATTTGCCGCGTAGTTTGCAAGAAGCCATCATCGAAAAGCAACTTGATTTTCATGTGGTAGATGGGTATGGCGTGGCCAAAGAAACAGGGATGGGACGGCGCATCAACACCATTATGCAGACCTGTTTTTTCGCCATCTCCAACGTCCTGCCCACCGATGAAGCCATCACCCAAATTAAGAAAGCGATCAAGAAAACATATGGTAAACGAGGGCAGGTTGTGGTTGATCAAAACTTTGCGGCCGTAGATTCCACATTAGCCCACCTGTACAAAGTAGATGTGCCCGATGAAGCCAGCAGCGATTGGGAACGGCCGTCTATCGTACCCAGTATCGCCCCAGAATTCATCCAATCCGTCACCGCCCGCATCATCGAAGGCGTAGGAGACGACCTACCTGTTTCCGCCTTACCCAACGACGGCACATATCCTACCGGAACCACCCAGTGGGAAAAACGAAACATCGCCACCGAAATTCCTGTGTGGGATCCCGACATTTGCATCCAATGCGGCAAATGCGCCTTTGTCTGCCCACACCAGGTCATCCGTCTCAAACTGTATGACTCCCAACATTTGGCAGACGCGCCGGAAACGTTCAAATCTGCGCCCGCCCGCTTCAAAGAGTGGAAGGATAAAACCTACACTTTGCAAGTGTCGCCAGAAGATTGCACCGGCTGTACCCTGTGTGTTGATGTCTGCCCGGTGAAAAACAAGAAGCAGCCCAAATTCAAAGCAATCAACATGGCTCCTCAAGTAGCGCTGCGTTTACCAGAACGGAAAAATTGGGAATTCTTCCAAACCTTGCCTAATGTAGAACGGTCGGATATTCAGATCAACCAGATAAAATATAATCAACTGCTCGACCCGCTCTTTGAATTCTCCGGCGCTTGCGCTGGCTGTGGAGAAACCCCCTACTTAGGCTTACTGACCCGGTTGTTCGGCGACCATACTGTTGTCGCCAACGCCACCGGCTGTTCATCCATCTATGGCGGCAACTTGCCCACCACACCCTGGGCGCAAAACGGAGACGGCCGCGGCCCCGCCTGGTCTAACTCTCTCTTTGAAGACAACGCTGAATTTGGCATGGGTATGCGTGTCGCCCTGGACCAACGTCTGGACGCCGCTACCCACCTGCTACGCCAATACAGTGACCTGATTGGTGCAGACCTGGTAGAAAGCATCCTCTTTGCCGACCAACTGAATGACGCCGAAATTAACGCCCAACGAGAACGGATAGAGCGGCTAAAAGCTCGTCTGCAAGAAATTTTGGCCTCTGACAACGGCCGTCCTGAATCTCAACTCTCCAATCTCCTCTCTATGGCCGATATTCTGGTGAAAAAATCTGTCTGGATTATTGGCGGGGATGGCTGGGCGTATGACATCGGGTTTGGGGGACTGGATCATGTGCTGGCCTCCGGCCGCAATGTCAATGTGCTGGTGCTGGATACAGAAGTTTATTCCAATACCGGCGGGCAGATGTCTAAAGCAACGCCGCGCGGGGCAGTGGCTAAATTTGCGGCCGCCGGCAAACCGACGCCCAAAAAAGATTTGGGCATGTTGGCAATTAGCTATGGCAACATCTACGTGGCCAGGGTCGCCTATGGAGCCAAAGACAACCAAACAGTACGCGCCTTCTTGGAAGCGGAAGCGTATGACGGCCCGTCTCTCATCATCGCCTACAGTCCCTGCATTGCTCATGGGTATCGCTTGAAATTTAGTTTACAGCAGCAGATTACAGCCGAATCCTCCGGTTATTGGCCTCTATTCCGCTATAATCCCGATCTGGTTGTGGAAGGCAAAAATCCATTCAGATTAGATAGCCGGCCGCCTAAAACCAACCTGGAAGATTTCATTTATCATGAAGGCCGTTACCGCATCTTGCAACAAAGTAATCCCGACGCGGCCGCCCGTCTGTTAGCCCAGGCCAAAGCCGATGTAGCCACCCGCTGGGAAACATATGCACAACTGGCAAGTAAAATATTGTGAGAAAGGGCGCTAGTGGCTGATGGTTAATAGCTAGTTATAAACCACTAACCACCAGCCACTAACTACCAATCACCATTTTCTAGGAGACAAACATGGACTTATCAACAACCTATCTCGGACTTAAGCTCAAAAATCCTTTAGTGCCATCTTCATCGCCGCTTATGCAGAATCTGGGCAATTTACGCCAGATGGAAGATGCTGGCGCCAGCGCTGTGGTGATGCACTCCCTTTTTGAGGAACAGGTACGGCAAGAAAGTCACACCCTAAATGAATATTTGACACATGGCGCCGAAAGTTCTGCTGAAGCTTTGAGCTATTTTCCCGATGCAGCCGAATATCAAATGGATCCCGACGCCTATCTGGAACATATACAAAGAGCGAAACAGGCGTTAGATATTCCGGTCATCGCCAGTCTCAATGGTGTCTCGGCCGGTTGGTGGATGGAATATGCTAAAACTATTGAGCAGGCCGGAGCAAATGCCCTGGAACTAAATATTTACTATTTACCCACCGATATTGAGATGAGTAACAATGATGTTGAGCAACTTTACCTGGATGCGTTAAATGTGGTTAAATCTTCCATATCTATTCCGGTGGCAATGAAACTCAGCCCATATTTTAGCTCTATTGGCAATATGGCTAAACAGTTAACCGAGGCTGGGGCAGATGGGCTAGTCATGTTTAATCGCTTCTACCAGCCAGACCTGAACCTGGAAGAACTAGAAGTTGTGCCTAATCTACAACTTAGTTCCTCGACGGAGTTACGGCTACCGTTGCGTTGGATTGCGATTTTATACGGCCGTGTCCCCACCGACCTGGCTCTGACAACTGGCATTCATACGGTTATGGATGTATTAAAAGGGGTGGCGGCGGGAGCGGCCGTTACCATGCTCGCCTCCGAACTGCTCTCTAATGGCATCCCTCGTCTAATGGTACTGCGTTCCGGTATTGATGCGTGGTTGACCGAACATGAATACGAATCATTGGCCCAATTACAAGGCAGCATGAGTCACATTAACTGCGCCGAACCGGCTGCTTTTGAAAGGGCCAACTACATGCGCGTCCTCAGATCTTTCACCCCACCCTACCTGCGCTACACTACAGCTTACGGCATTGCCGGGTAACACATACCACTTCCCCAGAAACTCTCAAAGCTGTTTCCGAGGCAATAACCCCGATTGGTTCGATGATCGGTTGACAATCCTCATCTCTTGTTAATAATAGAGTCCATCTTATTCAATCTACGCCGAAAGGCATTACCCACAAACTGGAGGAAAAAATGGACAGAAGAGAATTCTTAGGATTGGCAACAAAAGGAGCAGTTGGCGCAGCCACCATTGGCCTGGTTGGTTGCAACAGTCAAGATACCAGTACAGAGGCCGATCAGACTGCCTTGACTGGCGAAGTGCAAAATGATTCCGCGTTGCCCACAATTGAATGGCAAATGGCAACCAGTTGGCCGGTAGCTCTGGATACCATTTTTGGTGGCGCACAGATCGTAGCAGAGCGGGTGGCGGCTATGACAAGCGGCAAGTTTATGATTGCACCGCGTGCGGCCGGTGAACTGGCTCCCGGTCTGGAAGTGTTAAATGTAGTTGAGCAAGGCGCTGTTCCAATCGGTCATACAGCTTCTTATTATTATGTAGGTAAGAGTCCGGTGACGGCCTTTGGCACTGCTTTGCCGTTTGGTTTTACGGCCCGGCAGCAAAACGCCTGGTTGTATGAAGGCGGTGGTCAGGAATTGCTGCAAGATTTTTACGCCGACCGGTTTAATGCCATTAACTTCGCGGCCGGAAATACGGGGGCGCAAATGGGTGGTTGGTTTAACAAAGAAATTGAAACCGCGGCCGATTTACAAGGTCTAAAATTCCGTATTCCCGGTCTCGGCGGTCAGGTAATGGATAAGCTGGGCGCAACCGTACAGGTGCTGCCCGGTGGTGAAATATTCCAGGCTTTGCAGACCGGCGCTATTGATGCGGCCGAATGGGTTGGCCCGTATGATGATGAAAAATTAGGTTTAAATGACGCGGCCGAGTTCTATTATTCGCCCGGCTGGTGGGAGCCAGGGCCATCATTAGAAATTCAGATCAACTTGGATGAATGGAACAAGCTGCCAGAAGTTTATCAGGAAATTGTACGGACTGCGTCCTATGAAGCCAATATGCAAATGCTGGCTCGTTATGACGCCAAGAATAAAGATGCGCTGGAACGTTTGTTGGAAGGAGGCACAAAACTGCGTAAGTTCAGCCCGGAAATTTTGGAAGCGGCCGAAGAAGCTTCATTTGCTTTATTTGATGAATTCTCCCAAAGTGACGCCGATTTCAAGACCATCTTTGATGAATGGAAGAAGTTCCGCGACGATATCCAATTGTGGCACAGTACCAATGAAACAGATTACATGAATTACATCGCTTCACAACAAGAAATTGGTTAATGGCAAAGTTGGACGAAGCTGATTGAAAGGAGGTCAGTTATATTGTAACTGGCCTCTTTCTTGTTGATTGGATATGATCTCTTCTCCTAGAAGTTCCACCTTTCCAAAAAAATGGAACCTCTCATAGAGACTAATGTGTATCTGTATGAGTATTCATTCAGGGGGTTACCAAGACCCTAAGGATTTTACTCCTGAGAGCGCCCGTTAGATTAAGCGAAAAACCCTTAGGGTCTGAACGGATACCTGTATGATTATGAAGTGAGTATAAATATTTATGACGACATTAAATAAAATTCGCAATTTAATTTTGGATATGGATGGTGTTTTGTGGCGTGGGGATACGCCAATGCCGGGATTGGAAGCATTTTTTGAGACGTTGGCAGAACTGAAAATCTCCTTCGTTTTGGCTACGAATAATGCCTCTAAATCCCCAGAATCATATGAGGAGAAGTTTGCCGGTTTTGGGGTAACTGTAAAAAGCTACCAGGTATTGACATCAGCCGAAGTGACGGCCACGTATTTGAGTCAACTATATCCACCAAAATCGAATGCATTTGTAGTTGGCGGTCAGGGGATTGCAGTTGCTCTTACCCGGCATGGTTTTAATGTATTGTCCATAGATGAAGTCATAGTCGGTTCTACAGCTAGTTGTGTTGTTGTTGGTTTCGGCCGCGATATAACATATGATGCTTTTGCCGCCGGAACTATCCTCATCAATAAAGGGGCGCAGTTTGTAGGCACAAACCCAGATGTAACTTTCCCCAGCGAATGGGGTAATCTGCCTGGAGCCGGTTCATTCATCGCCCTGATACAAACAGCAACCGGTGTGGAACCAATCATCATCGGTAAACCTGGCCCGATTATTTTCCAAGATGCCCTGTCACGGCTAGGAGGAACGGGTGAAAATACGGCGATGGTAGGCGACCGCTTGAGTACGGATATTGCCGGCGGCCAGGCGGCCGGTATGAAGACGATTTTATTGTTATCGGGAATTTCTAGCAGAGATGATCTGGCACAGGCAAATGGGTTGCAGCCGGATTTCGTATTTGAGGATATTTCTGATTTAGCCCGGAATTTACGGATGGGAAACGGCCGTTAATCATGCCCAACAAAGTTAATCTTTACGATTTAGATATGGACGGTCTGGAAAGTTTGCTGCAAAAGTTTGGACAGCCAGCATATCGGGCCAAACAAATCTGGCACTGGTTGTACCAAAAATATGTGCCCGATGTGATGAGCATGAACAATTTGCCGTTGGAGTTACGGGAAGAGTTGACTGCGGCCGTATCTCTCAATATTGGCGACATCACGGCCAAACTTCATTCCCAGGATGGCCAGACCGAAAAAGTTCTCTTTCAACTGCCAGATGGCCAATACATAGAGACCGTCCTCATGCGTTACCTTAAACGGCGTACTTTGTGCATCAGCACGCAAGCGGGGTGTGCCATGGGTTGTGTCTTTTGCGCTACCGGGCAGATGGGGTTCTTTCGTAATTTGAGCGTAGGGGAGATTGTGGCCCAGGTACTGCATTTTGCTCGTGAACTGAACGCCATAAACGAACGTGTAACCAATATTGTAATGATGGGCATGGGTGAGCCACTGCATAATTACGAGAGTACGTTAGCGGCCGTGGACAAGCTGACCAACGAAACCGGCTTTAATATGGGGGCGCGTAAAATTACGATTTCTACGGTAGGCCTCGTGCCCGCCATCCGCCGCTATGCTGACGAACGGCGGCAGACGCCATTAGCCGTTTCCCTCCACGCGGCAACCAATCAGGAACGGGACAAACTCATTCCCATTAACCGCAAATGGCCGATTTCTGAATTGATGGCTGCCTGCCACTATTACATCGAGAAAACGGGGCGGCGATTGACATTTGAATGGGCTTTAATTGCCAATGAAAATGATACCGTTGATCAGGCGCGAGCTTTAGGAAATTTACTGCACGGGATGTTGTGCCATGTGAATTTGATTCCCCTGAATCCAACGGCCGGGTATGGGGGCGCGCCTTCCTCGCGGGAGAATGTGGCTGCCTTTCAAAAGGAATTGTCCCATTTTGGCGTATCCAGTACAGTACGGGTACGGCGGGGGATTGATATTCAAGCCGGCTGCGGCCAGCTGAGAGATAGGGTTATGAATAAACGGCCGTCAAACTAATCTGAACCAAATAGTTCAAATGAACCATCAATTACACGCATCCAGTCACCATCATTTCTTTCATATCTCATAGGTTTAACCGCAACCAACGTACCAACAAGGGTCATCCCGGTTGCCGTTGATGCGGATTTCAAAATGGAGATGGGGGCCGGAGGAGTTGCCGCTGTTACCGCTGCGGCCGATAATCTGCCCTTTAGAAACAATCTGCCCGGGACCAACATTGAAACCGCTTAAATGGGCGTAAAAAGTTTCATACCCATTGCCATGATTGACAACAATTAAGTTACCATAACCATAAATGTTCCAGCCAGCGTAGGTGACAGTGCCCGTATCGGCGGCGGCAACGGCCGACCCTTCCGCCAATCCCACATCTACACCTGGATGACCATACCAATAATATTGGGTAAAGTTCCGCGAATTGCTAGGGAAAATAAACGACCCCGTTCCCACGACAAGGGGAACGATACCGCTACCTTCACGACTGCCAATAACAGAAGCCAGATCGGGTGGATTCCAGACAAACAGCTCTCGGACGGCTCCTGGGATAAGGATTTGGGATTCGGGATAAAGACGGTAAGGAAATTCTAGATGGTTGGGTTGGTGAGCGATAATCTCTGCAACGGAAATGCCATATTGGGCGGATAGACTTTCCAGGGTATCACCAGGTTGTACATCGTGCAAGACGCCATCTATGGGCAAGATAGTGAGTTCGACACCGGTTTGCAACAAGCTGGCTTCTTCACTGAGCTGGGGGTTGCCACCCAGGATGGTTTCTGTACTGATGCCAAATTTTTCGGCGATGCCAACCGGAGTGTCGCCTCGTTTGACGACGTAAGTTTGGAATGTGTGTTCGGGCAGTTTGCCCTGGTAGGTATGGGGATAAGGGAGCGGAGCCAGACTGTTATCTTTGAGGATAGTAGGTTTTTGGCTTGTGAGAATGGGTAAATCAGCTACGGCCGTATCACTGGAAATAGCTGTATCTGCTGGGGTTGCCGCGGAAACGGCCGTGTCTCCGATAGAAACGCTCTCCGGTTCTTGTATAGATTGCCAGGCCGCGAAGAGGAGAATGACTGTGATCATCAAAATAAGATAACCACCTAAACGTTTAATAACTGGTTTATCATCTTGCATAAATTTTGGGATTAGCCTTAATTGCAACTTCGCACAGCGCCACCTAAACGGTCTAGAGGATTGGTGCGGTAGTCATTGTTGCGGATTTCCATGTGAAGGTGTGGTCCCGAAGACCGGCCCGTGTTACCGGTAGAACCGATCAAATCCCCCTGATATACAATCTGGCCCGGATAGACATTGATACCGCTCAGATGGGCGTAAAATGTCTCAAAGCTATTGCCGTGGTTGATAACGATGAGATTGCCATAATCAAAATAAACCCCAGCGGCATAGACGGCATACGTCACCGTGCCGGTATCGGCAGCGTAAACAGGAGAGCCTTCGGCCATAGACACATCAATGCCAGGGTGGAAGCCAGAGTAAAATTGGGTCAGGCAGCGGCCGTTAACCGGCCAAATGTAACTACCCGTCCCCACAACGGTCCATTCCTGCGCCTCGCCGCTGTTCCCCACCGATTTGGGCGCTTTGAAATAAAACTGTCCAATCGTAGCCCCCGGAATGACCAGTTGGGATTCAGGAATTAAACGCAAAAAGGGGTATTCAAGATTGTTAAGCTGGTAGCCAATAATATCTTCGGCCGTCACATCATATAAATCGGCAATAGATTCAATTGTTTCACCGGGGCGAACGATGTGCAGGATGCCATCTACAGGCAAGATGATCAGTTCGGTTCCATTTTGCAGCAAATTAGATTCCCGGTTAATGTTGGAATTGCCACCTATTAAGGTATCGGCCGAGATGCCATATTGATCGGCAATAGAGTTTGGCGTATCCAGGTCCGTGACGATATGGATTTGAAAATTGTGGGTCGGCATTTTGGCCTGGTAGGTACGCGGATTGGGGGCCGGCGCCAAACTGGTGTCATGATGGACAGACAACGGGAAAGTGGATGCGGCCGTGTCCAATTGTACCGTTTCAGTCACCGGGCTACTAATTGATAACCCATCAGGTGTGTTCGTAGATAAAGCGGGAACAGTCACGGTTTCATCCGCTGAACGATTCCCTACCTCAAATAATTGACCGGCCAGGAAAAGTAATAATATGCCGGCGACTAAAACAAGATAGCCGCTAAATCGCTGCCAGGAATCTTTTTGTTTTGCCATTTTTACCAACAAATCAGGATGCTATCATAAAGCCCTTAAACAACAAAAACGGGCCGTCTAAACGGCCCATATTCTAAAACTTTGCTCAGGTAAATTCCTGATTGTCGTTAACTTTAGAGTCCGTTCGTTTTTAACCTGGTAAGATTGGTTCAATCTTGAAGATTGAACCAATCTGGAAACTCCAAAGTTATTTACGAGCAAACCCTTAGCTACATCATATCTTTGGTCAACGCTTCCAGGAATTCGTAATTGGTGCGCGTATTACGCATTTGTTGCAGCACGGCGCCGGTGGCTGTACTGATGTCGTAACCTGGCGTATCCATAAGATGGCCTAACATACGGCGCATCGTATAAACGCGCTGCAATTCGTCCCCTGACAGCAACAAATCTTCACGACGTGTGCTAGAGCGTTCAATGTCAAAGGCGGGGAAGATGCGGCGTTCCTGTAAGCGGCGGCTAAGCAGTAATTCCATGTTACCCGTGCCCTTAAACTCTTCATAAATAACATCATCCATACGGCTGCCGGTATCTACCAAACAGGTAGCAATAATGGTCAGGCTACCTCCATCTTCCAGATTCCGAGCCGTACCAAAGAACCGTTTGGGCGGATACAAAGCTGTCGGGTCCAAACCACCAGATAATGTGCGCCCACTAGGGGAAACAACCAGGTTATACGCCCGCGCCAAACGGGTAATCGAATCGAGTAAAATAACCACATCCTTATCACTTTCTACCACTCGTTTGGCGCGTGCCAGCGCCATTTCTGATACTTTGCAATGTTGCCGTACCGGTTCATCAAATGTAGAGGCAATCACCTCGGCCGCAGTGGAACGCTGCATATCGGTGACTTCTTCAGGGCGTTCACCAATCAGCACAATCATCAAATGGATGTCGGGATAATTTTCCGAGATGCCGTTAGCAATTTCCTTCAAAACAGTTGTTTTACCTGCTTTGGGGGGAGACACGATAAGACCACGCTGTCCACGCCCAATTGGCGATACCAGATCGATCATGCGCGTAGACAAGATGTTAGGCAGGGTTTCTAATTTTAGCTTTTGGTCGGGGAAGATGGGGGTGCGGTCTTCATAACGGCCGCGTCTTTTGGCCTTATCAGGACTCATGTTATTTACAGCTTCTACCCGCAGCAAGCTGTAATATTTTTCATTCTCTTTGGGCGCCCGAACCTGGCCCAAAACCATATCACCGGTACGCAAACCCAGGCGACGTATCTGGGAATTTGATACATAAATGTCATTTTGCCCTTGCAAGTAATTCTTGCTACGCAAGAAGCCCATTGTTTGTTTATCGTCTTCGACGATTTCTAATACACCACCACGAAAATCGTAACCTTGCGCTTCTGCATTAGCCCGCAGAATTTCAAAAATGAGGTCTTGTTTTTTCATGGTGCCTAAGCCCGCTACTTCTTGTTCACGGGCAATATCACGCAGTTCGACGAGTTTCTTTGCTCCTAAATCTCCAATGTCCATATTGCTTTCTCCTAAGCGGGATTGGTCTGTTTTGACTCAATTTGTACGAGGATAGGTTAATTCTGGATACAGAATTTAGCTACCCAACGGGCATGCTTAATCATGCCTTGTTTTCAAAATAATGTGGGGTTAATTCTAATGACATTTGTAAATGGGATTCAATCAGGCTCGAATACAGCTAAGAAGAGCGCGTTCAAAAAGCTACTGATAAAAAATTATGTATGTAACTTATTCATGTACTTGGGGGCTATTTTTGCACAGGTTCTAACTAGCAAAAACCTCTTAAGTATTCATTTGATCAATTTCAGGGAGTAAATAAGGTATCCACTTTGTGGGCAAACGGAGTATATCATGCCTCCAAATACAAGTCAATTTTCCTGAGAAATGAAATTTTCAGCCTGTTGTACCAGAGAACGGTTACCGATGTAGAGGGGAGTGCGTTGATGCAAGTCGCTGGGTTGAATATTTAGGATAGGTTCATGGCCGTTGGACGCATACCCTCCTGCCTGTTCCGCTAAATAAGCCAATGGGCCGGCTTCATACAACAAACGTATTTTCCCTTCTGGTTTATCCGTTTCGGCCGGATAACAAAAAACACCCCCTCGTAATAAATTTCTGTGAAAGTCAGCCACCAATGATCCAATATAGCGGGAGGATAGACGGTTACTTTTTGTACCGTCACGACCCTGTAACCAGCGCACATATTTCTGCACTTGTGGCAACCAGCGATTAAAATAAGCGCCGTTAATACTGTAGTAAGCAGGCAATTTAGGAAAACGCATATCCTCATGGGAAAGAAGAAATTCACCCAACTCCGGGTTTAGCGTAAAACCGTGAACACCCTGACCGGTTGTATAAACCAACATGGTACTTGAGCCATATAAGACATACCCGGCCGCTACTAATTTGCGCGGTTCCTGCAAAACATCTTCCAAACGGCCGCGATTTTCCCAGTTAACGCAGCGATATAAGCCAAAAATTGTGCCAATGGACACATTGACATCAATGTTAGAAGAGCCATCCAGCGGATCAAAAACTAACACATATGATCCTTTTTTGTATTGTTCAGGGATATGAATAATATCTTCGCGCTCTTCTGAAGCCATTACACAAAGTCGGCCGGTGTGATCACAAATACGAAAAATAACATCATCAGCGTAAACATCTAACTTTTGCTGCTGTTCACCCTGAATGTTGATATTTTTGGCGCTCCCTAAAACATCTACCAGCCCGGCTCGATTTGTTTTATTTTGGATTACTTTGGCAGCTAAAGCCATATCATAAAGTAAATTCGTAAACTCTCCACGCGCATAATCCGGCTGGTGATCCAGGATAAAGCGTTCAATTGTAACAATTTTCGTCATGACCTGTGCCTCCTTTCAAATTTGGGAAATGGGATAAGTTAAAATCATATCAAATCTGGAACTGTGGGAGGAAGAGCGCCAGATAATAAGCAATGGTTACAGCCCAAAGCAGCGTATCTACCCGGTCTAAGGCGCCGCCATGGCCAGGTAACAGATTGCCAGAATCTTTTATGTTTGCTTCACGTTTTAACAACGAAATGCCTAGATCTCCTAACGGCGTTAGGATGGTAATAAACAGCCCTAAAATAACAAGGGGCAGCAAGGGAACTTGCAGAAAATAGCCAATTAAGGCCGTGAAGAATGTACCAAAAAAGATACCCCCCGCATACCCTTCAACAGTTTTGTTGGGACTTAAGCGTGGAGAAAGTTTGTGTTTGCCCAGCAAATGTTTTCCAGCCACAAATTTACCAACAACGTATGCGCCAGAATCAGCGATCCAGGTTGTTAACATGGCTAACATGGTCCATTGCCACGCATATTGGGGAATACTGCGCAAGAGAAAAAAGTGACTACCAATCCAACCTAGAAGTAAAAAGCCACCTATAAAAGCCATCCAATCTGCGGGAACCGTCTGGCTGGTTTGTTTTTCATAGGATGTAAGTACGATAGTCAGGATAATGAGCAGGCTGATAACAAATGATGGCCCCACCCAGGCTGCATCGCCCCATTGGGCGATGACCCATTGGGTAATAACGATAGGCAGCAGCGCCCATGTAGGAACTTGCCAATGTAAATGCTGCATCATATTAGCATATTCAATCGTAGCTAATGAGAGGAGTAAAGCAAAAGGAATGAAATAAACCAGGCCGCCCAATTGATCCCCAAAGTAGATGAGAGCCAGAGCTAAAGGGCCAAATATGAGAGCAATAAGGGCACGTTTTAGGAACATAAGTTATGGGGAGAGTACGGCCGTTTCTCCTTCCTTATTTTGTTTCTTTTACCTGACCAAAGCGTCTTTCCCGCTCGTTAAAAGCAAGAATGGCTTCGTAAAGATTTTCCCGCCCAAAATCTGGCCAATAGGTTGGGGTAGGATAGAATTCCGAATAAGCTGCTTGCCAGATGAGAAAATTACTAATACGCAGCTCGCCGCTGGTACGAATCACCAAATCAGGGTCTGGCAGTCCGCGCGTAAACAAGTAAGAATTAAACAACTCTTCTGTCAGAGCGTCGGGGGAAATGTTGTCAGCTAGCATTTGTTTAACAGCATATAGGATTTCGGCACGGCCGCCATAATTGAAAGCGACATTTAGGATGAGGCGATCATTGTTTTTTGTCATCTCGATGGCGCGGCGAACTTTTTCTTGCAGATTGACATTTACCCCGGTCATGGAACCCAGATGATGCAGACAAACTCCCTGGGCGTTTAAGTCTTTAAGTTCCTGGTCTATGACGCGAGAGAAGATTCTCATGAGGCCACGAACTTCACGCTCAGGACGACCCCAATTTTCGGTGGAAAAAGCGTAGATGGTAAGAATTTGAATTTTGAATTCCACACAGGCATTAATGACACGACGCAGGTTTTCAGCGCCAGCGCGATGGCCGGCTTGACGGGGCAGACCACGCTTTTTGGCCCAACGGCCGTTGCCATCCATAATAATGGCCACATGCCGCGGTATCGTTAATGATAAAAGGTCTAACTGTTTATTCTTATCAGCCATCCTGGTTAGACTTCCATTATTTCAGCTTCTTTTTGTTTGCCCATTTCATCAATTTTCTTCACATACTTGTCGGTTAGCTCTTGCAAATCATCTTGCCCCCGGAAGAAATCATCTTCAGGAATGAGAGATTCATTCTTGAATTCACGTAAATCATTAAGAGCATCCCGGCGCACATTACGCACAGCCACTTTAGCATCTTCCACCCGTTTACCCACTAACTTGGAGAGATCGCGCCGGCGTTCTTCCGTCAGACGAGGCATATTCAGGCGGATAATTTTGCCGTCATTGTTGGGCATGATACCCAGATTTGATTTCATGATAGCCCGTTCGATGGCCGTGATGGCGTTGGCATCATACGGCCGTATGGCTAACTGTTGTGGTTCCGGCACCGAAATAGAAGCCATCTGATTCAAAGGCATCTCCACCCCATACATCTCCACAATCATTCTATCTACAAGCTGGGGTGAAGCGCGGCTAGTACGAAAACTACCCAGGTCTGCATCTAACGAAGTGATTGCGCCTTCCATTCGCTGTTCAGCATCTTCCAAAACCTCACGTATCATGATATGCCTCCTCTACAGACTACAAATTTGTAATGGTCGTGCCAATAGTTTTCCCCATTATAAGCTTTTTCACACTGTCTTTTTGCCAGAAATTCAGCACCACAATGGGTAAATTATTGTCCATACATAAGGAAACGGCCGTGCTGTCCATCACCTTCAAACGCAAATTCAAAAAATCAATATATGAGATTGTATCAAAACGACGAGCATCTAGGTTCTTTTTCGGGTCGTCATCATAAATCGCATCTACCTTCGTCGCTTTAATCAGTACATCGGCATTGATTTCCATCGCTCGCAACGCGCCGGCCGAATCCGTCGTGAAATACGGATTGCCCGTACCGGCACCAAAGATAACCACCCGTCCTTTATCCATATGTCGGATAGCCCGCAAACGAATGTAAGGTTCAGCAATGGTACGCATCTCAATAGCCGTTTGTACACGGGTTACGACGCCAACCCTTTCTAAAGCATCTTGCAAAGCTAACGCATTCATGACAGTCGCAATCATGCCAATATGGTCGGCTGAACCTCTTTCCATACCCATGGCGCTGCCCACAGAGCCACGCCATAAATTACCCCCGCCAATGACCAGGGCAACCTGCACACCTAGATCATAAACATCCTTCACAATCTGGGCAACTTCTGTAGCCCGTGTGGGATCAATACCATACCCATTGGGGCCAGCTAAAGCTTCACCGCCCATTTTAAGCAAAATACGTTTATATTGTGATGCCATGTGAACTAAACTCCAAAAACAGGCTCCTTTGTAAGGGCAGACAAAAGGGGATGGAGAAGAAAAAAGAAGGGCGTCTTAAACGCCCTTCCGAAAAATCTTACTTTAATGGCTCGCCCAACTCATAACGTGTAAAGCGGCGGATGACAACATTCTCACCTGTCTTACGAATCGCTTCTGTAAGCAGTTCGCTGATTTTAACACTGTCGTCTTTAACAAATGGTTGTTCCAACAGGCAAAACTCTTCGTAGAATTTACTCATTCGTCCTTGTACTGTTTTTTCTACGATGTTGTCTGGTTTACCTTCAGCTTTGACCTGTGCTTCTAATACGTCAATCTCACGATCCAGTTCATCTTGGGGAACCTCTTCCCGGCTTAGGTAAGCAGGCCCCATAGCGGCAATGTGTAATGCCAGATCATGAGCCAGATTGGTAAACTCCTCATTACGAGCCACGAAGTCTGTTTCGCAATTCAGTTCCAACATGACGCCCACCCGGTTACCGGGATGGGCATACAGCTCGATAACGCCTTCACTGGCTTCCCGATGAGAACGTTTGGCAGCGCGGGCGGCTCCTTTTTCACGTAGTAAGTCTACGGCTTTATCAAAATCACCATTGGCGGCTTCTAAGGTTTTTTTGGCTTCCAATACGCCACATCCGGTGGCCTCGCGTAATTCTTTGATTTGTGCGGTTGTAATTTTCATAACCTACAATTAACTCCAATCCTAATTGTTTTCTGTTTCAACGGCCGATTCACCATCAGCCACAGCTTCTTCGGTAACGGCTTCATCAGAAGTATCGGCCGCACTCTCTTCTACATCTTGTTCTGCTTGCTCTGCTTCATCTTGTTCTGCTTCACGCATTTTGGCCAGCGTAGATTCACCCAGAAGGACTTCGTCGTCCGCATCTTCCATGCCGTCGAACTCGTCGTATTTATAGGTATCAATATCGACCGCTTCGTCCAGCAGTGTTTCTTTACGCAGAGCGTTGCCTTCCAAAGCCGCATCAGCCATTTTACTGGTGATCAATTTGATGGCTCGTATGGCGTCATCATTAGAGGGGATCAGATATTCTATCGGGTCGGGATTGCAGTTGGTATCTACCAGGGCAATGATGGGGAGGTCCAGGATATTGGCTTCCCGCACGGCCGTTTCCTCATGATTCACGTCTACAACAAACAGCAAATCCGGCAGGTTCTGCATATTACGAATACCGCCCAAACGCATATTCAGCTTGTTAGTTTCTCGCTCCACCCGCAAACGTTCCCGCTTTTTCAGGGCGTCAAATTCCCCGGCTTCGCTACGTTCTTCCAACTTCTTCAAATAATCAATTCGTTGACGAATTGTCTGCCAGTTGGTTAGCGTACCGCCCAACCAGCGTTGATTTACATACGGCTGTCCAGCGCGTACGGCTTCGGTGGCAATCGTATCTTGCGCCTGCCGTTTCGTTCCTACAAATAGAACAGAACCGCCCTCCGCAACCGTGTCGCGGACGAGGTTATAAGCATCTTCGATCATGCCAATCGTTTGTTGTAAATCAAGAATGTGGATGCCGTTGCGTTCCGTAAAAATGTAAGGTTTCATCTTGGGGTTCCAACGACGGGTTCTGTGTCCAAAATGCACGCCGGTTTCCAGCAATGCTTTCATTGAAACAATGGCCATGGGGTTATTCTCCTTTGAATTGTTTTATGAACGCCGGTAGAAAAGATTTGCCGACATTCCATCCACGCCCTTCATCCCGGTGCAAGGCTTACACGGCCGATACAGGTTTTGTTGGTTTGAGGAAAGGTCAACACGACCTGTGAGGTAAGCACACTCACATCAGTCCAGGCATGTGTTTGATTGATAATCTCCTGACAATCAGAAACCGAGTTCCGGACAGAAACTCGGCTTCTAAAAGACGTTCGTGATTATAGCGAAAGCGAAACTTTACGCAAACACGATTGTACGCCCGGAGGGACTCGAACCCCCAACCGCCTGGTTCGAAGCCAGGAACTCTATCCAATTGAGCTACAGGCGCTTGTTTTCCTTGACAAAGTGACAAAATGGCATGGTGACAAGGTAAAAAATGACTTTGTAAAGAGAAAGAGCGATGGATCTCATCGCTCTGATCTAAATGGTTGTCTGGGCGAGTGGTGGGATTTGAACCCACGATCTTCTGGGCCACAACCAGATGTGTTAACCCCTACACCACACCCGCCATGAATGCCCCAAAATGCTATCACAAGGGGCATAACTCTGCAAGGTTTGTGTAATCAAGTTATCATATGTTCAGGTGTCAAGCACAGCCGCTAAAGATTATTGCGTTGTGTCCCGACCCGTGAAATGGAAACAGTGGGGAAGGGAGATGCCTTACCTCATACACGAATAACGGACTACGAGCGACAAACGACGACCGACGAGTCACGAGCCACGCGCTGTAATATCAATCAATCCCCGTTGGGCTGCCACCGCCACTGCTTCGGTACGGTTGCCAACATCCAGCTTACCCAGAATGGCGCTGACATGAAATTTGACCGTCCGCTCGCTGATGATTAGTCTGGCTGCTATCTCTTTGTTTTGCAGTCCCAGAGCTAGCTCTTGCAGCACTTCCAGTTCACGGGCGGTTAATGGTTCGATCGGCGGTTCTGACCCCTGTGTTACCCGCCGCAGCAGTTTGGAAGCTACAATCGGCTGCAACAACGATCCCCCACTGTGAACGATGCGCACAGCGTTGAATAGTTCCTGGCGTGGCGCTCCTTTTAGCAAATAACCCTGGGCGCCAGCTTGCACGGCCGTTACTATCCGATCATCCGTATCGAAAGCTGTAAACACAATGACTTTGGCCTGGGCGTCATTGGCCCGCATCTGGCGCAGCGTTTCCACACCATCCATACCTGGCATCTCTAAATCTAGCAAGGTTACATCGGGCTGTAATTCCTGACTGAGTTGAACGGCGTCACGGCCGTTGCCCACTTCCCCCACCACAGCAAAATCTGCCTGTGTACCCAAAATTGCCACCAGACCATCACGCACCACCGGATGATCATCTACAATTAAAATACGTATCTGGTCGGACATAGTTTACCTACGGTTTGGAGATTGGGAGATTGGAGATTGGTTCGTCCCTAATCTCCAATCTCTAAATCTCTTTTTCTTAATCCTCGATTCCTAAAGGTGAATTTTCACTTCAATGCGCGTACCTGCGCTGGGGCTACTTTCCAGGCGTAAAGTCCCATCCAATAATTTTACTCGTTCATTCATTCCTGTTAAACCAAAATGATTGGGCGGCACGGCGTCTGGATTAAAACCGACGCCATCATCATGCACCGCCAACCTGATTTCAGAAGCTCCATAAGTCACGGTCACGGCCGCGCTGGCAGCCTGCGAATGGCGGGAAACATTGTTCAGCGCTTCCTGAGCAATACGATAAATACCTGATTCGATACGTCGCGCCAACGGCCGTTCCTGACCCACCACTAGCAAATCCACCGGTACAACAGCTTTTTCCGCCAGAGCTACTAATGCGTCCACCAACGTTTTATCGGCCAAAGGCGCTGCACGTAAATCCAATACTGAGCGACGGGCTTCTTCCAGGTTAGCGCGAGTAAGAGCCAGGGCGTGCTGAACTGCCTGCCGCACTCGTTCCGGGTCTACTTCCGTTTCTAACAAAGCATCGGCTGATTCTAGCTGTAGAGAGACGGCCGTTAACCCCTGCGCCAACGTATCATGAATCTCTCGTGCCAGCCGATTCCGTTCTGACAAGGCTCCCAGCTCCGCCTGCTGCTCAAACAACCGCGCTCGCTCCACGGCAATTCCCAGCAAATCACCAATCGTGTATAAAAGCTGTAAATCCGCGGCCGAAAGCTGCTGCCAATCGGGGCTGGCTACGTTCAGGACGCCTAATTTTTTGCCATGTGCATACAAAGGAACAGTGGCATGATATCGCAGCCCATCCGTGCCATCTACTAAATCTTTCAGGCGGCTGCACGTCACCACATTAATATTAGCCGCCCCCGCCAAATCCTCTTGCCGGTATGTATCCAAACAGTAACAGTTTCCAGCCATTTTTTGGGGTTGGTCAGCCAAAGCCGGCGGTAAATTCTGCGCCGCCGCCAGATAGGCGCGACCATTTTTTTCTTGCAACAGCCATACCCAACCGGTATGCAGCCCCAACATATCGGCCACTCTTTCCAACGCCGTTTGCACCGCCTCATCCAGATCAACAGATCGGTTGAGCGCCTGAGCGATACTATTCAAAATAGAAAGTTCGGCATTGCGCCGCCGCAGTTTGTCTGCGTCTGTTTCTGAGGTCATCTTTGTGATTAAACTATGGGAGTTGCAAGTATGCAAGTTGCAAGTTGCAAGTATGCAAGTATGATTTGTAACTTGAAACTTTTAACCTGAAACTTGTAACTTTTAATAGCATGTTATTAGCAATTGATATTGGCAACACAAATATAACGCTGGGGGTGTGGCACGGCCGCGAATGGCAGCAGCATTGGCGTTTACAAACCAACAAGACACGCACGGCCGATGAATATGGCATCCTACTTAAAGGATTATTGTGGGATAATGACCCCGCGCAAAAAATCAGCCAGGTCATCATTGCCTCGGTTGTACCGACGCTGACCCAAACTTTTTCAGAAGTGAGTGAGCGTTATTTGGGGCAACGGCCGTTCATCGTTACCGCAAACGCAAATCTGGGTCTGACAATTCTGACCGACGTGCCTGAAGCTGTGGGCACAGACCGGCTGGTCAATGCTGTAGCTGCCAGCGTCTTATTCTCCGGCCCCAGCATCATTATAGACATAGGTACGGCTACGAAATTGGATGTCGTTTCTGCTAATCGGGAATTTTTGGGCGGTGTTATTGCCCCTGGTTTACAGCTTGCCGCCAATGCGCTATCCAGCCGCGCAGCTAGGTTGAGCCATGTTGCTTTGGAAGCGCCGCCGTCCGCTATCGGCCGTAATACTATTCACGCCATGCAGTCCGGCCTCATTTTGGGGTATGTGTCGCTGATTGAAGGGATGGTCGGCCGTCTTCGTGCCGAACACCCCGACCGCGACCGGCAGATTCATATTTTAGGAACCGGCGGCCTCATCAATCTGATCACCCCACACACAACGATCATTGATCATGTAGACCCCTGGTTGACGTTGATGGGGTTACAGATTATTCATGACCGGGTGATGGGGTGAAGAGATCCTCTGTGAATGTGGATTTCGGAATGCGGAATGCAGAATAACAATCAGTTTTCTGCGCTCCATTTTCATCCTTCGTGGCGTACTGCGGCGCATATTGTCTCCTGTAAATTTTCTATGAATCAACATTCAACTGCTTACTGCATACTGTTTACTGTCTTCTTATTTATCGCGGCCGGCTGCCAGATGGCAACCCCGCCGCGGTTGGCTACGGTTACCGCTCAGGCAGCCTGGACGCCGACGCCGACACCGAAAAGATTGGAATTGTCGGGGGATGGAGAGACGGCCGCGCCCACTCCCCAAACCCAATCCCCCCCCCAAGCAGAGCCAAACCCGGCCATCTCGGTGTGGGTGAATGAAACATCCCCGGCTCATGAAACCGCTTTGCAGCAGATGGCCGAGGAATTTACGGCCGCGTACCAGATAGATGTAGCCTTCATGTTTGTCTCACCGCAAATTTTGCCTGATCTTGTCAACACGGCCATCCTCTCCGGAACCCTGCCCGATATTATCATTCATCCTCTGGAATATACATCTGGTTGGGTGGAAAAAGGGATATTGAACGGGGAGGCAGCGGAAACGGCCGTGTCCCAAATCGGCCGTCAAACCTTCGATCCACAAGCCTTAGAATTAGTCACCGTAAACGGCCGAATCGCCGCTCTGCCCAGCGACGGTACACACCAGATTATCCTCTACCGCAGTGACTGGTTTGCCGAGGCCAATTTGCCGATTCCCGACGATTATGAGTCCATGATTGCCGCCGCGGAAGCCACAAACGACCCGGAAAACATGCAGGCCGGTTTTGTCATCCCCACAGAATCCAATCTCGTCACTACCCATCACGCCTTTGAGCAAATCGCTTTGGCTAATGGCTGTGAGATGATTGATGAAAAAGGGGAAGCGCTGCTGTTGGAACCAGCCTGTCTGGATGCTTTGAATTTTTATTACAGCATCGTCAACCAGTTCAGCCCCATTGGCGTGCAAACAGATACCAGTACGCGCAATGCTTATCTGGACGGCCGTACCGGTCTAATTATGGCCTCGTCCGCTATTCTGCCCCAAATTGCCGGGCTGGACCAAACTGCCCCTCCCACCTGCCGCGAATGTGGCCCTAACCCTGCTTTCCTGGCCGAAAACAGTGGCATCGTTACAGAAATTAAGGGAAGTGGAGAGACGGCCGTTCCCGCCGGATTCAGCAACATAACCAATTTAGGTATTACTACGGCGGCCGATACGGAAACGGCTGTTGCCTTTGCCAACTACTGGTTCAACGAAGGGTATGATAACTGGCTGGCTGTCAGCAGTGAACGCAAAGTGCCATTGCATCTGGGAACAGAAGCAGAACCACGCCAATTCATTGATGCCTGGGGCACAACACCGCTGGCAGACGGCCGCAGCTTAAACGATATTTTCGGCGCCGAAACAGTCAACCAACTGCGTGAAGGAATTGCTGCTGCTCCGCGTTGGGGAATCAACCAGGGACAGGGAGGATTGATGACACAGCTTTACGAAGACCTGACCTTCTCCGTGACATTACAAGAGATGTTAAGCGGCTATTTTAACCCGGAACAAACGATCCTTGAGGCGTACATTCGGGTCACTGACAAAATTCCTAATTATCAGTATTATTTAGAACGTGAAGAAGTTGAAGATATTGAAGAAGAAGGTTGAAGATATTGAAGAAGAAGCCGGAGAGTAATGGCCGTAATCACCCAATCCAAATTGCAAGTAACAAGGTACAAGACGTGGTTTTCAGAAGTGGCTTACCACTTGCAACTTACTACTTATTAAAAGGAATCATATGTCTGCCACTGCCCAGACCTTTATCGAAGAAACATTTGGCATTTTAACAGATGATGACTTATACCTCGATTGTATTCTGGTACGTCCACCTGATTTGAGCGATGATGATTTACGCGCCATTCGTGTTTGGGTTCCCAAATACCCGCTAACTAAAACCAGTGTCTTGACCTGTGCCCGGCAAGAAGTGTTGTATAACGGAGCCAAACGCAAAACTGCCCACCTCGTTTTTGACCTGCGCGGTACGGGTGAAAGTGAAGGGGTTATGGGGTCATCTGAGTTTGATATAGACTTACATGCTGTACGCGAATGGGCTAATGAGCGATTTCTCCAGGCGAAAGTTGGTTTTTTGGGAACGCCTTATTCGGAACACGGCCGAGTAAATATGTGGCCTTTACGCCCTGGTTCCATTCTGGAAAGTTACCATTACGCCGCTTCCAGCAGCAATGTGTCTTCGCCTACACTTCTCTATTTGTCTACTTACGGCCGTTTTGGCAATTCCGATGACGCTGTTTGTGCCCGACTAGCCAAAGCAGGCTACGATGTTTATGGATTAGACCCCCTGCGCTATCTGCTGCACGCCAGCAGCCGCGACCGCCTGAAACCAGAAGACTTATGGGAAGATTTACAAATACTCGTTCAAATGCTGCCCGGCCGTCCCATTGTTATGGGGCAGCCTGTATCGGCCGGTTTAGCCCTCTTGTGGGCCAGCGGTGTTAAGCATGTGGAAGGCGTTATAAGCATTGGTCAGGCACAAGCTGCCTTTAAGCCCAGCCACATCTTCCACAACAACAATCCATATACCTTTCTTCTCAATCGTTACTTGCCAGAAATATCCCCCCAGCCCCTCACCTTCGTTATGCTTACAGGCCATTCTTTAGGTGGAGATGCGGCCGAAATGAAAACGCTGTACACAAGCAGCAAAGATCCCCACCGGCTAGAGCGGGCCAGCAAACTCAGGTTCAAATTCCTGCTAGAACTAATTGAATGGACCCGCAACCCCCAATAATCTCCATCTACAACTCTTCCGTACTTTGATGAAGATTAAAAATTATTTCGGTAATAGAGCTAGTCAAAATCCAGGGGATGGTCGGGGGAGCTTGACTGTATCGTTGTCTTGACCATTCCACACAGGCTTGGGTTAAAGATTGGCCTGAGTCACTGGTACTTTGATAACAGCGGCCTGTGTTATACTGTTAACATGATCATTTTCTGGAGTATAAGTTATGTATGCAATTGAATTTCAGACAACTGTGAAAAATATCATCACCGCCATTCCAAAGAAAAGACGGAGTGAACTGCTTGGACATACCGAAGATTTGTACACGGAGGATATGCACAACGGGCTTATCGTGGCAGACAAACTCACAATCGTCAACCCTTTTACCTCTTTACAAAATTGATTCCCCATTTATGGGCAACGATAAATAGTGTTTGCATCGACATATGGGATAGTTGCAGAAGCGTCCCCATATACAGATTGTGTTTCCTGTCTTGACGTTTGAGAAGACGAGTGTTATAGTGCGGCCGTTATGATGAAAACTTCTGCTTGGTATGCTACCTTTTTTAGCCCCACCGCGTTTGTTACGCTGGAGGTCGTCCCCCGCTAAAGAGGTAAACGACAGAAGCAACCCAAACTGAACCAGACGCGGCCAAAGCCGCGTCTTTTTTGTTTTATGGGTATTTGCCACAGAGAATATAGAGTTCACCGAATAAAATCTCTGTGCGCTCTGTGGCTCCCTAATATGAATCATCATATTAACCATTACAAAAATCTAAAAGGAGAACAAAAAATATGATAGTGATCATGCAACCCACAGCTGTCGTGCAAGATAAATCGAGGATCGTTGCCTGGGCTGAAGATAAAGGATTTAAGGTTCATCTATCGGCCGGCAGCGAGCGCACCATCATCGGCATCATAGGGGACGACCGACGGATGAACCGGGATCAGTTGGAACGTATGCCTGGTGTCGAACGAGTTGTGCCAGTGTTGAAACCGTTCAAAATTGCCAGTTGGGAATTCAACCCAGAACCGACCCAATTCACTGTTGGCAATCATCTAGTAGGCGGCGATGAGTTTGTTATCATGGCCGGCCCTTGCTCAGTAGAAAGTCGCAGCCAAATTCTGGAGACAGCCCATGCCTGCAAAGAAGCTGGCGCTCACATTTTGCGGGGCGGAGCTTTCAAACCGCGCAGTTCCCCCTATTCCTTTCAAGGCCTGGGTGAGAAAGGATTGCAATATCTGGCCGAAGCCCGCGAAGAAACAGGAATGCCGATTGTTACAGAGGTGATGGAACCGGCAATGGTACCGCTGGTCTGTAAATATGCAGATATTTTGCAGATTGGAGCGCGTAATATGCAAAATTATGCCTTGTTGCACGCCGTAGGCGCTTCGCAGCACCCGGTTCTTTTGAAGCGGGGGATGAGCAGCTTAATTGAGGAGTGGTTGATGTGCGCCGAATATATTCTAAGCCACGGCAATACACGAGTCATGTTGTGTGAACGGGGCATACGTACCTTTGAAAAGTATACGCGCAATACGTTTGACATTAACGCCATCCCGGTGTTAAAAAACCTCACTCATTTACCCGTTATTGCCGACCCCAGCCACGGCACCGGCAAATGGGAATATGTGGAAAGCGTCACCAAAGCCAGTGTCGCTGCCGGAGCAGACGGGGTCATTATAGAGGTACATCCCCGGCCAGAAGAAGCAGCATCCGACGGCCGTCAATCCCTCAAGCCCGAACGTTTTGCCCAACTTGTTACTGATATGAAGGCGATTGCTACGGCCGTTAACCGAGACATTAAATAACAGTAAAAAACGGTTAGAATCCTGCAATCGAACATGCGTTCACCGCACGTTGACACAATAGAACATTCGTGCTACAATCTTCACATTACAACCCAATCTGAACATCAATTTAAGGAGAACTTCTCATGGCAAAGAAGAATAAAAGTAGCGCTAACGGCCGTGATACCATCTTGGAAAAAACCCTGGATGATCTCACAAAACGATTTGGTGAAGGAACCATTATGCGATTAGGAGACGCCCAACATTTACAAGTAGAATCAATTCCCACCGGCTCCCTGTCTCTAGATATTGCTTTGGGAGTAGGTGGGCTTCCACGCGGCCGTGTTGTTGAAATTTACGGCCCCGAATCCTCCGGTAAAACAACTCTTTGCCAGCATGTTATTGCCGAAGCCCAAAAGCGCGGTGGCGTGTGCGCTTTTGTAGACATGGAACATGCTCTTGATCCCACCTATGCTGAACAATGCGGTGTAGACATCGGCAACTTATATGTTTCCCAACCAGACACAGGCGAACAAGCGCTGGAAATTGCCGAAGCCCTCATTCGTTCCGGCACAATGGATATTGTTGTTGTAGATTCAGTAGCCGCTCTTGTACCACGAGCAGAAATTGAAGGGGAAATGGGTGATACCCATGTCGGTCTTCAGGCCCGCCTCATGTCACAAGCCCTACGAAAATTATCAGGCGTCATTAAACAAACCAACACCATCGTTATTTTCACGAACCAACTTCGCTCAAAAATCGGGGTCATGTTTGGCAGCCCAGAAACCACAAGCGGGGGGAATGCTCTCAAGTTTTATGCTTCTGTACGCCTTGATATCCGGCGCATTCAAGCCATCAAAACTAGGGGCGACGTTGTAGGCAATCGCACCAGAGTCAAAGTGAAAAAGAATAAGGTTGCCGCCCCCTTCGCGGAATCCGAGTTTGATATTATGTACAATCAGGGCATCTCTTTTGTAGGGGATGTTTTAGATTTATCGGTGGATTATGGTCTGATAGATAAGCGGGGAGCTTATTTCCGCTATGGGGACACACTGCTTGGTCAGGGACGTGAAAATGCCAAAGTCTTCTTAGTAGAGAACCCAACCCTTTTAGATGAATTAGAATATCTCATTCGCCGCGAAGCAGGTCTCCCCTTAATAGAGTTTGAAGCGCCGGCCGGCGACAATGGGGTTGTCGTTACTGAGGACGCTGTTTTTTAAGAAAGTGGTTGGTGGCTGGTGGCTGATACAAACAACCAACCACTTTCCACATTCTCATTAGCCTTCAGGAGTAGCATCTAAAAAGATAGGCGTTTGGGGAGTAAGGGTTGGTTCTTGGGTAGGGATAGGAGTAGCAGTGGCAAAGAAATCAAAATTGGTAGCGATGGTTTCAAATGTGGTCTGGCCAGGATAGACGGTCAGTTCGCGTTTGTAACGGTGTATGCCATCGTTGGCATCTAGCAGCAGTTCATATGTTCCGGCAGGTAGATCATCAAAGACAAAATTTTCCCCCCATACGCTGTCTGATTTAACAGTGGGGTAATAGGTGCGTTGTTTGCGAAGGGGGGAATCGAGAGGGGCGTCTAACGGCCGTAACTCCAACAAGGCACTAGAAATCAATCGTCCCCGCCGGTCAATAAAACGGCCGGCAATGGTTCCCCAACCTTCATAGGGCGCCAACCATAAATCGGGGTTTTGGGCGTCGCCGTAATTATTACCCCCGACCCGCACTTCAAAATGCAAATGTGGTCCTGTCACTTCCCCGGAACTGCCCACACCGGCAATTAACTGCCCTGCTTCAACATGATCGCCTTCCTCCACAAATAGTTCCAGTGTATGGGCGTACAGTGTAAATACATCCTGGCCAGCCCACTGCCAATCATGCTGAATGACAACGGTATTACCGTAATAATTGACGCCATTGCGGGGGCTGGGAAACGCACCCGTATGAATGACCTTTCCGCTGCCAGCAGCCAAAACCGGCGTTCCCTGTTCATTGGGAAAATCCAGACCATGATGGATGCGGTAGGGGGGTAGACCAGCGGCCAACACATCGTTGCCAAAGGGGTACCATTCTAGATCGTAATTACGGCTGTCTGTGGCAATCGGCCGTACCAACCAATAATGATCATCAGGATGGAGCGATAAGGGCACATCGTAAGGGGGCGGCCGCCAATCTTCGGCTGGGGCTGGCCCGGCATCGGGCAGATATTTTTGTTGGGCATTTTCGGGACGGAGTCCGGCGCTGTCTGGGGTAGGGATGATGATGGGTACGGCCGTCTCATGCGGATTACCGATTCGTAAAGCAGCGTCACGGGTAGGCACGGCCGTTGGTGTTCCCACCTCCTCGGCCGTTTCTGGGGCAAACACCGCCGGAATTAACGTCGGTAAAGCTGATATGGGCGATTGCCCACAACTCGTTAGGAGAATAGTAATCAGTATGCAGTGTACTGTGATCAGTTGACGGTTGACAGTCGTTGGTCGTCGGTCAGCGGTCGGCATACCGCTCTAGCTCCGCCTCTGAATAAAGCTGTAACATCGCTTCTTCCCAGGTTAAACCTTGTGAGTTTTCAAAATGCCAAAAGAGGATGTCGGGGAAGTATGATCGCCAGTTTTCATTGGCCGGCACTCGTTCCCAGCCATAATCGGCCGCCAGCGCGGTAAAGTCCACATAATACCCACTGGGAACGGAAGCGCTTAACTTGCCCCCCTGCTGATAATATTTGGGGTCGTCGCCGCTGCGTGCCTGGAAGTCCCAATTGAGCGCGGTGAGCGGTTGACCCTGGCTGCCATCTTGCGCGGCCGTTTTCACAAACACCCGCCAATACATTCCCTCAGCCAACTCCTCACGCATGACCAGTACGCGGGGATCAAAACCTAACGCTTCGCGGTAATAAATGTCAAAGGCTCGGCCAGCTTTGTTCCAGGATTCGGCCGTCTGGCCTGGTAAAGGTTCGCTTTCAATCGCTTCAAACATGCCATCTAACTGGCCTAGAAAATCCCAGCCTACTTCGGCCAGTGTCCGATTCCGCAAGGCTGTAAAGGATTGGTCTACATGATCGCTCAAATAGGGAGAAGGAGCATTAACAGCCAATTCAAACAGCAGCGTCGGTGGTTTGCCTCGTTCTTGCCGCGCCAATGCTTCCACGTATAAACCGTCAACAACAGCCGCCCGGTCTACATTTTCCAATCGTGAGGCCATCTCTGGGGATAGATTTACAGCTATCCAGGAAGGCCGTCCCAATTTCCCCTCAGCCACAAAGACCTGCGGTGCAATTCCCCAGGCGTCGGCGCTGCCAGCCACCAGATAATGCTGCCCAGCCTGCGAATAAACAAATAGTAACAACTCGCTGTCCGGAGACCAAACTGACTGTATACCCCGTTGACCGATGCTGTAAGGTACGCCGCTGGGGGTGTTGTTCTCATTTAGAGGCAAAGCATAAACTACTGGGAAACCGGCGCTGTCTTGATGGTAGGCCAGGAAGCGGCCGTCGGGCGAAAACGCAGCTCCATCTTCCTGAATCCCTGGTGATTGGGTCAGGTTGATAACCTCTTCTCCAACAGCATCGTCTAAAGATTGCAGATAAATATCCTTATTGCCGCCACGCCAACTGGTGTAGGCCAGATGCCGTCCTCGTGGTGACCAGGCGGGGGCATAATCGGGGGCGGGATCATAGGTGAGACGGAAAGGACCTTCACGGCCGTTGGCCTTCACCAGATAGATATCCAGATTGCTGCCTTTATAGGATTCATAGGCCAGCCATTGTCCATCGGGTGACCAAACGGGGGCGGCATCATAAGCCATCTCTCGTGTCAGGCGGGTTAATTTCCCTTGCGGAATATCGTACACATACAGTTCCCAATTTCCATCCCGGCGCGAGGTGAAGGCGATACGCTCGCCGTCGGGACTCCAAACGGGGTCTTTATCGGCCGCCGGGTGGGTAGTCATTTGAATTGGTTCTGTCTGCCCCACCGGCAACACGTAGATGTCCTGATTGCCTTTTACTGTTTGGGCAAAAGCGATAGCCCCGCCGCCGGTCGTGGGATCAGGCGTTGCCCAGGGAGTCAGCTTGATGGCAACGGTGGGTACAGGTGAGGGAGTTGGCGGTAAGGGGGTAGGGGTTAGAATGATGGTGACTGGGGTGGAGGCGTCGGCGACGGCCGTGCTGCCATTCATCCCCTGTAAACTAAGCAAAGCGACTAAAATAATGAGCGCCAGAGCAGCAACGGCCGTAGCCAACCGTACTGTACGCGGCCGATAATGTCTGACTTTGGGCACAGACGGAGCTACCTCTATTGCGGTTGGGGGTGTGGGTCTCTTAGTGACTACGCGCAACCGCGCCCGAAACAATCGCCAACGGGAACCAACTCGCTTACTGTAAAGTGCCCGACGAGGCGCTGTGACTCCCCACACGAGCAGCGCCAGCCGCCACACCTGTAACAGTCCCCGCCGCACCAGCCGGATAACCCACAAAACAAATGGCTTGAGCAAATTACGATAATACCAGACAAGGGGTGTAACAATGAATTTGAGAAACGGCCGCCATATCAACAAGAATAAGAGCCGGCGGCAGGCCGCCCCCACCATACCTACAAAATGCCACACTGGAGGTATAACGACTTTGGCAACATCCCACAGCCAGCGCAGAGGCAACCAGAAAGGAAGGGTGAGGTAATAAAGAGGGAGCCAGACAAACCAGGTGAGGGTGTTACGGGAAGCTAACCCAACTCTGCCTATAAATCGCCATATAGTGGCAATTACGGCCGTTAGCAATCTACCCAACTGCTTAAAAAGACGCTTCATTCGTCCAAGCATGATGTCGCCAGTGTAACATCTCTAAAGACTATGTCAAGTAATTTATGACAAATAAAAAAGGGGGAGAGAGATTGGAGATTGAGAGATTGCTTCAATCTCTCAATCTCCAATCTCTCTCCTAATTCTGCTTAAAGAATAAGCGTACCCGCTCCATAAACAACTCATCCGCATAACCCCGGAAGGTGTGTGGTTGGGCTTCATAGAAATAACATTCATAGGGGTGAGCGGCCGCTGCCAGCAAATCGCACAACTCCTGCGACCAAGATATGGGCACAATATCATCCGCCACACTATGATGAATGGCTATTGGGGCCACAATGCGATCCAGGTAATTGATGGGAGAAATTTCAGCCAACCGTTGGGGGGGGGCATTCTCTTCAAAATCGCCCCGCTGCCCCCACGACCAATAGGAAATACGCTCATAATTACGCTTTTCATCCCCACTCATGGCACCGTATAATACGGTCGCCCGAAGATAAGACTCATTATTCACTGCCAGCACCCGCAAAGCCACACCGCCCCCCATACTGTGCCCCCACAAATGAATGTAGTCCGTATCCGCCCGACGAAGATAGCCTACCGGGTCCTGGCTTTGCGACCGTATGATGGCGATGAGATTAAGTACATCTATAGCATACCCAACACGAAACCCATTTGGCCCCGGATCAGAAGGCGGGTAGTTACGGAAGTTGGGATGGATGACAAAATAACCAGCTTCAGCCAGTGCGTCCGCATAACGAGTTGTGTAAGCGAGGGTGTCGTACTCGGCAGGGTCAATATAGCCGTGCAGCAGCAGTACGACTGGAAAGCTGTCCCCTTCGTTCGGCACATTCATGAAACCGTACACAGTCAAACCATCACTGGGGTACGTAATGAGGTAACGAGTAAAGGAATCGTTTTTTTCTAATGGTTCTACAATGTCAAACTTACCACCGCCATAGGAGCGGTTTGTCAGGGCGTCAATGGTCAGGTCGGCGTAAAGATCGGGGGTGGGGGTTGGCGGCGGTGTACCAGTAACGGTGGGCGTTTGGGTAGGAGTGTTAGTAGGCACGGCCGTTGCCGTATGCGTCGGTAGCAAAGGCACAGACGTCCCGTTGGGTTGGGGAGTATTGGTGGCCGGCAGAGCTATCTGCCAGCCTCGGTCTGGCAAAGAAGCTACAGAGACGCGGGTGGGGAGTACGGCCGTTTGCTGACACGCTGCCAACAGTATCAGCAGCCAAACTAAACGGGGTATCAGAATGAGGCGTTTTTTGATCACGGATGGAGGGTTACGTTTTATTTTTCGTTACCTGTCAAACAGAACATCTAAACCGTGAAAAATCTGTTTGATATATGACTGTGAAACCTGCCCGCTTTTCTCCGTGAAATCATCTTTGTCCAACGCAATAATCTGGGATACATTCGCCACTGAATCCTTGGCCAACCCCGTCACCATTTTCTTTAGCAAAATATTTCCGGGAGCGGTTGCCCATTTCAAATTGCTTGTCAAGGGGATACATACTACTGTAGATATTCTGCTCTCATTAAAAGGGTTGCCTTGTATCACAAGTACTGGGCGCCGAAAACTGGGGCCAGATCCTGACGGCTCCGATAAATCTGCCCACCAAATTTCGCCTTGTTGAATTTCTACCATTCGCCTTGTTTTAGTAAACGGTGGGATGCTTGCCGTATAAAAGGATCATCGAAATCGCCAATTGCATCAATTGTTTCGTTTAACATTCTGGTGACTTCATCTGGCGTATGTCTTTCCAGATATTCAATCATTGCTTCAACAAAAAGTTGACTGCGCGACTTGTGCATACGTTTCGCATACTTTTCAGCGGCCTGAAATATGGGGTCTGGGATTGAAATTGCAGTTTTCATACCAAAAGTATAACTATTGGTTTCACGTTGTCAACTGAAATCACCGTCACAAAA
>JAAEOP010000547.1 GCA_024223125.1 Chloroflexota bacterium
CGTGGCTTTCTTATCCAGGTGAGCGAGTATCTTGTCGATGACCACGGGATCTTCTCGGCTTTGGCGTCCTGCGTCGCCCTACCTCCTGCATCCGTGCAGTCGGATACAGGCTATGACTCTGACCGCACCGCCACACTTGGAATATTTGGAAATCTAATTCAGAGGGTGGTTTTTGACGTTCTTGTGGCCAGTGGAAACGGAGGTGCCATATATCACTATTACTGGGGTGATGCTTACGCTGCTTGCACAACTATGAATAGGCTTTATCTATGGTTTCTGTGGTGAACATGTAAGGTAGTATAGCTACAAGATGGAATATATTGATGCCATTTTCAATATTGCTGAACGGCCGGTTATGGCTAACTCTAGTCTCTGCTAGCCTCAAAATCGCAGGCTACATCTCAAACACTTTTTGGGTCTGCTTCGTTCACTTTTGAGACCAGTCTCTTAGCGGCCAGAACTCCACCTACACCAAACACTAAAAACCCCGTCAGGGCTAACCGTAACGGGGCCAAAAAAGAGGGCCTTTAGTTTTTGTTATGCGGCTTTCTTACGGCGATGCCGCCTTTAGCCAGTGACGGTTAGGTCGAGGCCCTAACTTGTTTCTTCGGAAATAAAAGGGATGACTAACAGTTATATACGCCTGCCGCACAACGTCGCACGGTACGTCGCCCCACCCCGGCAACGCTCACTGGCGTTAAAGGACGCCCAACTTTGGCTTCGGCACTAGGGATCAAGCTGTGAATCCCGGGAATCGAAATCCGTTCTCCAAATTCAGACCCGAAAACCAAGATGGTCCCGACAATCATAAAAATACCAAATCGCTTCGACATACTCATTTAGATTCTCCTATCATGAAATGCTCCGGCAATTCATCTGCACCCTCAAGATTCTTCAAATCTGCTACCTTCTTGGCGTTCGTTGAGTTCTTGAAGTTGAAATCAGTTGTTGTAACCTCATCTCCTGTCTTCCAGTCTCTGGTCTGAATGGTGTATTGTGGTCCACCGGTGGTCAGCTTGGAAGTGATGACAAATCGGCAAGGATAGGGACGTTTCCCTTGAGCAATCCAGATTTGCCAATCGACTTCTTTTGCACGAAAAGCAAGATAATCGCATTCAACGCCGCCGATCACGCCGCTGCCAAGATCCTTAATGTCGACGACATCAAGCATCAGCACATCGTAGGAATCCGACAAGAGTAAATCCGCGGCGGGGAGGGGCCTGTTATGCTTGACTCTCAACTCATTGATCAGGTTAGCAACCGTGCCGGGCACATTCCGCTGCGCATAAACGTTCAGGTTCTTGCCCAACACAGTCAGCGTCTTCCCATCAAAGTTCATTTCTACATCCGCAAACCCGCCAGAGCGCGTGGTACGGATCTTGTCAGGCCGGTTGAGTGTGACAGTGCCTGAACTAGTCAGTGCGAGTTTCTGTTCGTCTTTGGTGATGACTTCAAGGGTTGCATCGTATCCATATGAGAGGGCCTTCTGCTCCGCCATGTAGTCGGACATGGCCTTAAGTAACCTCTTAGCATCTGCCTCATTGGCTCTCACCCCGGCAGACGCCCCCAATAGAACTAACAAGGACAATCCCACGGCGGACATGCCGCACATAGAATTCTTCAGTAATTTTTGTGCTATCTTCTTCATCCAATAACATCCCCTTAAACAGTGGCTCTCATTTAGAACCATCCTAAGACCGTCGAGTCTAACGCAACAAGCGTATAGGAAGCATAAACGCCCTTTCCCCCAAAGTCGATGGGTATCAAAGACACGGCAATGGTGCTCGATGGCGCCATGGAACATCGTTTGAACCGCGTAATCTTGGCGAATTACGCGTGATGTAGAGGTTTTTCCCAGGAAGAGCACGAATTTCAGAGCTGCAAACAAGTTGAGGCCTTGCCGCAACCGCAAAGGCTGCAATTTCTTGAACCAGGTGGAGTTGGGGAAATCAGTCGAACAGACTCGTTTGCGGTGGCGCCCGA
>JAAEOP010000548.1 GCA_024223125.1 Chloroflexota bacterium
CCATTATTTGTCATCAGTATACTGGGCAACCCCCTCTCGACAAAACAAAAAGCGAAAACTGATTTGATCAATGGAATTGGGTAACAAATCGTTTGGCGCCATTATATATGCTTTGCTACGCACCTGACATGCCCGCGACGACTGTTCGCCTAACAACATATTTCTCCATCTATTGCCCTCTCCAATACCTTCATTCCACCCCTTCCCACTCAAAATCAGCTTCGTTGACGAGCCGGTCTGACTTAAGAAGTTCGGTACGGATGGCCTTCAGAATGAGGGGCATGATTACCTGACCATTGGACCGCGCCGCCAGGAAAGCAGCATTGAGAGCTACATTATGGATACTGCCCCCCGTCATTTTGAAACGAGCCAGCCGATCATAATCCAGCTCCCCTCGGGGTGTTTGCGGCGGGAAAATTCGCTGCCAGATACGCTGCCGGTCAGCCGGGTCTGGAAAGGGAAAATTGATGATAAAACGTAGACGACGGGTGAACGCTTCATCCAAATCGCTTTTGCGATTGGTGGCCAGGATAGCCAGCCCCCGGTACCCTTCCATACGCTGTAATAAATAGTTGATCTCAATGTTGGCATACCGGTCATGGCTGTCTCGTACCGCACTTCGTTTGCCAAACAGCGCATCCGCCTCGTCAAAAAAGAGGATAGCGCCCCCGTCCTCGGCCGCATCAAAAAGACGGCGTAGGTTTTTTTCCGTCTCGCCCACATATTTGCTAACCACGCCAGAGAGATCGATCCGGTAAAGATTGAGGCGCAGATCATTGGCCAGGACCTCGGCCGCCATTGTTTTACCGGTGCCACTCTCACCGGCAAACAGCGTCACAATGCCCAGGCCACGGCTCATGCGTTGGCGAAAACCCCAGGCATCATACACTCGGCTGCGCTGCCCTATCTGGTCCGCAATTTGGCCCAACAAAGCCAATTCATGTTCGGGCAGGACGATGTCATCCCAGGTAACTTTAGGGATCAGGCGTTGGGCCAACGTATCCAGACCGGGGCGCGTGTGCGCCAGACACGCCTGCCAAAGTGAATCAGAAAGATTACGGCCGTTCACCGACCGATCATCCAACACAGAAGCCGTAACTTGCCGGATGGCCGGCAAGCCCAGGTTAAACTGCCCCGACAATAACTCTGCCCCCTCTGGCGGCAACGTCCCGGCGCTCTCACGCCAGACGGTTTGTTGTTCAACGGCCGTTGGTTTCGTCACATCAAGCGTCAGAGCAGCCCGACCCAAACCCGGCTTCACATCCCGCACATCCAGGAAAAGCAACCCTTCACAGCCAGCCATAAACCGCGTCAATGATGAGGCCAGACCATCGGCCGTCAGTTCCGAGCCGGCATCATGGGCATCCAAATACAGAGCCACCGGCATCAACCGGGTGTCCCGCGCCCATAAGCGGGCCAGTGTGTTCAATTCGGCCGCCTGTCGCGGTAACAAATCCACCGGCAAGCGGTAGAGGGATAGCCCCATTGCTGCCGCCGCCCGATGGGCAACTAACTGTTTGCTGGCCGTATCAGCGCCAAGCAGTTGGATGGACGCTAAACTTGGCCGCCGACGCTCTGGCGAAAGGCAGCATTGCACAATATTGTCAACAATCGTTTCCTGAGAAGGGGGCAATTCTATGAACTCGTCACCCGTTTCCAGCAGGGTCAAGAAAGGCGTTAAGCGGTCATCCAGATAATTAAGACCTTTGAGAAAATTAACGATGCGCTCATCGGCTTGCAGCGGGCTGGTGGTAAGAGGCTGGCTAACAGGCTGGTTGATCTCAATCAGCCGCCAACGGCGCAACGGCCGTTCCGGCGACAACACATCCCAGGCCGGTTCAGCAAACAAAGTCAGCGCCAGGGCAAAGGTAGGATACGGCCGCTGCGGATTACCCTGGGCGCGGGCACAAAGTCCGGCAATACGGGTGTCCAACTCCATCGCCGCGCACAGCAGCAAGACCTGTTGTTCAAATGGAGAGATCCCAAACTGGCGGCTCAATAGAACCAAAGCTGGAGGCGATTCCAGACTCTCCCCGGCCGCAAATAGCTCCCATGCCTGGGCAACCTCCCCCTCAGTGAGGCTCTGGGAATTTTGGTGTTGTTCAGCTTGCTGGGTCAGGCGCAAACGCAGCCAGGCCAACCCGGCCGCTAAATATTGATCGTTCTCCGTTTGCCAATTCGGGTTCCTAACAACTCTCTGGGTCATCATTATTCCTTTAACGGCCGTTCAGCACAGAGCGCATTAGTCGGGTTACGGCCGTGTACGCCGCCGAATCATCAGGTAGCTCAATTAGAGGCCGTCCCTCCATTTCCAAATCCACCAATTCCTCGTCTGGCGGCAGCGTTCCCAACAGTGGAATTCCCATCTTGTCAATGTGCGTTTGTAGCGCTGCGGGAATTTCGCCGTTCAGTCGGTTCAAAATCAAACCAGCGCACTCAATGTCAATATCCAATTCATGGCGGAAGGCGGCGATGCGTGCGGCGGCGACAATGCTACGCAGCGTCGGCTCAGACACAATAAACAAATGTTGCACAGCCCGTGTCGTGCGCCGACTGAGATGTTCCATACCGGCTTCATTATCAATGATCACGTAGCGATAATTTTTGCTGATGGAGTCCACTACCTGGCGCAGATTATGGTTAACGGCACAGTAACATCCCTGCCCTTCCGGCTGCCCCATAGCAATCAGATCAAACCGCTCCCCCTCAGACAGGGCAGACCGAATCTGATAATCGAGGTATTCATGCTTGGTTACACTGCCTGCCACCGTACCCATGGCCGCGCCACCGGCCGTCAGCGACTGCTTTACCTGACTTAGCAAATCTTCACGAATATCACCCACCGTCCATTCCAATTCCAGGCCCAGCGTCATATTCAAATTACTGCTAGGATCAGCGTCAATCGCCAGCACAGCCCCCGGCTGGGTTTCTACTAAATATTTGATGATGAGGGCGGCGATGGTTGTTTTTCCCACGCCCCCTTTGCCTGCTAATGCAATTGTTGTACTCATAATGTTTTGAGATTGGAGATTATGGTCACCAATCTCTTAATCTCCAATCTCCAATCTCCGAATCATATTCACTGCTTCTTCTTTTAAGGAAGGAACAGTATCATAAACGGCCGTACCCAACCGATCCGCTTCCTGTACTCCCACATCGGCCGCTAACAACCCCAAAACAGGCAAATTCAACGGATTGGCTTGGATAAAGGCGGCATCATCATTATTTCGTACTTTGTTGCCTACCGACCAGATTCGGTTCAGGCCAATATCTTGCGCCAATTTATGAATCTGTTCGGCCGTGCCCAAACTGCGGCGCGTCGGCTCCACCACAATCAACAGCGCGTCCACAAAATCCACCGTCGCCCGTCCCAAATGCTCCACCCCGGCATACATATCCAAAATCAACACATCATCTTTACGGAAAAGCAAATGGGTAAACAATGTTTTCAACATAGCGCTTTCCGGGCAGATGCAGCCAGAGCCGCCCATTTCCACCGCCCCCATCTCCAACAGCCGCACCCCGCGATGCAGCACACTAAACCGTTCGGGAATGTCATCTACACGCGGATTCAGTGTAAAAAAGCCACCCATCGTACCCGGCTGTGCCCCTGTGCGCTCGGCAATCAGTCCTTCCATTTCCACGATGGGACGCAGTTGGGAACATAATTCGGTCGGAAACCCCAATGCCTCCGCCAAACAGGGCGACGGGTCGGCGTCCACAGCCAACACCTGCCGCCCCGCATCTGCATACGCCTGCGCCAACAGCGCCGCCAGTGTGGTTTTGCCCACACCCCCCTTGCCGCTAATCGCTATTTTCATCAACGTCATCTCCGTGTGAGCATACCGCCCAAAATGGCGCATGCATCTGTCGGTCAATAATGGTGGACATAGACATCGTAACCATTCACTCCCCCAAGGCGCCCGGCACTTATAAACGAGTGTGCTACCCCAGTAGACTTGGTAATGAAGTGCCGGGCACCTGAATGGTTACTAGACATCGAACAAAACGGCCGAGTCTCGTCGCGCCAGTTCGGCCCACAATGTTTGCAGCCGCTGCTCCAAACCGTATGTCAGTTCGAGCATATCTCAAGCTGGGCCGGGTCAGGCTGCAGCAATCCCGCTTCTGTCACGATGTGGGGCACAATCGCTTCCCAGCCCACCGCCATCAGGTGAATGCCATTGACGCCTTGCTTGTTCCTAATCGCCTCAATGATTTCCAGAGCAATTTGAACCCCCTCTTCCCGCGCGCCGTCGCCAGCATCTTCCAAGCGCTTTAAAAGGGATTGGGGAATGAAGACGCCCGGCACATCGTTGTGCATATACTGGGCCATCCGCAAACCTTTCAAAGGCGTAATGCCAATCAGAATGTACACCTTGTCCAGAATATTCCGCTTCGCCAGTTCATTCAGCCAAATTTCTAAGCCATCAGGATCATAGACCAGGTTGGTTTGGAAGAACTGCGCGCCGGCGTTCACCTTTTTATGTTCGCGGATAGCTTGAAATTCGGGGCGAGAGGCAAAGGGAGAAGCTGCCGCGCCTAAGAAATACTTGGGTCGGAATTTGAGGTTACGGCCGTCCAGATATTTCCCTTCATCCCGCATCCGGCGCAGTATCCACAACATCTGTATGGAGTCAATGTCAATCACATCCAGGCGACCTTTTGGTGTTGGCCCCAAATTAGCGCTGTCGCCGGACAGGCACAACATGTTCCGGATGCCCAATGCGCTGGCGCCCATCACCTCTGCTTGCAAACCGGTGCGGGTGCGGTCGCGGGCGGCAATTTGCAGCACCGGTTCCGCGCCACGCTCCAACGCCATCTTTGAACAGGCAATAGAAGACATACGGGGGGTAGCTGAGGGGCAGTCGGTGAAGTTTACGGCCGACACATACGGTTTAACCATCTCCACATTGCGATACATCTTGCCTGTGGCCGCGCTCATGGGCGGGGATACTTCGGCCGTTACCACAAACTCACCCGCCTGCAAATGTCGCTCTAAAGTGGACATGGGTTCATCATAAGCCGGGGCGTGGTACTCTGCGTCCCCCTGCCACCAATCCGGCTGGCGTACAGGTTGGAATACAGCCTGCCAGGTTTCAGCGCGTGTCTCTTTAGCGCCGCTTATCAGATCGGCGAACACTTTCTTAGCGCCCACATCCTTTGCCTGCTGGGCCACATCCCCCCATGTTCCACAACCAACTTTGTCCCAATCCAACGGCGGCAACAGTTCCAGCAGCATCTCTTGCCGCCCTATTTTGAAAGCCCGCTTGTAGATTGCATACCAGATACACGGCCGTGTCTCATCCACATAGCAATGCGCTTCCGTCGAACCACCGCACGGCCCATTCCGCACTCCCTTCGGACATTCCATAGGACAAATAAAAGCTGTCTCTTGCAGTACGCAGTTGCCACACATACGGCAGCCAAACAACGGCCCCTTTGTTGCCCGTTCCCCAAACGCCAATAACCTGTTGCCAACGCTTTCTTTCTTAAATGGATAATAGGCCGGCTGCCAACGCCGTCCTGGTGTAAAGAGAGGCATTTTATCCTCCGTATTCTGTATTCCGTATTCCGTCATCGGTCATCGGATGACGGATGACAGGTTACAACATTGGCAACAAATACTCATACGCGCTCAACGCCGCTTTTACGCCTTCGCCTACAGCTACCAACACCTGTTCAGCATAGATATTGGTCACATCGCCGCCAGCAAAAATTCCGGGGGCGCTGGTACGGCTGTACGGGTCTACTTTGATGAAGCCTCGGCCGTCCAGATCAACCAATCCAGCAACCATGTGCGAATTCGGCCGCAGCCCTTTTTCTACAAACGTACCGTCAGCCTTCAGCTTCTTTTCGTACCCTAGTGAATTTTTCACAACAACCGTATTGCAATATTCATTGCCTTCTACCCGCACCACTTTGTAATCCGACAAAATAGACACGTTCATCGCTTTAATAAGCTTTTTTCCCAAAGGTGTTTGCAGGACACTGCCGGCTGGCCCCACCAGATGCACATGATGGGCTACCGTAGCCAACTCGGCCGCCGAACGCAGAGCCAAATCGTCTTCGCCAATGACGACCGTATCCTTTTCAATGAATAGGGGCGCATAACTAAGGGCGGAGTAACACAATCCTTTAGACAGATAATCTATTTCACCGGGCACATTCAACCATTCTTGCTGTGTGCCACTGGCCACAATAATCGCCTTCGCTTCCAACACTGTGCCGGTGGCCGTATGCGCCTCAAAGCCATCATCAATCTTTCCCACCGTTTCCACCCGTTCCATCAATCGGGCAAAATCTAGATACTCCAATTCGCTTTTGAATTTGTTCACTACTTCCACACCCCGGATAAGCTGGTGACAATCCACACCAGGCATATCCAGGTGAAAATTTGTCTTACCGCCCAAATCTTCGGAAACAAGCAATATATTCAACCGTTTCCGCACTGCATACATAGCGGCCGTCAACCCTGCCGGACCGCCGCCAATTACAATTAAATCGTACATGTTAAACCTCCTATACAGGAGGAGATTGGAGATTGGTAATTAGAGATTATGACTTGCAAATCTCCAATCTCGCAACTGCAAGTTGCCAATCTCCAATCTCTAATTCTCTGGAACGGCCGCAATAAATCCTTCATCCATCATCATCTGCGTAAGATCGCGCGCCCGGCCAATCATCTCCAGCGCGTGTTGGTACAATTCCTCATAGCTCTTTGTCAGGCGAGCGACACCCTGTTCCTGGGCCTTCATGCCCACTGCGGCCGCTTCACGAGCAAATACCTGCCAATCTTCCATGCTTGGCAAAATATGCTCGTCATCCAGCTCATCCACAATAAAACCAGCCAGAGCATCTGCGGCCGCAAAGCACATCTCATCCGTAATCGTCTTTGCCCGCACATCCAAAGCGCCGCGGAAGATGCCGGGGAAGCCGAGCGAATTGTTTACCTGGTTGGGGAAGTCAGAACGGCCGGTAGCCACAATACGCGCCCCGGCATCCAACGCCTCCCAGGGCCATATTTCCGGAACCGGATTGGCGCAGGCAAATACAACAGCCTCCTCATTCATCCATTCCACCCATTCCGGCAAAATCGTGCCGGGACCAGGTTTGGATAAGGCAATAACCACATCTGCCCCTTTCAATGCTTCAGGAATACCACCCCGGCGCAAATCCCCATTCGTCGTCTGGCACAAGCGCCATTTGTCCACATACTCATGACGGCGCAGTCTCAAATCGTGGCGATGCGGCCCCAAAATACCTTTGCTATCTATCATAAAACAGTTGGTAGGGTTTACCCCCCAACCAAAGATAAGACGGGAACAAGCCACATTAGAAGCGCCGCTGCCGACAAAAGCAATCCGCACATCTTCCTTGCGCTTACCCACGATCTTCAAGGCATTGATCAACCCGGCCAACGTAACGGTTGCCGTCCCTTGTTGGTCATCATGCCAGATGGGAATTTCTGCTTTTTCACGCAGTGTGTCCAGAATGCGGAAGCATTTGGGTTGGGATATATCTTCCAGATTGACGCCCCCAAGCGACGGTTGCAGCGTCAGGACGGTATCAATAATTTTGTCCGGGTCTTTCGTGTCCAGCATTATGGCAACACTATCCACGCCGCCCAAATATTTATAGAGTAGAGCTTTGCCTTCCATCACCGGCAGACCGGCTTTGGGGCCGATGTCGCCCAACCCCAATACCCGCGTCCCGTCGCTGATGACGGCTACGGTGTTCCACTTGTTAGTGTAATCGTACACCAAGTCCGGTTCGGCATGAATGGCTTTGCAGGGCGCGGCCACGCCAGGCGTATACCAGATCGAAAAATCATCCAGATCGCGCACAACGCATTTGAGCGCCATTTCTACTTTGCCTCGGTAAAATGGGTGCAATGTCATCGCGTCGGCCAACGGTTTTTGCGCTTTTTGTAGGGCCTCGTCGCTGTCAACACGCTTTTTATCTTTTAACATGTTTGACCCCCTTCTTATTTTTCAGTGTGCAGTTTTCAGTTTTCACTGTTCTGGCAATCACTTACTGGTTACTGACCACTGACGTCACACAAATGCCGCTTGTTGCAAATAGGCATCTGCGTAAATGACTTTATTCATTAAAATTTCTACAGTTTTCCAGATGGCAACCTGAATAGGATCGCTCATATCCACATCGGTGATGGATGGTTCTTCCATGGCTTCTATACGGTCATGAATGGCGAGGTAGAGACGGTTCACGGCCGTGCCCCCATCCCGCATCTCAATTACCCGTACCGCCTCTTTCAGTTCCGCGTCAAACGGATCGGCAATCATCATTTGCAAACCGGCGCCCATCAGCATAACGCAGTAAATACGATTGATCAGCGGCCGATTTTTGTGGGGCACAGCATTGGAAACATTGGAAATGCCCACCGAAATTGGCGGCGGCGGATCCCAGGCAAATTGGATAGTATGCACCGCTTCGATCAGTTCTGGGCAATATTCCTGACAGCCAGAAACGGTTAAAACCAGCGGATCAATAATCAGGTCGCTGATGGGAAAATCAATTTCCAACGCGCGGGGAATAAGCGCTTCCAAGGCAATATTCACCCGATCATCGGCCGCAACGGGAATACCGCTCTTACCCATTGTCAGGGCTACAAGACGGGTATTGTACTGTTTGGCTACCAGCGGTACTTTTTCCAGTCGTTCTGCTTCGGCCGAAGTAGAATTGATAATAGGCTGGGCCTTCGTTACCTTTTTCAAACCAGCTTCAATGCCCAAGATATTACTGCTGTCAAAACAGAGAGGTACGTCTACAACCTCTTCCATCAGTTCCACCATCCAGGGAAACACTTCGGCGCCATCTTTTTTGCGCGGCCCCAGGTTAATGTCTAAGGCGTCCGCCCCGGCTTCCACCTGACGCACAGCTAATTCTTGGAAGAAACGGCCGTCTTTCTCACGCAGCGCATCTTTTACCTTTTTTGAAATTATGTGAATGTTTTCTCCAATAATGTACATAAGATTCTCCTTGTTAGCGATTAGGAGATTGGAGATTGTCCAACCTCTTAATCCCTCAATCTCCCAATCCTCCTAAACTCAAACCACCCCATACATCTGATCTGGAGCCAGAATTTCCGGGAATTCAGGTCGTAACTGTTCCCGCGCTGTGTAGCATAGATGGCAGGCATCTACATAACCCGCTTTCGGTTTCAGGTTGTATTGGCGAGCCAGTTGGGCCGGGCCGCCAGCCAACAAAGCGCCCACCACCGGGTAAGTTTGGGGATCGATTTCGGCCAATATCTGGCGCAACGGCCGCTCAAACATATTTCCAATGACCAACCCCTGGCACAAATGCAAAAAACCAAACGGGTCCAGATGTACTCGGCCAGGATCAGACAGGTTTTCATAAGGGCAGCGGGTGAATGTTTGCCATGATTGCTGCGGCAGACCAGGCGTCAGTTGAACGGCCGCCCGGCCGCGAAACATAACATCGCCTCCGGTCAAAGGTAAGCCCGGTTCACTCAATTCCGGGTCGCGTTCACCTGCCGGCGGGTCAATGGCGATGGGGCCAGATGGCAAGTCTAATTTCTGTGCGGCCGCCAGGCCGGGATGCAGCTTGCCAGTTTCTTCCGGGCTACCATGAAGCGTATCTACGGAAATACTCAGGTAATCCAAGCCGGCGTCGGCCAACGGCCGTAACCAGGTCAGCGCATCCTCTTCGGTCGTGGCCCAATACCCATTTGTTACAATCCCGGTGGCAAAACCCAATTCATGAGCGCGAGCTACCGCCTGCGCCAACACCGGGTAATAAAGAAAGGATTCGCCCCCTTCAAAATAAAATTCGCCAATGGTAGGCACGGCCAATGCCTGTTGAAAAACATCTTCCAATTGGGTCAACGAAAAAACACCAGATTGTTCCGGGCTGCCCCACACAAAACAATGATCGCAAGCGTAATTGCATTGGTAGGTTAGTAAAATATGGAGACTATTCAATTTCATCATACACATCCGAAGTAATAATGAATTGTGAATAATTAATAATAAATTGTGAACGAAGTACTCATTCACAAATCACAATTCATTATTCATTATTTCCTCCGCTACCGATGGAAAATGGCTTATATCCGTATGCGGCAGGAATAGGGCTGAGGTAAAGGCTTCATAAAAGTTGTTATCGGCCGACAGTTCAATATAAGTCATGCGGCCGGCAATCTCATTGATGCGTTGTTGGGCAGTTTGGCTGAGAAGGGCATAATAAGCGCCCAGTACGGCCGTGTTGCCCAAAAAGTGAAACTGTTCCCAGGGCATATCCGGCAGCAGCCCAATCTGAATCCCCTTTTCCACGTTGATGTATTTGCCAAATGCACCGCCGATGAGAACTCGCTCAACGGATGTCAGCGGAACGCCCACATTGTCGGCCAGCACAGAAATACCGGCGTAAACGGCCGCTTTTGCCCGAATCAAATTGTCAATATCCACATGCGTAATAGCAATATCCTCGCCACGCCACGTCTCATCTGCCCAGGACAGTACATACTCCCAGCCGCCCTCTCTCTGGCGAATGCGATTGCTTGCCAAATATTGGTTCAGATGGCCGCCCTTATCAATCACCCCGGTCAAAAACATTTCTGCCAGCAAAGAGATCAGGCCACTGCCACACAGCCCGCGTGGTTTGCTGTCGCCGATGATGCGTAAGGTGGGTTCATGGGTACGGCCGTCAATCCACACCTCTTCAATGGCTCCCCGCGTCGCCCGCATCCCATCGCGCACGCCCGCTCCTTCAAAGGCGGGCCCGGCCGAACAGGCGCACGTCGCCAACCAATCCCGGCAGCCCAACACAATTTCGCCATTGGTGCCAATGTCCATAAAAAGCGTGACTTGCTGCGTATCGTCTAGCCCAGACGACAACACGCCGGCCGTAATGTCAGCGCCCACATAGCTGGCAACCCCTGGCAAACAAATCACTTCAGCCTGGGGATGGATATTTAAGCCCATTTCGTTGGCGGTCAATGGAGGAAAATAGTTTACGGCCGTGACAAACGGACTCAATCGAATACTGTCGGCCGTAATCCCCAACAACAAATGCATCATCACACTGTTACCCACAATCGTCGCCTTATAAATAGGAGATTGGAGATTGGGAGATTGGGGGATTGGGGGATCAAAATCTCTAATCTCCAATCTCTGATCTCTACTCACTTTTTGAATAACACGTTCAATTAGTGTGTTAATGCTTTGTAACACCAGTTCTCGCAGTTCCGCCTGCCCCTTGTTTTTATTGGCATACATCACACGGGAAATAACATCTTCGCCGCAGCGGATTTGGCGATTGTATTCAGCTGCCTGGGCCACAACCTGCCCACTCATCAAATCTACCAGCCAGACGCTAACAGTCGTCGTGCCAATATCAATTGCCAGACCAAATAGTGGCGCATCATCAGGGATGTGGCCGGGGAGCAGGTTAATCAGTCTGGCCGATTCCGGGAATTCCGTATTCCGAATTCCGTATTCCGCATTCAACACGACCGTCACCCGCCATTCCCCACCCCGTAAAACAGAGCCGATTTTTTTCAGCAACAGCAGAGAAATTTGCAGATTTTCGATGCCGGTTTGTTGACGGGCGACAAATTCTTGTCGCAATGCCGTTTGCAAACGGCTCCAATCATCCCGTTGGTCGCCCATGCTGGGCGGGGGTAGGGTAAGGGGAATGCGCTGAACGGACTGATCCCGCTGGGCATCATATCCGGCGGGAACTTGAACGGAGACGGCCGTGCGATCCATCGTCAACGTCCGTTCTAGCGTATCCTGGTCCGGCACAACAATCTCAGCATCCCCTTCTATTGCCGCCTGACAGGCCAACGCATACCCGGCGGCCACATCCTCGGCCGACAAACGCAACGTACTGCGCCGCCGCACACCGCCAGCGACGTCTGCGCCGCCCACCACTTGCACCGCACAACGGCCGCAGCGCCCCTGTCCGCCACAGGGTTGGGTAATGTACACGCCAGCGCGAACGGCCGCATCCGTCAGCAATGTACCTGTGGTAACAACGGCCGCACTCTCGTGATCAAAGGTGATTGTGTGTTCAGTCATTTTTAACGATTGGGTAATTGGATAGTAACTGTACAGGTGCGACGCACTTTTCCCAGAGTAATGTCAATGCCGCTGCTCTTTGCAAGTGCATCGCACCTCTGGAAGCTGAATAGTTACATTGGATAATTACAAAATTACCGCATATTTGGGATTGCCGCTCAAATTAGCCGGTCTTCCCGCTAAAGCTATAATGTACTCATGGTTCCTGTAATAGAAGATGTTGCTCAAGAACTAAATATCGCCCCGGATTTACTCTTGCAAGAGAGCCTGGGCGCATAACATTGTCCGCGAACTGCGGTTGACTGAGCTGGATATTGCCGACCTGCAAGACCGATACAGCGTCGTCTCGCCAGAAGAATTAAAAGCCAAGATTGACTCTGGTGATTTCTACAGTCATCCTGCCTGGGAAGAGATGATTGAGTGGGAAAATCTGGTAGCGTATCAGAAGCGTCTGACCCAGTTACAGGCTTCGCTGGCATAGTATGTACGACGCTCTGGAACACATTGCCCTTGATGAATTCAGCGATATGGTAAAGGCAAGTCGGCAAATCGGCCGTCGCACCAATACGCCTCTCAAACTGCGACTGGACATTCGCGATGGCACGTATGTAGATATCTGGTTGAGTCCTGATGGAGCGCGATGCACTTTCCACTGGGAATAACGAGCCAGACGAGGGCTGATTCATCACCACGACAATGCGCCTGATCATCCTCATGTTTCGACACATCCCAAATATTTCCATAATGGTAGCGAAGGCAATGTCGAAGAAAGCCACATTCCTGACAATCATCCGAATGCCTTACGCTACTTCCTCACTTTCGTTCGTAGTCAAATCCAATGACCTTTCAGAAGTCCAACTTCTCTGAGCAGTTGAACTTTTGAATCATCGCTTAAATCCATAAATCTATTCATACTCATCATTTGGCGAAGCCAATACAAAACGAAAATGTCCCGTAATATGGCCGATTGATGATTCATCTTCATTCAACAAAAATGCTTTTTCAATTTCCTCATTATCCAGGCGCTCCACCATTTTCAGCCCTCTCTGTTCTAAAAATGATTCTGTGTCGCCTTCATCAATGGCAAATAACAGTTCCTCGGCCGCGTGACGTTCTTTCATCGTTTCAGAAAACTCTCTGACACCATACCAATTAATATTCTCTTCTGTAATTGAGACGGTGTAATCAAAAACAATGGCGCTTTCATGATGGGCAGAATGGCTTACAAATTCCAACGTTTCGGCAACCGCTTCCGGCTGGAGGTAATAGCTGACCCCTTCCCACAAAAACAACGTTTGTTTGCCCTTGTCATAGCCTGCTTTTTCCAACGCTTCGTTTAATGATTCTGTGTTGAAATTAATAGGAACGAGTGTGACCTGGCCTGGAATATCTATCTTCTCTTTGCGTAAGCATCTCTTTTTTCTATTTTGAGTGGAAGCAATATCCAACTCGATTATTCTGGTAGCCTGATTTAGCCCGACAAAACGATAGGCTCTGGAATCGTACCCTGCGCCAAGCAGCACAATTTGGGGAACTTCTTTACGAAGAGCATCAACAAAAACAGCGTCAAAATAGGCTGTTCTGGCAATCACATATTCATACAGACCGGGCAAGAATCTATGAAGTTTGTCTTTGACGTTTGCTCTTAGCCTTCTAAATTTGATAAAGAATCTGAAATGGGCCGGCAAAAAATATTCGGCCAAAAAGTCTGGCCCAATTCTCTCGTTATTGAACTCCTTGTAGGCAATCGCTCTACGCAGCGCAGCAAACACGGCCGTTTCCGATGGCTCTTGCTCAACACTATTATTAGACATTCATCAATCCTCCTCTTACCATGTCATCCTTTAGGCAAACGACCCACTGCGCCTAATACCCAGCGCATACACTTATGCCCAAATTCCAGGAACATCATCGGGCAGCCGCCGTCAATCACAGTGATGTTGTTCTGACGGCAAAATTGGGTCGCTTGTGTTTTGAAACTCATCATTCAACTCCGTTGTATTTTGATATTTCTTAGCCTAACTCCAGCGGGCCGCCGGCCGTATCGTCCTCAAACCATTTAATCTCAACTTCCAAGCTATGCTGGATACCTTTCCGCTTCTTGTCCTCATCTTCTACCTGAATTTCGAGAATGAGATTATGCGGCAGGCTCAATACGATCTCTTCATTTCCCTGACGCAAGACAACCCGACCTTCATTAACCTTATCGGCCAATTGATGCAGGAATGTACTTACGTCGGAGCGATTCTTGCGTTCTTCACTTTTGAATAATCTTGTTTCTCTTCCCATCTTTCAACTCCGTTATCTAATAAAATAAGTAACTATTCAGCTTCCAGAGGTGCGACGCACTTGCAAAGAGCAGCGGCATTGACATTACTCTGGGAAAAGTGCGTCGCACCTGTACAGTTACTAAAGTAATTGGTAATCGGACTACTGATTACCGTTCATTGCTAAGGCGCTTGCAGTTATTGCGACATGAACTTCGTAACATCTACCTCTTTGATTATCTTGAAGTGTTTATAATTTCCAGTTAGCAAAGGTAGGCTGTAGGCAACGGCCGTCGCCGCAATTAGAGTGTCTGCCAAAGCTACCGAGTGGCTAAGGTAGTATTGTTCAACGTAAAACATCGCTTTGCTGGAAATTTCTTCGTTGACATAAATTATTTCTGCCTTCCAATTCCGCAACGCTCTACGCAACGCCTGTAGTTCCTGCTTGTTTCGCATCCCCTGTACCAGCTCCATATAAGTAATCACCGATATATGGAATCGGGGATTTGAGTCGAGATAATCAAGCGCCTTCGTATTGCCGCGCATGTACCAAATAATGACATCCGTATCAATCAGCATCGAATCTTCCTTTTCTAATTGTGCGGATGTAGATATTCACATCTTCAGATTGCACATGATCTGCCCATATGCCAAATAATTCATTTTCGCTCTCAGTTTCTTCGGTAAAAGGAATCAATTTGGCACACGGCTTTCCTCTATAGGTGATGATCACTTCTTCACCTCTTGCCACCGTATTCAACAACTCCTTCACATTAAATCTTAAATCTTTTGCTGTAGCTCTCATAACTGCCTCTATTTTTGTTTATACTTAAAAGTATAAACTCTCAAAGGGCATTGTCAATTCACACGCCAGACATGAACCAATGGCTTGTCCCCATCGCCATGTGGTTCAAAGATGTACAACACGCCATTGTTCCGATCAAAGCCGGCCGCCCCCAGATGATGCCACTGCTGGTTAGATTCGATATGGTACAGATATTGGTCAACATCCAATGTGGCATAGGGCTGCGGTTCGCCCGTTTCCATATTATCCTGAGCGACGGCCGCAAAATCGGCTGGATCATAAAAGAGAATCTGCCCCACAAAACTACTAGACCACCAGCCACGATTACAATCATCCGGCCAGGGAGGTTGGTCTGTGCCATCAGCACAGCCATACCAGTTAGCTCCCTGCCCCTTCGTGCCGCTGAAGAGTACGGCCGTCTTCGTCCCAGCCGTTACCCAAACCGCCCCTTCCCACTCATCCGAATGATGATAGTTGTCCATGTGAGCCGGATTTTCATCTGTGAACTTGTCATACAACAGCAGCGTCGTCGCGGTTAAAGCACTGTTGGGCGCAGGAGGATTACCTTCAGCCCAGGGAGCAATGGCAAACAAGGACGGCCCTTCGCTGGCCTGTCCACCATCCCGATAACGGCCGGTAGCTACATATTGTCCCGGTGTATATACATCTGCCCACACCTTCGGAATGTCAAACATATAGTCGCTGGTAACGTATTTAGGATAGCCGCCCACGCTCCAAATACCAGCCGCTTGCGGCGCAGACAGATCAAGTTCCGCCCACCCATGTGTAGCCCCACTGTCCGTATCATTGCCGGGCGCATGGGTGGCCCAACTGAAATACAGCTTGTCGGTTGTCTGGCTGCCTTGCCGGGGCAGATACGCCAACCCCACACGCGGTATTTCCCAATCGAGATGATCAAATAAATTGGCGCGAATATTGCTGAATGGTTGCAGAGTAACGGCCGTGTTCAACTCATTCACATCTTTAGCGGCCGAAACTACAGGAACAGGTATCGTGATTTCCGAGATGTATTGCGTCTGGTTGTGCCCCGCGCCAAAAAGCGAACCGGGATAACTGTCATCCGGCCCACCAACATCGCCATCAGCATAATAAGTCAACCCTGTGCCGCCCCATTCCCAACCAACATCATCCGGCGTACCCGCTGAGTCCGGCAGTCGAAACGCACCCAGATAAACCAGGTCGGCCGGCTGGAGACGCTCCGTTGCCAATGATTCCGGTGTGAGGACGATTGGCAAATAGGTCGTTGGCGTGGAATTGCCGTTGTTGCCGGCCGGGTTCATTGGTGTGGCTTCGCTCACCTGTACGGCCGTACAGCCGACTGCAAACAATAGGACAAATAAACCTGCCATCAATGAAAAATGTCGGTAACTGTTCATTTGATTTTATCTTTGGGAATGGAGCTTGGAGATTAGGAATACCAATCTCCTAATCTCCTGATCTCCTAAGGAATGGGGATTTTATTAAACCCCGAACTTGTCATACCTGCGAAGGCAGGTATCCATCTTTTTAGTCGAGTGGATTCCCGCCTTCGCGGGAATGACAAATTAAAGTTCATGGGATTATTTAATCCTCATTCC
>JAAEOP010000549.1 GCA_024223125.1 Chloroflexota bacterium
CAAGAATTCTGATGAACGATACATGGTTCCGTGTGGGCTAATGGGCAGGGGGGCGTACAAGGGGAATCCAACGTCTACCAGCCACTTTTGCCCCGCCAGCCAGATAATGATAGCGCTGTGGCAACCAATGGAATCTTCCATATTATTGATAGTGAGGTAGCCGTCAATCCCCAATGCTTGCAGCAAAGTCAAGACAGCGTAGTTACTTTCAAAGCAGGTTCCACCGCTTCCTTTTTGTATTGCTTCCCGCCAGAACTGGTCGGGCCAGCGGGGACAGTTGGTCGGGTTGGTTACGGCCGCACGCCGGACAATACGAAAGGCGCTTTCCCAGGGTACGGTGCGACAGTAAGCGTGAATGAGGCTATCTATGAAAGGGATGGAGGGGGTTTGGGGTACGGCCATGATACCTAAATGAACCAATATGTCATTAGTTAGTTTTGTGGATAATATCATCGTCTGGGCCAGACCGGGTCTAAGAAGGTCTGAATTTCTAGCAAGTAGCCATTGGGGTCCCGAGCGAAAAGCTGGTAGATATTGAATTTTTCATTGTGGGTTGGCGGCTTTTCGATGGACACATTGTTGGCCTGTAAATAATTGTGCCAGGCATCTACTTCGGCCGTAACCAATGTGAGGATGATACCATTGGGGTTGACTTTGTTTTCTACTTCCTGACTAAGCGATTGGCAGAAGCCGAGATAAGCATTGCCGCCAGTGGCATATATTCGGCACGTACCCTGATCTAGCGCCAGGGGCAGTTGCAGAATATTTTCATAGAAGTGGACAGTTTGGGCCAAATCGGCCGTGTACAAAAAGGTAATTTGTTGGTCAATCGGTGGTCGGGTCATATAGAAAACCTCCATCTCAATTATTTGATCGCCGCCCCAAATAAAATGCTCCCCCGATAATAAGAACAATCAGTAATACAACCGCTATCAAACTAACCCCGGCTATTAACCCCCGCAAAAATCCGTTGTCTTGATTTGAAGATTGATTCTCGTTTTGGTTGTCAAAGAATGTTTGCACAAATCCGTTGGCAGCCTGTTCCCGCTCACAATCATACTGTCCTCGGCTGTTAGACAAATCGTGAATATTGAAGACATTGGGCCGGTCTTCATAATTGAAGATGGGGTCTACGGTCATCTCATCTGGGGAGATAACGGTGTTGAGCCGGGTTAGATATTTGTGCTTGCCATTCAACTCTTGCAGCAATGGGTCCACAAAGTCGGTTTCGCTGGTAGGGGCGGCGTATTCGGTAATGAAGGCACGGCCGTCCATCTCATCCGCTTTTTGCCTCATGAGTTGGCGGTAATTGTTGCCGCCGAAGGTGAAAAAGGTAATTTCGTCATCGGGTACTTCAAAGTGGCCGTAATTGTCGGGTACAGCTTGCTGTTGGCCAAAAAACCAGGTGATGACGGCCATGTCG
>JAAEOP010000550.1 GCA_024223125.1 Chloroflexota bacterium
ACACTTGGTTAACCGCTATGGGTACGAGCAGATTGAGGATTTTATTGATGTTTGTCTCTCGCTGGATAATCTGATTGATTATCACGCGCCCTACATCAAGCGCCCCACCAAGGCCAGGGCCGAACCTTCAATTGTGGCAAATACGGATGACCGGCCCACTGTCGAGGGGCTAAAAGTCGACCGGCCGTACATGCAAAATTACATCAACCCGCTGGAGTTTTTGGAACAACAGCGCCGGAAAATTATCAAAGAAGAAAACAAAGCCCAGCGCTTTCCTGAAAATCCGCAGAAAGATGTGTTGCTTTTCCTGCTTAATTACGCGCCGTTGGAGCGCTGGCAACACACTATTCTGGAGATTATTCGAGATGAATCTTACTACTATGCCCCGCAAGGGATGACCAAGATTATAAATGAGGGTTGGGCCAGCTACTGGCACAGTAAAATCATGACCGAAAAGGCGATGACCGACTCCGAGGTTATCAGTTTTGCCGATCATCACGCGGGGGTGGTATCGACCAGCCCGGGCCGGTTGAACCCTTACAAGCTGGGGTTGGAACTTCTGCGTGATATCGAGGATCGCTGGAACAAGGGTAAGTTTGGTAAAGCCTACGAGGAGTGTGACGACTTGCAAGCCAAACGCAATTGGGATCAGCAGCTTGGCCTGGGACGTCAAAAGCTGTTTGAGGTGCGACAACTTTACAACGATGTCACCTTTATTGATGAGTTTCTGACAAAGGAGTTTGTTGAGGAACAGATGCTGTTTGGTTTTGATTACAACGCCAAGAACAACCTCTATGAAATCTCTACCCGAGAATTTAAGGCTATAAAAGAGAAGCTCCTATTTCAACTGACAAATTTTGGACAACCATACATCTACATTCAGGACGGCAATTACCACAATCGGGGCGAACTTTACCTGGAGTACCGGTATGAAGGCGTCCCGCTTAAGCTTGATTATGCACAAGACACCATGCGCAACCTGCATAAAATCTGGACACGCCCGGTTTATCTGGAAACGGTAATAGATGATGCGCCTTATCTACTTTGTTATGATGGTAATAATTTTAGTAAAGCAAAGATGTAAAAGTTAAAAAAGGAGGCTAAACATGAGTATGTATCGACGTGTAACCGAACAATTTGAACACTTGGTAGCCAGGGGGGTCAACGGTATTGGGACTATCATTCAAGACTCGTCAGGCGGCTATATTATGGGGGTGCCGGCAGAAGGCAAAGGGACCGAGGCGTCGCTGAGTCTGGTTGATTATGATCGCTACAGCGTCATCCTGCGCCATTTGGAAGTGACTGACAGTAGCCTGGTTATCAATGGCAATGTAGAAAACTATCTTCACCAATGTGCAGCGGAGATATCTCGACGCCTGGCCTATTTGGAGGAGCCGCTGGTTCTGCTGGAATTGGATACGATTGAAGGCATTGCCCAACTTCGCAGCAGCCCGCCGGAGCAGAGCAGCGATGGGTCTACTTACTGGGAAATGAAGCTGTGGGTTGACCCGCAGCCCCGGGCCAGGCTGACCCGTTATCGGTGGCGGGCTGATAGTTATGAGCGCAGCCCATTGGCCCACCCGATCACGTTTGCTACCCTGGCCCGCATTGCCGAGGATTTA
>JAAEOP010000551.1 GCA_024223125.1 Chloroflexota bacterium
ACCGATGGCGAGAAAGGGGAGTAGGGCCAGATTGCAGAGACCGGGTTTTGCGGCCGCCGGTTCAGATTCGGCGGCGGAGGAAACGGCCGTAGCAGCCGCGGCTGGCAGTGTGGCTACATTTTGAGCCGCCTCCTGGGGGATGAGGGTGGGAATGGCGGCGGCGCTGAGCGGGGTCGGTGTAGCGGGAATATCTCGTTGAGGAACGCCAACGGCCGTGCGCCACTCCTGCTCCAAACCATCAATATTAAAGCCATACACCTGCTCTAGGGCTTCATCGTAACCACTGCCGTCGGCCAGGGTCAAGATAAGTTGCTGCATGGGTTCACGGCCGTAATTAGCTAACAAATAATCTACTACGCTGTAACTCTGACTGTAGGCAACACCCGCTTCGGGGCCATGGGCGGAAAATGCGCCATTGAGACTACGTAAGGGTTCAAAACTATTGTCGGCCAGAGCGGTGTCTAGATCATGCACAATATCTGGAGAGGGATCCCCTTCGGCTACCACAGCCAACCCTTCATCTAGCCAGGTGGGACGACGGCCGCCTAAACAGGAACGGCCGTATTGGGCCACAACTAGATGGGCCAATTCATGCGGCACCACATCCTGCCCCCAGGTGTCGGCCAATCGGGGCGGAACGCCCATCAAGATAACATTGTATTCGGTGAAGGCCACGCCACCGGCCCAATCTTGAATGTACAAGACAGCGTCACGCATATCTTCAGTGTCGCCATAGATGAAGATATTGACTTCATCTTGCAGCCGGATGCCCATTTCGTCTTCTAAAAGGTCTACCGCTTCTACAGAGGCGTTGAGTAAACCGGGGCCCACGTCGCCTTCATACCAATGCAGTTTGAGATTGTCTGATTCGGCCGTCTGCCAATTGTAGCGGTCGTCGCTGAAGGTGTGGGTTTGGGCTGGGGTGGTGTGGGTACGGCCGTCGGCGTCTGTTACCGTCCAATACCAGGTGACGCTGGTTCCGGGGGGCGGATTGCCAGAACGTACCATTTCCCACGTCCATTCAAGGTTGTTTCCGGTCACTTCCACGGGAACGTTGGCGGCTGCATCCAGACAGTTAAATTTGCTGATGTTGTAGGTGAGGGTAGCGTTGGTAAGGGGGACGGCCGTGTCTGTTTCCAGGTGGAACGTCACATCATGGGGGTAGTTAGCATCATCGAGCCGGTTCACGGTGATGGGTATAGAGGGCGCTTCTTGACTGGCGGCAACGGCCGAATCAACACCTATGAATATGAACAAGAAAAGCAAAATTAGAAAATATTGCCGCTGAAACAGTTTCATCTGTGTCCTCTTTGATTTCAATCTATGGGAAATGGAATACGGTCAATTGTCAATAAAAGATTTCCCCATCACATCTTATCCCAAATCCAGAAGATCATCCAAATCTGTTTATTTCTCAAACTGGCGCTGAGTCTAGCGAAGTATCTAAAAAGCACAAAAAGGCCCCGGTACGAACCGGGGCCTTTTGTTATTAGCGGCGACGATGGCGACGCTTTTTTCCAAAGGCGGCTGTCGCCTGAATATTTACGCTGTTTGCCGGTTAATTTTGTTGCTTACGGCCGATAAAAACACCCACCCCTGTGAGAACGGCAACCAAAGCCACCGCTACCGCGAAGATAGCCGGGGTTGATTCTGCGCTGGTGGCGATGTCTTGGAGGGTGACGGCTGTGGGCGAACTAAACTGTTGGAAATAATCTTCAACTTCCCCACCGAATGCTTTACCGCCAACTAATTGCAACATATTTGCGGCCGTCTCTCCTGTTGGGCAACCATCCCCATCTAATGTAAGCCCTGTGAATATGGGATCATTAACTGAAAATAGCCGGTAACGTGCATATAATCCATTCCCACCTGTCGGATAAGTATACGCCGGAGACAGAGGTGTAGTAACAGCAAATGTTGGTGTGCTGGCTCCGCTGATATATTCGTTGAGAATCAACTCATTCGCGCCGTTTACCGTCACATCTTCAAATGCTCCGCTTTGATCCCAATCAAACCAGCCTATCAGGCAACCCGCTCCACTTACCGTTACCTGTATATCGCCTGAACCATCGCCAAAAGTATTGGCGCTGCCAGAAGGAACAACAATGCCATCTTCATCTGGGTTTGCGTCTGGACTCCCGGCCGTATTTGCATTGTCATCTCCATCTGCGGCCGCAGCAGGATTGCCATCAGCTTCAGCGTCTATGCCATTACCCAAATAGAGAGAATTATCGAGAGTATGGTACGCGCCGTTACCAGACAGAGTGGTAGAATACGAAGCTGGCAAATCGCCAAAGTCCAGTTCCGGGAGAAAGGTGAGGGATTCAATATCTGTATAGATAGTATTCTGATAATCATGAGTAGACGCAATACAGTCTGTGGCTGTAGCGGCCGCCCCCGTATCAAAAACAAGCAGTTGCGTTTGCGGGTTGCTACCTATGACGGCTCCTCCCGCAGCCCCAAATAGCTGCCCGCCCCCAACATCACTGCTGGGTGTAAATTCTAAGGCTTCAATCTCATCGGCTAAAGTATCGAAGGCAAAGATGGCACAATCATCCTGGCCGATTTGATTAACAGCATTGGCTGGCGATTGCGTAGAATCATATGAAAACAGTCTAGTTGTAAGGCCGAAATTATGAGTCCCATAAAAAAGTGTAGCGGTATTATCCCAGGCAACACCTTCCCAATTGTTCCATGCATTAAGAGGACAAGCTATAGGATTACCGGTAATATTTTCATTACAGGTAGCGCCAACGCTAACATCCCACTGTTGAGTAAGTGTGGTACAAGGGGATGCGTCTGTTATGTCTAGTGAATATATGCCCGCACCTTCAATAAACCCCCATACTTCGCCCGCTGTTGTGGGATGAAATGAAAGTCCCACCATCTCGACGCCCCCAACAGGCATAGTCATCGTACAGATATGGGTGGCCACCCCAGTGTTTATATCAATCGTATATAAGGCATGATTGGCATCCGAAGGTAACGTACATGAACTAACATCAACACCTTCTCCCAACACAGCATAATAGTCAAGGGTGGTAGGATCAACATCAGTTCCTTCCAGGTCGCAATCTCTATAAGGTCCCGTAAGAGAATTGACCGAATTATCCCAATCTGAGGCTGTAGCTGAATAGGGGGAAGAACCTCTAAAAGGCTCGCTGGTTCCTAATCCGGCATCATTAACACCCACAAAAAGATAGGTGAACGTGGTAAGGGCGGCCGAAGCGGTTGAAGTCATTAATATCATCACTAGTAAGAATAAAAGAGTAACAGTAACAACTTTGCGATTAATAATCTTTGCGTTATCCATGAACTTATCCTCTTTTCCCTTTTACATTAGGGAACTATATGGCGATTGAGACCCTTTTGCTCAACCAATAACAATAAACAGTTTAAGAAGTATCTACTACATACCTTTTGACCAACCTTTAGACGCGGCCGCTTTAGATGAGATTGATGAGGCGCTTTGGGCCAGGCAAATAAAAAGACCCCGGTATACACCGGGGTCTTTTGCTACCAGCGATAACAATGACGCCACTTATAGAAAAAGATGCTTGTCACCTGGCTATTTAAAATGTGTACTGGTTAATTTTGTTGCTTCCGGCCGATAAAAACCCCAACCCCTGTGAGAACGGCAACCAAAGCCACCACTACCGCGAAGATGGCCGGGGTTGATTCTGTGCTGGTAGAGATGTCTTGAAAGGTGACGGCCGTGGGAACTCCGGTTGATACTTGAACAGCAGTAATATCTAGATCAACCGAAGGGTAACCAAGACCACCTACAGTCATAACAATCGCACTAACCGAGCTGAAGTTTATGGAGCCAGAAAAACTTGTAAAAGGAAATGCAATATCCGTTGGAGTATTATTGATTCCCCCGGGAAGTATTATTGTTTGCGACCCCGAATTAGCACCGGCATCAGAATAGACATCAAATCTAACAGGTATGGGGTTATCATCATTTAGCACTCTAATCCATATAGCATTACCGTGGACATTCAGATTTTGAGTCCCAAGTCCATCTGTTTTAAGCGCCATCGAGCCATCAATACCATCCCACTGGATGGTAAGTACGCTCTCATAATTTGTAGCGTTATTGAGGGCAAGTAGACTCCCAAATACACCGGACTGGGATGAAAAAAAATTGTTTGGCGCAACTAATAAATCAAGTTGAACATCCCGTTCGTCGCCCAACAGGAGCCCTGGGGCCGTAACAAAATTAGAGACCGGAGTTCCAATATTTGCTTGTTTTCGAGTCAATACGGGTAAACTGTTGACATCAAAGTTATCGATACCAGGCAATGCCAGAACTACCGAAGTAATTAACATCAACGCCATCATAACCATCAAAACAACAACTGCCCTTCGTTTTCGTTTCAATTTCATCTTTAACATCTCCTTTTCCTGTGGCATTGACACTGGTACATGCAATATTATTTATTTATATCAGCAAATCCCGAAGCCTAACTGAATTTTTTAACATTTCTACTCGACTAAAACGCTGAAATTTACGTTTTTAGTACAAAATCTTTACGAAAACTCTGGAAAAGATTTTTTTTAGGTGTTTTTGAGGCAATTTAACGATTTTTTGCACCTGCATATGGGTATTGTGCGATTTCGCCCCCCGTATTTGGGGGAAAGAAATTTTCTAAATTGCTAATATACGATGTCATTTTAGTTTTCGTGAAGTTTGTACAACAGACCTCAATAAAATTAGATGTTTTTCTCCTGTAGAATGGCTAATGTTAATAATTCACTGCGGGAATTGCTG
>JAAEOP010000552.1 GCA_024223125.1 Chloroflexota bacterium
AAAACTTGAAAGCCGCCGCTGTCGGTAAGGATGGGGCCAGGCCATTGCATGAACTGGTGCAGCCCGCCTAAATCCCGAATCAGTTCATTGCCGGGGCGTAGGTAAAGGTGGTAGGTGTTACTGAGAATGAGGCTGACGCCAATTTCTTGCAGGTCAGACGGCCGACACGCTTTCACCGTTGCTTGTGTGCCCACCGGGGCAAAGACAGGGGTTTCGATGGGGCCATGCGGGGTGTGGAAACGGCCGTTGCGCCCCGCAGTTGTACCGCCCTCAGCCAATATCTCAAATTCAAAACTCATAGGGGCGGGATTATACCCAAACCACTCTAAGAAACCATATCCCTAAAGCGATAATATTGGGCTGCCAGGGGGAGGAACCACGGTTTGTTGCGGTAGAAAAAGCGGGTCTCTTCGGGGATTTCCAGGAAGGGACTGCTGGAAATTTGTCCAGCCAACAACTTGCCCACTTCGGTACCGATGTAGGTGGCAATAGAAAGTCCATGCCCCCCATAGCCAAAAGCGTAATGAATGCCATCTACCTGCCCGATGTGGGGCATCAGGTCAAACGTTAATCCCAGGTGTCCTGTCCAGGTATGGGTAATGGGTACATCTTTTAGCTGGGGAAAGGTGTGGTAAAGGGATTGTTGTAAGCGTTGGGCGCTGTCATGCAAGTCCAGTCCAGTACTCAGATTGTTACGGCCGCCCCACAGCATACGGCCGTCGGCCGTCAATCTAAAATAGTTCAAAAAATTCTTGGAATCATAAAACATACGCCCTTTGGGACTTAGTTCGTGTTGCAGGTCTACAGGTAATGGTTCGGTGACGATGATGTAGCTGCCAACGGGAAAGATTTTGGGTTTGAGCTGTGGCACAAGCCGGTCGGTGTAGCCATTGGTGGTAATGAGAACTTCGTTGGCTTTGATACTGCCGCGCCCGGTGTGGAGGATAAAGCAGGTGGGTAGCCGTTCAATGTGCTGTACGTCTGCCTTTTCGCACAAATGGACGCCATATTTAGCGGCTGTCCGTGCCAGCCCAAAGACATATTTGGCTGGTTGCAGGCCACCGCTGAAATCATCGGCCAGCCCACCAAAGTAAGCGTCTGTACCGATTTCCCGGCGAATGTCCTCTTTGGAGACGAGAGTGGTATCGTGATTAAACTCTTCTTTGAGCCAGGTTTGCAAATGGCGATAGTAGTTGTTGAAATGGCTGGCTTTGTAGGCCAGAGCAACATGTCCGTTCCGCTGCCAGTCGCAATCAATATCTTCTGTCTGGATAATCTGCTCGATGAGGTCAATCGCATCCAGGGAGGCTTGCCAGAATATGTGGGCGTAGTCACGGTCGTATTTCTTCCAGATCACCTTCAAGGATTGTTTGATACCGGGGGTTGCCAGGCCGCCATTACGGGAACTGGCCCCCCAGCCAATCGTATGCCGTTCCAACACGGCCACGCTGGCCCCAGATTGGGCCAACACTCTGGCGGCATTGAGGCCAGTGTAGCCGCTGCCGACAACAGCGACATCTACAGAATCGGGTACGGCCGTAGCCAGCGGCAAATCATCCGGGCGTGGAAATTGGTCAGTCCAAAAGGGAATTGTTTTCATCTTTATAGTTTGGATAGACCTTGGAAAAATTTTAGTCCACCAAATAATATTGCTCCCCAAGTAATGATATAAAATCCACCTCCTGAACCAGACGCAACGGCATATGTTAGCCTAGTGATCAATAAACCAATGAGAGCTATCCCTCCGATCATCATCTCTCTTTTACCTTGTTCGCGTTTTTCTTCTTGAGCGGAAGCAGATTGTAGCCGAGGTCCTGGTTCCCCTAATTTGGGATATAATAAATCAATTTGTGCCATAGCCGCTTTGGCTTCAACACAATCCATATTCCTCAAAGCATCTAAAGCACTTTGACGTACTACATGATGAGGATCATGAAATGATAATTTCACGAGTACAGATACTGTACCTGGATCATTTAACTTTCTAAGTTCGATAACCGCCTGTTCTCTTATGTTAGGATCATCATCTGTTAAGTCTCTTAACAACTTATCCTTATTCACAAAACACCTCCCTTCAGAATGTTATTTCTATTGCACAAAGATGACTGTAAATCAACGGTTTTGGCACGATTCTAATTTAGAGCCAGAAAATCCTATCCATTTTTTAAATCAAAGATCATAGTTTTTATGATTTTGACATAATTTTAGTAGTCAGGGATAGTAATTACCAATTAAGCTACGGCAACAACTTGCTTTAACCGCGAAGGCTCAAGTGGAGGAAATTGAACAACAACTGTAGGGGGTGGTAGGATAGATTCTTCTGTTATGCCTTTGCCCACTTCAAGTAAGGGCGAAACGATGTCATAAATTTGTTGGGCAATGGCTTCGCTCAAATAAACTTCACCACAATTCGGGCAAATCTCGGCCGGAATGCCTTCGACCTGCACTTGTATGGCAGAACCTTCCCGTTCATAGGTCAGCGATGCGATACCGATTTGCGGTTCTCCGTTAAAGCATTTGGTACATTTCATCTGCGTTTACCTTTTTCCGTTTTTGTGAAGCAACCCATCTTGTACGGTCTGGTACATAAGCTGTCACAACAATTACCGATTGTTCAACAATGACATCAACAACAACATGCGCTGGTATGTTTGCCGGTAGTTTAGCATAAATCAACACTGTTTCGATGTCTGGATAATCACGTTCAGGATACTCTTCAATGATTTTACCATGAAAAATGGCATGCCGAATATCTGCTGGACTAATGCCATCTTTCATAGCCTCGACTGAAGCATGACCAGTCAGGCGATACCCTTTCTCTAAAACGATGCGTTGGATAACTTCAATGTCAGCCATACGGATAAATTATACTCACTTGCCACTTGCAAACTTGCTACTTCCCCAACACATGTTTTACGCCATCTTCAAATGCTGCCAGCGTTTCGGCCGCATCCTGTTCTGTATGATCGGAACAGAGGAAGTAGGGCTCGAAGCCGTCTAGTTCAGGGAAAACGCCATGTTTTTCTAGCATATGGGTGTGAATTGCTTCCAATGTGTCCCAATCACAGGTAAACAGGTCACGCCAATCTTTGGGCTGTTTTTCTGTGAGGCAAACGCCAAACATGGCTGGTACGCCATTGATGACATGGGGTAAATTGTGACGGGTTAGAATTTCGCTAATGCTTTCCATGAGCATTGTGCCCACTTTTTCGATTTGGGGGAAGACTTGGCCCGTTTGCATAAATTCTAAGGTGGCGTCGGCTGCGGCCGTAGAAACCACATTGCCGGTATAGGTGCCGCCCTGGAACACTTTACCAGGGCCAAAAGTCATCATAAGCTCTTTTTTGCCCCCGATGGCAGCAACGGGGTAACCATTGCCCATTGCTTTTGCGTAGGTAGAAATGTCGGGGATCACCCCGAAATGTTCGCGAGCGCCGCCAGCGGCAATGCGGAAACCAGTTTTCACTTCGTCGAAGATGAGGACAATGCCGTATTGGTCACATTGCTCGCGTAGGAATTGGAGGTAGCCGGGCTGAGGCATTAAGCCGTTACCGTTGCCTAAAATCGGTTCGACAATGATAGCGGCGATTTCGTCGCCCCGTTGCTGTAGGATGTCGCCCAAAATTTCCACGTTATTCCAGGGACAAATCTGCACGAGGGTACGCATCACTTCGGGGATGCCCAGGCTTTGTTTGTAGGCGCGGGGGCGATGACGGTCGCCAACTTCTTCAAGTTTGCCGCTGGCTGTAGACCAAAGAACGTAATCGTGGGCGCCATGATAGCAGCCTTCAAATTTGAGAACGAGATCGCGGTCGGTGTAACCTCGCGCTAAACGGATGGCGTGCATGGTACTTTCGGAGCCAGTATTGGAGAGGCGCACCATCTCTACGCCGGGATTCATCTGGATGATGCGTTCGGCGACGCTGACTTCGTATTTTTGAGTGGCGGCAAAGCTGATGCCGTGATCTATCGCTTCTTTGACACGGCCGTTGACAAATGGATCAGCATGACCGAGGATGATTGGTCCCCAACCGAGTCGGTAATCAATGTAGCGTTTGCCGTCAAAGTCATATAGGTAGCCGTCTTTGGCTTCGGCAACAACGGGGGTTTCATAATCGCCGTAGTAGCGAAAGTTGGAACTGACGCCGAGGGGGATGACTTTTTGGGCACGTTCAAAAAATTCGTGGGACTTTTGGCCTTGATAGGGCATAAGGGTCTCCTTAGATAGAGATTGGGAGATTAGCAATCTCCAATCTTCCAAAATAGTTGCTTGCTTACGATTTTCGTAATAAAATAAAAATTAACTTCGATTTTCGTAATGGTTAGCGAGATGATACTGGAATAACGCAAGATTGGCAAGGAAACTATGGATGATCTTGATTTGGCAATTATTGAGCAGTTGCAGGCAGACGGCCGTAAACGGTTTACCAAAATTGCCCAAGAGTTAGGCGTAACAGAAGGCACGGTACGCAATCGCGTCTCCAAGTTGAAAGAGAGCCAGGCGGTGCAAATTATCGGGGTGATCAATCCGCATCAGATTGGTTATGATGCCCCTGCAATTGTAGGTGTCGTTGTGCAGCCACCTCATTTGGAACAGGCGGCCGTAGATATTGCGGCCATGTCGGAAGTTAGCTATCTTATTATGGTTTCGGGGGAATATGATTTAATGGTTGAACTGCTTTGTCGGGATCGGGAGCATCTGGCATCATTTTTACGTGATCAATTGCAACAGGTGGTGGGTGTACAGCGCACGGAAACATTCTTAATTTTGCATACCTATAAGATGGCACACGGAGCGAAACCAATTGTGCCAGTAATCGGTAATCTGTGATCTGGTCACTACCAACGCGCACTCATATATAGAGAGCCTGGAACAGCAAATGCTCATGTTCAAAATTCAGACTGCTATAATGACAATCCCCAAGATATGTAAAGTAGGTGACAGTCACTTTCTGGAAGAGGTGACTGTCACCTAAGATATTACTTATAGGGCCTAATTAAACATGGCCGGCATATAACTTTGCGGATATACCTGGTCGGCGTGATCCACTATAATGCTGCCTTCAGCCATACCGGTTATGGGTTCGTTGGTTCCCGGCGGTACGCTCAAAGCAACCGCTTCAAACTGATAAGAACCATCACCTAATCCTAAGGCGGTGAAGTCAAATGTCCCCACTGTTTCGGAGGCGGAGAAGGTTTGCCATTTGATCCAGGCGCCTCCTCTATATTTGTAGTAAATATCAATACCTGTTAAGGGATTGCCAAAATCGAAGATGGCCCAACGAACTGGGAAGCTGGTAACGGCCAGGTCTTTAATGATGTTTGGCCCGTTACCAACAGAGATGATTTGAGCTACAGGATGGCCGACAACGGTTGTGGAAGCTTGTGGCCCGGTCCAGTCTTGGGTGTTACGAGCATTATCAGTGGCACGTGCCCGTACTTCATAGAAGCCTGCTTGAACGCCGGTAAAGGTGTAAGAGGTTTGCGAAGCGAGCACATCGCTTAAGGCTGTTTGCCATCCTCCCCCGTTTACGCGATATTGGATGTCATAGGTTTTTACACCGGAACGATTGTCACTGCCGCTCCAGGTTAAATTGATCGTTGTCTGACTGTAATCGGGCAGGGAGTTGATGTTAGCTACCGGGTCTATGGTGTCGCCGGTGGTGCTGGCCTTCGGCTGCGAACCTGACTGATTGGGACCGGGTTCTTTGTTACCGGCATGGTCAACAGCGCGCACATAATATTCTACAAAGACGCCATCTGAGCCGCTCTTGAAAGTGCCGCTCGTTAAGGCTGTTGCTTGCTTCCAATGGTGCCACGAACCACTATCCAGACGATAGTGGACATCGTAGTAAGCAATGCCGCTGGGTGTACAACCGGAAGGCGCACTGTCACTACCACCCCAGAATACGGTGAATTCGTGGTTGGTGTATTGGGGGTAAGTGCCATTCTCTACCAACCCATTGATGGTGGAAGTAGGCGGCGTAGTATCGCAGGACACAGTGTAATCTACAACCATATAAGGGGTACAACTGTTACCGGTATTGGGGTTGTTACAGGTGGAGAAATTAACTTGCTCGCGGGAGTAGAAGACCCGGCTGCGATTGCGTTGTGGGGATTCATCGCCGGTGATGATGATACCGTAATTGGGGCGAGCGCCGCTGATCCATTGTCGGGCGGCATTGGAGACATCCCCATTTTTCCACCCGGAATTATTGTTTACATCGCCGATTGTATTGATGTCCCCTCCCAAATAATTGGCATTATTCCAGGTAACACTGTACTCATTCCAGGATGACTTCATAAATTGCCCTTGCAGACCCATGTTGTAATCATTAGAGGGAGTGGAGGAGAGCATGTAGAAGTTGATGGTGGCGCTGTTGATAATGGCGTTGGAGGGAATTGATGCCAGATTGAATTGGTATAAGCCGCGCATGGCTTGTAACGTGCCCGCGCTGTAGCCTGTATTTAGCGTACTAGAGCTGCCAAAATTGGTGTTGGGCTGTCCGGAAGACAGGAAGGCATCTTGCTTCACGCTGAATAGGGCTACGGTGGTGACGCCGCGGGCATCCTGTACTTGGCTCAGAATTTGCACCTCTGTGTCTGGAGGAGTAGCGGGCTGGTCTTCCTGAGCAGCGGCCGTCATCATCATGGCCGTTAACAAAAAGAACAGGATTACTGAAATGATTGACTTCCGGTAACGGTTTGATTTTTGGGGTTTTGTTTGCATATTCTTTCTCCTTGTTTTACAAATTGCTTGATCTTTGGGTAATGCCGGGGGGAACAATTTGAAAGTGTGTGATATGGGGATGATCAATATGGGGACACAGGGACAAATTGTTAAAATGGACACCTACGCGAATTGTAGCCAAGTTAAAGAATTTGACAAACCTACGAAAATATCCAGCCGGGCGGGCCGACAAACGGCCGTACATCTTCATCGGCCATAATGGCGCGCACACTTTCTTCCAGTGTCATCTTACCCGCCATCACCGCATCCTGGTAACGGCTGCCCCAACGGTACATCAGCCCTGCAGAGCGACGGTGTTCCAGCAGCATGAGTTGAGCCAGCGGACCGCCATGCGTTAGAAAGCCAGATGTAACGTAATCCCGTTCTGTCTGTTCGCGGTTATATACCAGCCGGGTAATTTTGGCTTGCCAGCCGCGTGATGGTGTGTAGGTGAAACGGCCGTAGCTCAACCGCGCATCCCCATCAAACGGCGACCCCACCGCGCCGACATTGACGATCAAGGTCTCATCTACCCGGCGGATAAGGGGGCGGTGGGTGTGGGCGGTAACGAAAACGGCTGGCGGCGGCGCAATTTGCTGCCGCAGTTCTGCATCTGATGTTTGAGGGTACACGCCATCTCGATTGTTACGCATAGACGCATGAACCACCCGGAATTCAGAGCCATCCGGGGCAAAGGTGTGGAATTCATCGGGCAGAGCGGCAATGTCGCCAATTTGGCCGTTTAGCTGCTGGTGTGTCCATTCTGCATATTGCCGAATTTTGAGGGTGGGCAGATCGTGATCTTCATCTGAGAAGGCACAATCTAATACGTAATCTTCGTGGTTGCCTTTGATAACCTGCCACTTTTGCTGCCGTACCTGTTCTTGTACAAATTCCCAGGCGGCCAATGAGCAAGGGCCTCGATTGACGATATCGCCGTCTACGACGACTAAATCTGGCTGCCATTTTGCCAGGTCTAAAGTGACAGTTTCCAGAGCGGGCACATTGCCATGTATATCAGAAATGACTGCAATTTTCATAAGGGTAAAAGTCTAACTTGTTTGGTTGCTTTCCTCAAATGGCAATTGTTCGGAGTCCTGAAACAATGCTAATCTCTGATTTCTCTCATGCCCAAGGCTATATCACGGATGTGAGCAAAGCGGTTCATGGTAAGGGAACTGATGCTTAGGGTCCATTCGTTTTTAGCTTGATAAGATTGGTCCAATCTTCAAGATTGAACCAATCTGGAAACTCCAAAGTTGTTTACGAGCGAACCCTTACTGACACTAGACATTTAGATTCTTTGTGCTATAATTAGCACGAATGTTCTAATATGGTAAATGATAAGATGACTCAATTTTTCGTGACACCCATTCAAGAAAATTATGCCCAACGGTGGGAGAGGATTTACGGCCGCAGCCACCTCCCCGTTAAATATTCACAGCCACATATGGCTTGCACCCAACGTTGGGGAGATGCGCCCGTTTATTATTTGGATGTATCGGCTGTGCCTGATGCCCTGTTAGATCGTTTAGCTG
>JAAEOP010000553.1 GCA_024223125.1 Chloroflexota bacterium
CGGTGGCAAAGGGCTGGATGATCGGCTGGCTGCCGGGGGAGACGAATGCGGTGGATGTGCGGGATGTGGCGGCGGCGCATATTGCCGCGGCAGAGCGGGGGCGCGTGGGTGAGCGGTACATCTTGGGGGGGCACAATTTACCGGTGCGCGCCGCGCTCACCACCGCCGCGCGGGTGGCCGGGGTGAAGCCGCCCTGGTTCGAGATTCCGCTGTGGGGTGCGGAGGGGCTGGCGAAGCTGGGCACATTGCTGCCCGCGCTCCCCTTGCCCGCCAACCATTTGCGGACGGTGCGGCACTGGCAGCGGGTCAATGCGCAGAAGGCACAGCAGGAACTCGGCCTAGCCCCGCGCCCGTTCGAGGATACGGTGCGAGATGCGTTAGATTGGTTCCGTGCGGAGGGGATGTTGTAGGGGGGCGTGGGGGAAAGGGTGAGTGGGAGAGGGCGTGCGCCTATCGCCACTCATCCGCTCAGAAGATGACGGGGTGAGTGAGGGTTCGTCTTTTACTCTGCTGGTAGGTACACATCAACCTTAAATTCCATGTATTCAATCCATGCATGACTGTCCGGCACAAGGTTACCTAACTCCAATTTCGTAACTGTGAATTTCGCACTCGATCGAGGAATTTCGGTATTCGTACTCGTTTGGGTGGCTTGAGCACAATCAGTATCAATTGCCCAACGATTGCATCTGGCAGCATACCACAGTGTTTCATAATCTTGTCGATTAAATACAAAATTGAGATGTCTTTCTTCCTGTGGAGCATTCACACTCCCATCGTTTTCTCCCGTGTTTTCTGCGTTTCTGAAATGCCATCCATATACATCAAAGTAGAGATTTCCGCGAAATGGAGGCGTAACTCTTGACCCAAAGTTTGCATAGTCTTTTGAACTATGATCACAACTGTCTGGACGGGTGTCGCTTATGATGATGTTCCATCCTTCATCGGGAATATCTCGTATTATTCCACCGGGGACTAGGCAAAAAACAAGGTCTTGGGTTATTTGGTGTTTGTAAATCTGGCCTCTGGATACTTGTCCAGTAAATGTGCAAACTCGATTAATATCAATATTTGGATTGTACTGAAAACTATCTGCTAATCCACTTGGGGTTGGAAATGGGTTCGATGTTGGTTCGCACGAGATTTCCGTCTTTACCGGTACTGGTGTTCGTGTCGAGGTTGGCAAAGATTTAGTCGGTGGGGGCTGTGTAATGGTGGATTCAGGCGTTAAATGGATACGGGCCGGTTCAGCATTTGAACTGCAACCAATCAGCAGTAAGATAACTGCAAGCAAAGAAATCTGATATGTTTTCATACTCATAGAACCTACCCAAAGGGAATATTAGATCAGGTTTTTTAGTTTGGGCATGAGGGAGTATTTGCGCATGTGTTTTGCCATGAGGCCGCCCAGGTATTCGCGCCATTCGTCTAGCCGGCCCGCGGCAACGTAGGTTTTGCGCGCGAGTTCCAGCCAGTTGGCC
>JAAEOP010000554.1 GCA_024223125.1 Chloroflexota bacterium
AATTTACCCAACGGGAACTATAACCTGGGTGATGAATACTTCTGACTGTAATCGTTGCTGAACTTCGGATGGATCTGCTACTTCTAAGAACAATTCAATGGCTTCAGTAAGGTTTTGCCGCGCTTCTTCCACTGTGTCGCCCTGACTGGCAATATCCAACTCTGGACATAGGGAAACAAAACCATCGTCTTCTCGTTCGATCACGGCCGTAAAATGTTGAAATTGTTTCATTATTCATTTCCTCTGACAATGTTTTCTGAAGTATACAATAGTTACGGCCATTGCCGCACAATCCGATTACCGTATCCCTAACAATATTTCTACGGTTAACTGATCCAGCCGTTCATACGACAAGCCGCGTGTTCCCATTGCTTGCTGGTCAAAGGATACTTTTTTGAGAGCGGCCGCCTTGTCAGAACTATAGACTCCTTTGAAGGCATCGGTTGAACCATCATCAGCGTTGATTTCAGCCAGCAGCGCCTGGATTTCTGGGTCGGTATTCCATTGGGCCGCTTTCTCTTTTAGAATGAGATAGGTTCGCATATTCCCCCGTGCAAAATCTTTGACCCCTTCAATGTTCTCGCTGCGGTAGGCGTGGGCGTCAAAATGGCGGCTGCCAGCGTAGCCCACATCTTCCAGAAACTTCACCAAAAAGAAGGCGCTTTTTAGATTCACAGAACCGAAGCGAAAATCTTGATCATAACGGCCGAACGCCTGATCATTCAAATCAATGTGAAACAATTTGCCCGCATCCCACGCCTGAGCAACGTGATGGGTGAAATTTAGTCCGGCCATATGTTCATGAGCCACTTCGGGATTGACGCCCACCATATCGGGTTGATCCAAAGTTTGGATGAAGCCCAGCATCGCCCCCACCGTTGGCAAATAAATGTCGCCACGAGGTTCGTTCGGTTTGGGTTCCAGCGCAAACTTGAGATCATACCCTTGATCTTGTACATAGGCACACAAGAAGTTTAACGCTTCACGGAACCGCTTCCCAGCTTCAAGGGGGTTTTTGGCGGCGTCTGTTTCGGTTCCTTCACGGCCGCCCCAGAAAACATAGATAGTCGCGCCACATTCCACCCCCAGATCAATGGCGTGCATTGTTTTGTGCAGCGCGTAAGCGCGGACTTTGGGATCATTGGCGGTAAAGGCGCCATCTTTGAAGGCCGGATCGCTGAACAGGTTGGTGGTAGCCATGGGCACGACAAGGCCAGTATCACCCAGCGCCTTTTTGAAATCACGCACGATTTGATCCCGCTCGGTAGGAGTGGCGTCAATAGGAACCAAATCATTGTCGTGGAAGTTGACGCCATAGGCTCCCACCTCGGCCAGCAGATGAACGATTTCGACGGGGGATAATGCTCTGCGGACAGGTTCGCCAAACGGGTCTCGCCCGACGTTGCCGACTGTCCAGAGACCAAAGGTAAATTTATGTTCTGGTTTGGGGGTGTACATGTAAACTCCTTTTTTTAAGAATGCAAAACTCGTCTAAGCCTGATTATATCCCTTGTAAACACGGATAGGAAGAACACGGATTTTTTTGTTTTTTATCCGTGTTCCCCTATCTGTGTTTACAACTCCCAAACGACTTTTGCGGTATTGTCCTTTTTTCTTTCTGGGTAGCGTACCACCCTCACAATAATCATGAAAATGGCACTGTTTGGCACTGTTTTTCCTGGTGTTGGCAGGGATTTCGGCCGTATCATGCACTCATATCACACACCGGCACAACACCGGTTTTACCCAGGAAGGCTCGCTGCTATTTTTGTGGCGAGCCAATTAAAATAAGTTGGAGGCATGATGATGCACACACAATTAGTTGGTAACGAAACGAGTAAGGTTCAGGAAAACGGCCGTTTTCTGCGGCGGGTATTACGTGGCAATGCTGTTTTCTCACTGTTGAGTGCGGCCCTATTTATTCTGGCGGCCAATCCGTTGGCTGAATTTTTAGGCGTTCCCTATTCGGCCGCGTTTATGGTTATGGGCGTGGGGTTTTTGCCTTTTGGTTGGTTCTGTTATTGGACAGCCAACCAGCCGGAAATCAGCCGCACAAGGGCTTTGATTATTCTGGAATTGGATTTAGTTTGGGTTGTAGGCAGCTTTCTGATTTTGTTTTTCGGTTGGCTGCCGTTAACAACGGCCGGTAAATGGGCGGTAGGTCTAACGGCCGAAGCAGTCGCTGTTTTTGCCATTTTGGAATTTATTGGACTACGCCAATTGAAGAAATAAACTGCAATGTGCAGATAATATTGTGGGCGTTAGATTGGTTCAATCTGCCAGATTGAACCAATCTGAGTCAAAATCTTTTTCTGAATGTCTATAGTATGAGTAGCGGTGTGCCGGTAGCTTCACTGTACTTTCGGCTAACGTTTTGAAGGCTCCCTCGTTAAACTGTTCCTCTCCCAGAGCAACAGCGGCCTCAAATTCAGATTTTTCAAGCGTGTGCAACTGATCCATCAAAGCATCAAAAAACTCGATGCTAACCAAGTACACGGCCGGACGGCCGTTTTCCGTTACGACTAATGGTTCTTGTTGGGCGTTGTTTACGGCCGTAGCCGTAGCTGTAGCCAGGTCTTCTACTGATATAATACGTTCTCGTGTCCAGGATACTGTAAAAACCCAGTGAGGAACTCTGAGGTTGCATGAAATGACCAGCATTTTACGTGGCGAAAGTAATAATCAAACACTGGCTCAATGTCCCGTATCTCGGTACCTGATTCGTAGCCAAACTTTGGAATAGATGGCAATCACCATGTAACCATTGTCGTTAACTTAAGACCTCGCAGGTTTCCAAAATGATCTACGCCCCTCTGAGGTTTTGCGTTAAAACCTGCGAGGTCTTCGCTTAAGTTAACACTTATCACCATGTAACATACTTGTCTGGATCGTGGATGTGGAATAAGGGTGGCATTCGTATTGCCTTATCAGCATTTTCGTCAATACCCTGACCAAGTTCCACTCCAGGCGTACCGAGGGCAATGATCTCGCTCCCCTCACTAAACAATAGCTTCCCAAATTGGTTCCTTGATGGTAAAAGATTGAGGTTTATCCCACGTGCAAGATTCTCATCTTCTGCGAAAGGTACTAAATTAAGGATAACCACATCGTAATTAGCTACGTTTAGATTGCTGGGCAGTTTGTCCCAAGAGTATGCAGTCACCAGATGTGTATGTGGTGACGAGCCAAGCACTAGAATCCGTTTTGGTGTGGGTTCGTTTATACTTGGGTGATCTAAATTTACGACCGTCTCTGGAGCTTCTCTACTGAATAGATTTTTCAACATTTGCATTGAGCCATTCCCTTATGTTTAGGTTCTTCTACAATGTTTATTATTGCGGAAGACTAATTTTACAGTTCAGAAGGAGCCAACACCACCTGAAATCGGTGTCTGGAATACGAAGTACGTTAAAGCACACAGAAAGTGAGTAGCGTATTAAGGACGGCCGTCTCAACGTGCTTGAGCACGTTTTGAATATCAGACGATGAATTCATTCATCGGCGGAGGTGTCAAGACTTGCAAACTTGCAAACTCGCAACTTGCAAACCTGCAAACTTGCAACTTGCCCCTCCCAGACATACCATACTATCTATGCGACTCATCCTCACCCATGAAAACGCTGACTTTGATGCGATTGCGGCTTTGATGGCCGCGTACAAGCTGTATCCAAAAGCCGTTCCCCTGCTGCCGCGGCGGGTGAACCGCAATGTGCAGCAATTTTTAACCTTGTATTGGGATGCGTTTCATTTTACACGGCCATCAGACTGGCAGCGTCGTCGCGTAGATGAAGTATTGCTGGTAGATACCCAGGCGCTCAATTCAGTGCGCGGGATGGTGAAACGGCCGTCAGTTCAGGTCATTGACCATCATACCGACCATAAACAACATGAAAGCTGGGTTTATCAGGTAGAGACTGTGGGAGCCACAACCACACTCCTGGTAGAAGAAATAAACGCCCAGGGGTTAGCCCTGAGTAATGAAGAAGCGACCTTGCTCCTGTTGGGCATTTATGAAGACACTGGTTCCCTGACCTATGACACCACTACGCCGCGTGATTTATCGGCCGCTTCCTGGTTGTTGGATTGTGGCGCGTTGCTAACAGTTGTGCGCCGCTTCTTGAACATCCCTTTAACTGATGCCCAATACAAGCTGTATGATGATTTGTACACGGCCGTATCCTGGCACACCATTAGCGGCCAATCCATTGTCGTCACCACCGCTACGTCTCCCGATGATTTTCGGGAAGAAGTTTCCTCCATTGCCCACCGTTTGCGCGAAGCATTGACGCCGGCCGGACTATTCATTCTGGTGAAAATGCAAAAAGATGTGCAACTGGTAGCCCGCAGCAGTACCGATAAGGTAGATGTCTCTCTGGTAGCGCACGCTTTGGGAGGCGGGGGGCATGATAAGGCGGCCGCAGCCCGTGTGTTGAATGCTGATTTAACGGCCGTACACGATCAACTCCTCACCTTGCTGCCCCAGGCCGTGCAACCGGAAGTGCGGGTAACGGAATTGATGTCCTACGGCGTGCAAACAGTCAAGCCCACCGCCACCGTATCCAAAGCGGCCGACTTGATGCGTCGTTTTGGGCATGAAGGCTACCCGGTAGTAGACGCCCATTCTCGCCAGATAGTGGGATTATTGACCCGCCGCGCTGTAGACCGGGCCATGAGCCATGATCTAAACCGGCTCCCCGTCAGCCGCATCATGAAAAAAGGAAGTGTGACGGTACGGCCGTCTGACTCCATCAACCATTTACAACAATTAATGTTGGCCGAAGGGTGGGGGCAGATTCCCGTCCTGGCAGAAGACGCGGCCGCTGCTGTTGATGGCCCTATTGGCATCGTCACCCGCACCGATTTGCTGAATCATCTCTTCCAACCAACCGACAAATCGGCCGAACCAGATATGCGCCAACTGCTTTTGGAACGATTATCCCCGACTTTATGGGAAATGGTCTGCACTATTGGCGAAGCGGCCGCAGAATTGAATTTGCCGCTCTATTTTGTGGGCGGTCTGGTACGGGATTTGCTGCTGGGTAAATCGCCAACAGATTTAGATATGGTGGTGGAAGGAAACGGGATAAAATTGGCTCGTCAATTACAGGCAAAATATGGGGGGGACGTTCATGCCCACAAACGGTTTGGGACGGCAAAATGGTCATTGGACACGGCCGTGTGGACGGCCGTTTTAACCCGATCCGTTAACCATTACGCTGCCGCTGCCGGCCGTACCCCTTTTGATCTGACAACAATTGATCTGCCCCGTCTCAGCCAGATGGCGATTGATTTTGTAACCGCCCGTACCGAATTTTATACCGAGCCATCGGCTTTGCCAGAAGTGACACACGGCTCCATTAAGCTGGATTTACACCGGCGAGATTTCAGCATCAATACGTTAGCCGTGCGCTTGGATGGCGCATTTTTAGGTCAACTATTGGACTTTTATGGTGGTCAACGGGATTTGGCACAAGGATTGATTCGGGTGCTGCACAGCCTTAGTTTTGTGGATGATCCCACACGCATTTTGCGGGCTGTACGGTTGGAGCAACGGCTCAATTTTCGGATAGAGGCACGCTCCAGAGAATTGATTGTCGGGGCGCTGCCTTTGTTAGGCCGGGTGTCGGGGGCGCGTATCCGGCATGAGTTGGAATTGGCCTTTCAGGAGCAAAACCAGGCGGCCGTGCTGTCCCGTTTGGCGGAATTGGATGTGTTAGCTCATGTGCACGAGGCGTTGACCTGGCAGCCAGCGGCCGCCGCTGCATTTGATCGTTTACGGCCGCTGCGAACGGACCCCATCTGGCAAGACCTCATCACGACTGACACTCAGGAATTTGCTTACTTCGCCTTGTGGATGCAATCGCTGCCAGAAACGGCCCAATCTGGAGTGATGGCTCGTTTACGAGTACGTAAGGCAACCCGTGCTGATGTATTGGCTTGCGGCCGTATGACGGCCGTTTTGCAAAACCTCCCCCTCGACGCACGTCCCAGTCAGGTTGAAAAGGCGTTACGACCGTATCCGTCTCGTGTGCTACTTGTCATTCGTGCCTGGTTGCAAGATGAACGGCTGATTGATATTGTGGAAAAATATTATGGGGAATGGCGGGAGGTGAAAACGGCCGTGAGCGGCAATGATTTACGTCAGATGGGCCTCAAACCCGGCCCCAAATTCGCTGTCCTGCTAGACCGTCTCCTGGCTGCCCGTCTGGACGGCGAAGTCAAAAATGAAACCGAAGAACGGGCACTGCTGGAAAAGTTGATCAGATAACAAAATCTTTGCTATTTTTGTAAACACTGATACTTTTTGTTCGATCCGTCTTCCTTCCTATTCTGTGTTTACATCCTTTCGTGTGTTTTTAACGTTAGCGTAACTAGCTAGCAAGAAAAACTGAAACCTTCGCAGGTGTGCGGCCTTCAACAATCTGTGGGCGAATGATCTTCGATCTCGCCAGTCCACGTTGATGTTTTGTTAGTTGCCACGTTGTTAGCTAAAAAACTTATTCTCCTACATCTACTTCAAAGTAGCGGGGACGAGCTAATACATAAGCGTGAAAAAGAGAATCTTTGAAGCGGTAATAACGATCTCGGATTTTTTCGATTTCAGCGCCATACTCATCAAGACCTAAATGGCCGACATATTGGCTTGGGTTGTCCACGCCGAATTCGTTTATAGCAATTGTGTATGCATCTTTCGTATGAACTTCTCCATCCGCTTTCCGAGCCTGAGCTAATGCTCGCAATACCGACTCCCTTTGAGGAGGCGTACTAAATGGCTTTCTTGTATCTACCCTCTAAGACAGGATCAACTCCACTCGATGCCACTTTTTGAAGAGTCGAATCAATATCAGAAGCATCTATTTCAGCCCCCTTCGATAAAAATGCACTTCGTAGAGCATATTTTCCTAGCAAATGAACCATGTACGGGTGACCTTGGGCAAGCGCCACAAGTTTTGTGGCTCCAACGTCAGTAAATGTGATTTGGTGATCAATACTGGCTTCTGCGATATCAATAATATTGCATAGTTCATCATCTGTCATTGCGGGTAGATTTATGATGCTTCCTGCGAATAGTCTATCAGTAGATGCATGTTCTTTCATTAAATTACTGATGTCATGAGCCACACCGACTATGCAGAATTTGACAGTAGGAGCATTTGTAGCAAGTGATTTTAGAAGTGAAGCAAATCCACTAGGATCGGAAATTTGATCAAACTCGTCAATGACTATCAAAATCCCATTTCGAGTAACTTCTTCTTTGCTAATTGCTGTTAAGACATTTACAAAAACTGTATCCAAGCTATGCGCGGTAATTGCTGCACTGCTTTCAGTCTCATATTGTTTGTTTCCTCCGGCAGAGGCAACCTTGATATCGATCTTCCCTTCTAATGACTTGATTTCCTTCTTAGCTGCAGGAATATCGTAAATCCAATCATGTAAACATTCTCGTGTTGTCAGTAGTTGTTCGATTAACTCCTGGTAATTTGAGACAGATTTGCCACAGGCGAAATAAATTGGGATGAAGTCTAGTTCTTCATCGTAAGACATCCCTACTTTTTCAAGGATATCGTTATTCCCTGAAGCCATATTGAGTACTTGACGAGCTAAAGATGTTTTGCCTATTCCCCTGTTGCCAATAATAGCGATATTCGTTCCTTCTGAGTGAAGCGCGAAATAAGCAGTTTCCACTTCCTTTGCACGACCCGCAAATCTGTCAGCACTACTTATTTCACGTGAAGGTAAAAAGGCATTTTCGATTTCGGAAATGGTTAATTTTTTTGACAACTGGCACCTCTTTTGTAGTTTATTGCAATCTGATGCACAGATAAGAACACTGGGCAGCTAACGTGTTTGTTAACCCATTATTTTGGTTCCATTATTGAGATATTTCAACGATATTTGCCAATCCATTCAAGTTGACAGCCAATTGGTTTAAGACGTTACGTCCCAATATTGCCCGACCTTGTTGATCGCCTACAACCCGTGTGCCGAAGAATTCGTATTGCCCTATCGCCAGTTTGATCATATACATTTGTACTTGATAGCGAATATCCTGAATTCCACTTACCCAGGCTTCGCGCACACTCTCTGCGCCCAACTCACGCAGAATCTTTTCCGGTAAAAACGTGCTATCAGATCCAGAATCAACCAGGGCCTCGATAGTTACAATCGTTTCTGGCTCTTCAATGGAACTAATCTGAACTTCCACAACAGGCATTGGCGGATGGTAAGTACGATCATACTCATGACTGTACATCTTTGTTATTCCTTGACTGCTAGTCGCGGTGACAGTATCCGGTACGTTTCTTCTGCTTCTAGGCTCACAGGTGTAATAAGTACAAATTTGCCTGGATATTTCTGGCGCACTCGCTTGTACAGTTTACTCCCGTCTTCATCATGATCTACCAACCCTTCCTGATAAATAGCCACATGTTCGCCGGGATACTTCGCGTATAGTTCCTTGTACATAGTTTGATAAGCAGCCTCTTCGCGTTTTATTGCAGTTTGCCGATCTACATCAACATGATTCTCAGCGATCATGTCCAAATGATGGATCATAGCTTGCCATATATCCAGGTCTAACAAGACAGACTGCCGGTTTCCCTGGTTATCAGTTACATATTGAACCGTTTGCATTAATTCATTTAATTGCATATTAGCCATCCTTAACTTTGCCATCAATACTGTTCTTGTTTTTGCCAGGCTGCTTCCGCCAGGGCTGTGGCTTCCTCTAAAGTTTTGTATGTGCCCTGAGCAAATTGCTGTTCACCTTTGGTAATAGCTACTTTCAATTCTGTAGTTTGAGCATTTGTAACCGCTTTTTGTGCCTCTTGGGACAAATCTTGTACGGTGATGATTCTATCGTGTGTTTTTAACATGGTAGTTACCCTATTTTGCCTATTCAAGTTAGATTGTCACAATAAAATGATGAATCGATATGATTATTATAACAGATATACGTTTTTCTCTGGGGAAATCACGGCCGTCATGTAGGCACACTCACAGAAGCCTGGCTGGCGGGGGCGGCAAGGGGTTGTGATGGTTCGGTCAGGAAACCGACCGCTTCATCGGCCGTACCGTCCATATAGATGTTGAGAACACGGCCGTCGCTCACCGCCGGCACATCAATCACCTTTATCCATTCTTCCAGAGGGGCGTCTTCTGGCAAAAGTTGGCCCAATACATTGGAAGAGTCATTAAAAAACGGCCAATCAAAACGGCTGCCCTTCATATGCAAATGCAGCGGCAGTGAATGAATGCCCGATTCCACCAAATCCTGAAAAAAGTGGGTTCCATACGACAACTCTGGCGGTTTGCCATCCTTCGCTATCGCCATTTCAATCAACACCCTCGTATTGAAAATATCAGCATATGTCACCCGCACCCCTAATTCCAAATTGGCGCTGCCCCAACGTCCCGGCCCAATCAAAATAAACCGGTTCTCTTCCAGTCGTTTGTTGAGACGGCCGATAGCCCGCCCCAATTCCAATTTTATGGTCGTATCGGGAATCTGATTATACTTTTCCGGGTTCACAAAAATGATGGTTTGTATCTGTTCCGCTTTGCCATCAGGAATCAGACCGTGCGAGGTAAAGAGAATATCCTCTGGCGGAATACCTTTAGGAATGGTTACATTCTCATCGGCTCGTTGGCTTAAAGGGCGGCATTGCAGTAGGTGCAACTTAAACTCCGGGTACGGGTAATTAGGGATGACTTCAATAGCGAATTCCACATCTACCGGTGTTTTGTAGACCCTTTCTATGCGACTCAAGGCAGTACGCATCAACTGGATAAATTTTCTGTCTCTGGTGAGAAAATCAAATGTCAGTACGTAGCGGTCATCTTCATTCAATCCGCCAATGGAAACAATCTTTTGCAGATAATCTCCCTTATCATGGCTGGCGATAAAACGGAGTTTTGGGTAATTGTGATCGAGTATTTTTGTGACTGGTAGCGTCTTGAATTCATTTTCTTCCAGGTCAACCAGATCAATATACCATTGTGCATATTGGCGCATCGCTTTGGCGCTAGTTTCGGGGCGGAGTTGGGGGTGGCTTAGGGCAATCATGCGTGGGTAATCATTATCTACCCGATCAACAGCGCGGGTTCCCATCCCCCATACAATACGTAAAAAGCCATCCTCCCGCCGAATTTTATTGTTCCAACGAAAGGGATTACGGCTAAAGCCGACGCCGGCAATGGTGGGGAAATAGTAACGGTCGTAACGCTTGCCATGTACCCGTTGAATCAAAATTGCCATCCGTTCATCATAATCAATCAACCCCTGCCGCTGCCGGTACAGAATGGCGTCTGGGTTGATCGAACTGGCATACACTCGTTTAATGGCGGTCAATAAATCGGCCAGATTTTCTTCTGGCGTTCCCTGGTTGGGGCAAAAATAGCTTTGATACTTACCGGCAAAAGCATACCCAAAATTATCTTCCAATAAACTGGACGAACGCACGATAATCGGGTCTTCTCCTATATGTTCTAATAGATCGTGCAACTGCTCCACAATATCTGGCGGAAATTCGCCCCGCAAATGGGCTTCTTCAATACCAGGATATTCTTCCCGGATTTCTTTTAATGACTTGTACTTCTGGTTCATTACATTGTCCAGATTGTTTTGTAATCGAAAATCGTAAATCACTTCACTGCCGATAAAATAGGAATCGGGAATTTCTATCTGCTCACTGATATCCGGGCCTAATTCAGGCTCTTTTTTCTGCAAAATTTTCCAGGCCAGGATCATGCCCGCTGACTTGCCCCCAATTTTGCCGCCGCCAATACGACGCCGGTAAATGCGGCGTAAATCGGCCATGTTAAACACCTTCTTAGCCACACCAATAAAGCGCAGCTGATCGCTGATCATCCCTTTGATCAGCACGACTTTAATTTCTTGTAGATGGTGCTTTACTTTTTTACGCTCGGCCGTGGGCAATGTTTCATATCGCTCTCCCTGACGAAATAGCAGCTCCCAGGGAGCAACTTCAGGATTAAACGTTAATTCAATAGAATCTGTGGCTCCCGGCTGATTATGGTGAACTTCCTCGATGATTTGGTCGAGGAGAGTAATGCCCAGATTGTTGGCGAAGTAGGCATCTGTCTGAAAATCACGGATGCGGTCTTTCCGTTTTTGCCAGATGTGAGCCTGCTCTGTGCCAAATGGGTCGTGCAGCCCTTCACGTCGCTGTGATTCCAGCGCTTTATCCTTCAGTTCTTTTTTAAACGCTGCCTGGTCTACAATACCTCGCCGGAACAGTTCTTCACGCATGCGGACGCGCACCTGATTGGCCAGGATGGGATATTGGGCCAATTTGATGTAAATATCAATGGTGGGGGTAATACTGCGTATTTGTTGACGGCCGATGGAGGAGGTTGGTTGGTTCATGTTGTGATTATAGCAGGCTTGTGGGATTATATCGTAATCCGTAACCTGTAATCCGTAATCCGTAAACTGTATACGGAACACGGAACACGAAAAGAGAGGCAAGAAATGGCAACAATTTTCAGTAAAATTATCGCCGGTGAAATCCCAGGCGATATTGTGTATCGGGATGAGCTGGTGACGGCGTTTCGGGATATTTACCCGCAAGCGCCAACGCATGTACTCATTGTGCCGAATAAAGAGATTCCAACGATCAATGATTTAACGGTTGAGGATGAGGCCGTGATGGGGCGGATGCTGTTGGCGGCGCAGAAGATTGCCGCTCAGGAAGGAGTGGCGGAAGATGGCTACCGGTTGATTATCAACAACGGCAAAAATGCCCATCAGGATGTTTTTCATGTTCATATGCATTTGGTGGGGGGACGGCCGTTAGGCCCTATGCTTTTCCGTTCCAAATAAGATTGGGAGATTGGAGAATCTCCTAATCTCCACTCCCAATCCCTGTGTTAACAAGCCAAACAAGTGCGGCCGTAACCCCCCAGACCACCATCTGCATCCAAAATGTACGGGCAAAAAAATTGCTGCTGTTGGTAATGTAAAAGTAACCATCGGTGAACAGCGTGTAATGCAACAGTGGCAGGAACAGGTAGGCCACACAAAAACCGGCCAGCATCAGGGGCAGAACGCCGGGCGACGGCTGCCGCTGCCAACGCCGCCAGCCGGTTAGAAAAAAGAGCCATAGCAGCGTGACGGCCGTGACTACACCCATCAACCAGAGATATACTAGACTCCCACTGGCCTGCCAGCGCGATATATTTTGTAACCCCAAAAGCGTGGTTAAGAGAAAAGCCAGCCCCAGCCCATAGGAAATTAACCAGAGCAGTTGCCACGGCCGACGGGCTGCCAACCACCCCGGCAGCAGCGCCAGAGCTAAGGCAGCCAGCACGGCCGCTGTCACCTGCATTGCATTCCACAAGGGAAGCGATGGCACGTTTGCAGTCATCACAATCAGGGGAATGATTGTTGTTAGCGGCAGGGTACAAATGAGCCATACTTGCTGCCAGGGTGGGGGAACATAATCTGTTTGGAACCGACCCCACAACCAGTTTGTCGCTGTGTACAAAACCATGATCAAGCCCCCGGAAACAAATCCCGTCATCCAATAACGGCTGGCAGTGACACTACTGAAAGGAGAGGTGTCGGGCACAATCGCCCCCATATCATGGTAATAGAGAAAGACAATGTACCGGTCGGCCAGAGCAAACCAGTAAGCGGTGAGGATGAGGAAAACGGCCGTGATGGGCACGGCAAAAAGCAAAGCGATTTTCCAATTTTTTCCAAACTGTAACATCTCAATGAACTGGGGAAAGTTGCCAACTTTTACACATTCGTTTGTCAATCAACCTGAATCCCGAAAGTTGGTAACTTTTTCACCCTGATGGAAGGGCGAGAAGTTCAACTTCTTTAAGAAGTTGAACTTCTAATAAGGGAACGAATGGTTACGGTTTCATGATGACAGGCAGGTAGATATAGGTCATGGAGACCTGTGCCTGGGCTGTTGTAGTAAGCGTAACAGAATCAGATGCCAGGGGATCAAGGGTGGAGGTGGCGGTTATGATGGCCTGGTTACTATCTCCGTTAGTGGCGCTTCCCGGAATGGGAATCACCACTGTCATCGTTGTGCTGGCCCCACTTGTCAGCGTGATGCTGTGGGTGGATAGGGTGGGCGTCCAGACGCCTGATGCCGTGAGATCAAAGGTGTCTGTCAGGCTGCCACTGTTGGTGATGTGAAGGGTGTAGGTTACGGCCGTGCCTGGTGCGCCCGTCGCTGCATCATCTCCAGAAAGGGAGACGCCATAGCTGGGAGGTATAACGGCCGTGCTGGTCAGGGTGGCAGCAGCGCTGGTTGAGGGATCAAATGTGGATGTGGCCGTGACAGAGGTCGTATCGTTGTCTGCATCGGCCGCATTGGGCGGGATAGCTACTATGACCGTAAAGGTCGAGCTGGCCCCACTTGTCAGCGTGATACTGTTAGTGGATAGGGTGGGTGTCCAAATGCCCGACGCCGTTAGATCAAAGGTATCTGTCAGGCTGCCGCTGTTGGTGATGTGAAGGGTGTAGGTTACGGCCGTGCCCGGTGTGCCCGAAGCGGCCGCATCTCCCACCAAAGAGACACCCGCGGTTGGGGCTACATAATCACAGGTAAACGGCTCATAAGACAAGACAACATCATCAATATAGATACCATCATCTTCCACCCCGCCATCAGATGTCAGACGCCAGCGTAAAGCCACATTTGGCTGTCCGTCTAAGACGGAAGCATCTATCACAATTTCTGTCCATTGACTTTCGACTCCATTAAAGGAATAAAGCGGCGTACTGGTGGCCCAGGTAGAGCCGCCGTTCAGTGAATATTCCAGATACACATAATCATACCCTGCTTCCAGCGCATATTTATACCAGCCACTCAAGCGAACATGCCGTTTGCCGGCCAGATTATATGCTGGAGTCTGCAGGTAGCTGTTGGCATTGGTGGGGTAATTACCAGAAGGGCTGTCACTCCAGGAATGGGTTGGACTATTGGACTCTACAGTGGTAATTCCCCATAAATTGCCAATACCGCCAGTTGTCCACCCCTGAGCGCCACTTTCTACGTCATTGTTGAAAACGTCGGCTTGCAGCTGTGGTACAGAAGCATTGAGGGTGAAATCTACATTATAAGTACCTTCAGTGCTGCTGATGATTTTATGGAAGTCCAGATCATCCCCACAATTGACTGAACTATCTAATGAGACGAGGAAGGGGGTTAGATTGGTCATCGTGGCCGAAGCAGCGATGTTGGGATAGGCGGCCGTGTCGGTATTGATGATGACGCCGGGGGTACTGCTGCTTAACACAGCCGTAATATTCGTCCCCGTAATAGCCCCTGAATTATAAAGACCTTCCCACAACAGCACATCCTGTTCACCTGGTTCCAGGTAGCCATTGTTGTTGCCAAACATAACGTCGTCATCAATTTGCACCCCCCCTTCTTCCAGATTAGGGACGGGGTTGAGATAGAAGTCTGTTGCGGTGACGCTGCCAGTCACGGCCGTAACGCCTGTTACCGTGCTGGATACGGGATACCCTGGCAGTAGTGGCCCGGCCGTTAAATTAAAGGTGTCAGCTAGTAAAGTCATGCTGTAATAACCGCTTGTGTCCGTCTGTACAGTCAACGTTTGCGTAACAGCATTAGCCATTACCTTAACCCCACCAACAGGCTGTGAGGTGGCAGAATTGTATACATAGCCATCCAGATATGCTTTGGCCTGACCGCAAGAGGGAAACTTAAAGGAGCCAATACGGGTCTGCCAATTTGAACCGCTGGAAATATAATATTCGGTGGTAAACCAGAAGGTACAATCGTCGTTCGGGTCTACTGTCATGGTGGAATAATCACCCCAACGGGAAGAACCGAATTGGGAACCGGTTCCGGCAATGAGCGTGGTTTCAGATTGGGGTAACTGACCGGGTATTTCACCCGCCAGGCGGCCAGAATAGCGAATGGCAGGAAACATACTACCGCTAGAGACGCTGTATCCGACGGCCATGTTGCCATCTTTGTCTACGGCCGTAGACCCCATCCAGCGGTGATGATCATCCGGCTGATAGGTAGACTGCTGTGCCAGAGCCGGGGTTCCACCCGGGTCATGAATTTCATACCAGCGCACACCGCCGACTCCGTTATTGGCTGCCACCGTATGATTAACCCACAACGATTCTACCCCTTTAATCGTGCGGTATTGCAGCTGCATCATAGGACGGAAACTCAAGCTGTCTAATAAATTAGACGTACCCAACTGCGGCACCGATTGAGCAATGACAAAATCAGCTACCGGTACGTCTACCGGGCCGGTAAAGGTGGAATTCGCCGGCGTTGTCCAGTCCACATCAAATTCCCATATCTGGAACAGGCCGGGGGGAGTAACAGTAGCAAAGTAATTTGGAGAACCCGCTGGGGGCAGATCGCCGCGTAGATTACTGGGCAGCAAAGAACCACATTCGGCATTGGTGCAGAGATCAAAATGGACTTCATTCAGTGGGCCGCCACCCATCATAGAAGTCCGGTCTAAGGCCCAGGTACGCACCCCAAAACCAGTGCCAGGAGCCACAATTTGGAACATATTGGCCGTCATATACCAGCCATCAGGCCACACGCCTAGCTTAGGGTAATCGTTCAGATAGCCGGTAAAGGCGCCGGTGTCAGCCCGCATTTCATAGAAGTACCAGCCGCCGCTGACAGGATCGTTGGTTTGGGAGACAGCAATACATTCATAATATGGCCCAGTGTTAGAATTGAACCAGGCGAAATCGGTTACAATCCAGCGGTGGGCTATCGGATCATAAATAACGATAGGGTCGCCAGAATTACTGGTGTTACAAGCCGTGCCTCCCTGAAAGAAATTGTTGAACGACAGCCCTACCAGGCGAACCCCAGTAGTTTTGTCGTAGATGCCGATGGAGGTGTTTACCGTTTGGATATAATGGTTGGGGCCAACATCGCCGTTTGTGTCGGGAGGGTGGCCAGAGCCAAATGTATTAAAATCCAGCCCAGGGAAATTGGCAATGGGGTTGGGCATCTGGCCGGAACCGAATTGAGCCTGGATGACGGTGTCTTGCCAGCCCGCCAATTGGGGGGCGCTGCCTTTGGGCTCCTGACCGGGAATGTATTTTAAGGGCAGCGGGATAGCGGGGGAATCGCCGGTTAACTGTGATAAATGACGCAAGTCGCCATTGAATACTGTAGGATAGACTGGCGCATCGGAAAAGGGGCCTTGAATATCAAAATCGGGAACCTGATCTGTTTGAGCCTGTACACTGTCTTGTCGCTCCGGCAGGAAAGCGAATTGCATCAATAACAACACAAACATCAATAAAATACCGAATGGGTAAAAGATGCGCTTTTGTTTCATTTGAAAACTACTCTGTAAATAGCCACGAATTACACTAATTCCCACTAATTTTTCGTGTTAATTCGTGAAATTCGTAGCAACAATTTCATTCATAGTGGTGGACAGAAGCCCGTGAAGTCTCCTGTTTATTATTGGTAAGCGATGTGTTTGAGAAGCATTTCTCGTAGCAGTGTCCGTTTTAATTCACAGTGGACACCGTGTTCTAAATGACCGTTAGGATCAGGGGAATAAGCTCGGGGCAGGCAGCCACCGGCGCACGACCAGTAACAAAAGCAATCACGGCATGAGGAGCGCCGTTCAGCGATTGTTTGTCTGAGACGCAAACGTGCTTCTTCGTCGATCTCTACGCCCTGGAGGGTAATCCGCCCAATGGTTGTCACTTCGGCCAGTGGGTGACTGTCGTCAACTACCTCGAAGCAACCAACCAGGTTGTTCTGCGGTGTGACAATGAGCGAGTTGAAAAGTGCGCCGCAGGGTACAGCGGTGATTTTGTCTACTTCCGAGCCAACACAATAAAGTTTGCGGCCGTATTGTTCTGCTACTCTCTGGGCGGCAAAGAATGCCCGCAGAAATTGCAACCCTTCTTCCAGTCTGTATTGATAGCCCCCCCCACGCTGGGTGTTGAAAGCTGCCTCTACTTGCATTCGTTGACAACGAGTATTCTCGCAAAGAAAGCGAATGTCTTCAAGCAAGCGGTCAAATGGGGGCATGGCTGTCAGGCGCAGTCGGTAGGGGCGATAATTCGCTTCTAACTCCCGGAGGGTTTGCATCACCCAATGGCTTGACCCCTTGCCCGAGGCCATCGGGCGTTGGGCATCTTGCGTTTGTGGGCTACCATCTATGGATATGCCCACGGTGTCTATATAGGCCATGATCCATTGGGTTTGCTGCTTGGACCAGACGCCGTTCGATGTAAGCGAAATTTCGGTGGGAATAGGTTTCTCTTTGGCGTAAGCCACCAAGGCTTTCATCGTCTTCCAGGGGAAAGTTGGTTCGCCGCCACCATGCAGCGAAATGTGGAATTTTGGATAATTCAATCTTTTGAGGTTTTCGTAGGTGTAATCAATGGCGGCGTATCCGGTTTTCAGGGATAAATGCTGGCGTGGAGCATCTCCTGCTGCGGCGTAGCAATACGTACAACGCAACTGGCACTGATTGGTCATTAACAGAGTCAAGCCGAGGGGATTAAAATCTCCCGAAGTGGGCAGTTGGGGCAAAGGAGGATCAGGGCTTAGGAAACCGATCTTTTCCAGAAAGGTATGAACATCATCATCCATTGACCGTACCGGGTCTTCGGCCAGAGATTTTACTAGATCTACCATGGCCTGATTGCCAATAAAAGCCAGTCCCAGCAGTGGGCGGTATACGATATAGGCGTTATCTTGGTCGGCAATGGATATTGGAATAGTGAATAGTTCCATGTTTATCACCAATCAAGACTGCAATCATAACTGCAATAGTCGTAACCGCAATCGTAAATGCAATCTAAAGTACAATCGTAAATGCAATCTAAAACGCAATCGCTAGAGCAATAATCGCTAGAGCAGTCGCTAGGGCATGGATTGTGGTTTGGGCAGGGGGTCGCCGAAGGGCTTGGTGTGGAAGTAGGGGTAGGGGGGGGGGATCTCACGACAACAGGTAAATAAACATAGTACACAGCAGGTGGCGTTTCCGTCGGTGTTGCTGTCTGGGTGGGAGTAGGAGTTTGGGTTGGGGTAGGAGGAGTGGTAACGCAGATCAAATTTAGTGAAACTGAGTCCATCACGAAAGATGTGTCGTTGGAAGAATTGGTAATACATTCAAACTGGATTTGTATGTTCTGGTCGGCAAGCCCGGCCATTCCGGTAAGATCTACGGAGAAATACACCCAATTCATCGGTGTAGTGTTATTGGCAATCATAATATCAGAGCTGATGGAATTTCCGCCCGCATCGAGGAAACGCAGGCGAAACGTATCGTACACCTGACTGCCGGTCTCTTGTGTGGTCACTTTCAGATAAAAGTATAACGTCTGAGCATCCTGAACATCTGCAGGCACGTAGAAGAGCTGAGTAAGCTTCTCTTGTGCATCAGGGCCACCTAGCCAGGCCACCCATGAACCCTGGTAGGGATCAGGCCAGTCACTACGTATTATGGATCCGGTACTTTCTTCGACCCAAGAGATGCTCCCGGCCTCGAAATCTCCATTTTGAATGGCTTCACCACAAGATTGAACCTGTCCAGCCGTAAGAACTTTTTCCGGGTTATTATCCCCGCCACGCAATTGAAGGGAAAAGGTCGGGGGCGGATATGTTTGTGTGGGGGTCGGAGTTAGGGCACTACTCAATTTAAAATTCCGAGAACTACTCTTAATTGCCCGAGAAAAATCAACAAAGTTGCGCTCCACCCACCCATGCTGGCCACTCTGGGTAGCAACTTCTACCCAGCCCAGGTCAGGATGATCGCTTATTAGACGCACAAAGTCGTTTTGCTGTAAGGTACCTGCGATGTTTGAAGTAATACTCGGTGCGGCATGTATGTAGACCTTGGTCAAAGGCGCCATCCTAGCCTGGGCCGGCTGACTGAGTGTTGATTTTGCACCAAAACGCGGGCAAATCCCCCGGAGCAGTAGCGTTCCTCCTATCGCCGCGCTGAAGTAAATAAGATCCCTGCGCGAGAAGTGGAATGAGCCATCTTTGTCCTGACTGATAGAATATACTTCGGGATGCTCATTTCCTGCGGATGGGTTCTGAGATTGGTTAGATCGCTCTGTCATTTTATTTTTACCTCCATCCTTGCCTCTGTGTCAAAGTCTAACATAGGCAATTTTCTTAGCTTTGTTGATACTCAATGAGGCTGTGATGTTGTCGATGGGAAGTTTTGAGAAACCTTAACAGTGTTTAGCATTTCTGTAGATATCTATACAGTGTCTTAAATAACCAATTTGGCACGAAGAATGTCACAAAAGATTTGTATCTGACTTGTAGCAGATATTGCCAGAAAACCCGACGAATAATTCGAATCTTCTCGCTCATTTTTGTTTTGAAATGAATTCGGTGATTGTATTGATGTAAGATGACAACTAAAAGTTTGCCGATGGGCAAATTTGCTATGGCGTTTTTGTTTGTACCTGTCAAGGGGCAGAGCTACAATAACCGCAGGGGAGATTTATACTGGCTGCGGCCGACTTTACGAGCGAACATGAGGAGGAAAACATGAACCGCGAAGAACTGATTTCCACACTTAGTAATGCTAAATGGTTTGATCTGACACAGGCTTTAAGCATCTTCACTCCACCCTGGCCGGGGGAGATGCCGTTGCAAGTTCACTTTTTTAAGCGTCTAACCGGTTCCTGGGGAGGCGGTCAGGGGGCCAACGGGCAGCTTATTGAATGGAGCAATAATAGTGGTACGCATCTAGTGGGGCCGCGAGCTTTCCACTCCGGATCGCGAGCTATTGCTGATATTCCCTTAACCGATTTATGCGGCGAAGGGGTAGTGGTAGACATCTCTGACGCCGTTTCTGATTACAGTTTGTATACGCCAGAAATGGTTATGGAACGGGTGGCGGTGAAGGAAGGGGATATCCTCATCATTAACACTGGCTACCATAAATATGGTTGGGATCAGCCGGATGTTGCCAATGAAGAGGCGCAGGGTGGGGTGGAGAATAAGGAGTTTGGTTATTATTTACGCCATCCAGGACCGTCGCCAGAATTTTTCCAATGGGCGCTGGATATGAAGTTGAAGTTGGTGGGGGTGGACTGTGGTTGTGCCGAACATCCGATGAATACGAGTTTGCGTGCTATGCACGGCCGTGAATTCGAGAAAGCCCAAACTGAATTGCAACAGACACACGGCCGCAGTTGGGATGAACTGTTCCCCCCAGAGGCGTACCACAAACTGACCCACATCACCATGCCCAAATCTGGCTTGCTGTTAGCCGAGTCGCTAGGAGGGCAGATTGATGAATTAAACAACCAACGCGCCTGGATTATGATCCAGCCCATTCCCTTTATGGAAGTGGAATCAGCCTGGAGCCGGGTAGCAGCTTTGCAAGCGCCGACCGGGATGGACGAAACCGATTTTCTGGCGGCGATGGCCGAGATGCAGATGCTAGATATGACACTGCCGTTTAGTGTACAGACGCCGCAATGGGCCAACTATGAACCATTGAGCATTAAATATACTAAACGAGTGGGCGGGCAAAGTTTCGGTCTGGGGCGGAACAATGCCCACTGTCGGGCCAGTTTCCATCTGGCCAGCCATATGGATGGGGAAAAACATTTTTGGGCCGCCGGCCGTACCATTGGCGAAACACCGCTGGATTTCTGGCATGGCCGGGGCGTCATCGTAGATATTTCAGATGTGGTCACCGATTCTAGTGTATATACACCAGACATGATTGAGGCCAAAGTGGATGTGCAGGAGGGTGATATTCTGGTTATCAAGACGGGTTGGTATCAATATGGTTGGAATAGTCCCGATTCAGATGAGTTCCGTTACATGATTAAACATCCGGGGCCGTCGCCAGATTTTGGGGATTGGTGCATTGCTAAAAAAATTAAGTGGTTGGCGATTGACTGCGTGGCGATGGAACATCCCATGAACACAATCCAGCGTCTCTGGCACCCCCAGACATTTGCCGAAGCGAACCAAAAGTTGATGGATCAGTTTGGTAAAGATTGGGATGAGATGTACCCGTTGGACAAATATTACCAGGACATGCACCTGAATCTTTTTCCCAAAGGGATTGTTCATGCGGAAAATTTGGGAGGGGATATTGCGTTGGCGGAAAACGGCCGTTACTACATCGCCGCCTTCATCCAAAAAGGAATGGAACTGGCTTCCTGCTGGGGCAGGTTTGTGGCCTTCAAAGAATAAAGAAAGACTCCTCACTATTGGTCGCCGACAATAGTGAGGAGTCTTTTCACCCCATATCTTCTGTTCGTAACTTCCCTGATGTGGAAATTCCCTGTCTTTTCAATTAGTGTGCGAAATTCAATCTTGAAAGTGTTAACAGAAATCTGAGGTCAGCAATGTCAAATCGTGATGGATCAAAGATCGGTGAGATTTTTTGACGATGGCATCACCTTTTCGTCAGAGGTAGAAACCTCGCCGGTCTCCGCAATAACCTGATGGGATAAAGTGTGAAATTAACATACTTCTTACCTGTTTTGAAACTGTCCGGTTTTACTTTTCATCAGCAAATGAACTGGCAACGTTCTATTTTGAGCGTTAACTAACAATATAAATGAATCTTCTGGTGGGCAATCTGGCAATATGTCTAATTACTGTTGACGTTTGTTTGTTTCCGCAGAAAAGCCACAACCCCTTCCAGGTTTTGAAACACATGCCGGGCATTTGTTTCTGGGTCTTCCAAACTAAAACGCCAAGTGTTATTGTTAGCTGTATCGGCCGTTCGCTCTTCCCAAAAACGCAGAATAAATGTGCGATATAAAGGGGGTGTATTAAATGTCATCGGATCACCTTAAACGGGAAATAATGAATTGTGAATAGTAAATTGTGAAGTTAATCTGTTATTGCCAGCCTTTAGCATTAATCTATCTGATTTGGTGATATTCGCTTAAATGGCTGTCTATGGCTATAACTGTAGGGTAGTATCGCTGATGTATCGTTAATTTGATAAATTGAACAGGTTAGTTCATGCCTCTCCTGGAAATTCGTCTTCTGGGTTCGCCACAATTGATCCTAAATGGCAAACCAATAAATAGCTTACCAGCCAAAGCGCAGGCTTTGCTGTGCTATCTGGCTGTGACCCGGCAGCAGTTCCCCCGCGAATATTTGGCCGAGCTGCTCTGGTCGGATGAGAAGATGCGGCCGCAGAAAAAGTTAAGCAATTTGCGCGGCGCGGGTGGACTAAACGGCCTGACAAAATGTGGCCTGGATAAGTTCCTGGTCATCCGCCGTCATTCCTTAGCCTTCTTAACGGAGTCAGATTATTGGCTGGATGTAGCCGAATTTGAATCTATCCTGCAAACCTCCGACCCTACCCTGCCCCAATTGCAAAAAGCGGCCGACCTGTATCAAGGCGAATTTGTCACCGGTTTATCCGTAAGACACGCAGCCGGATTTGAGGAATGGGTGCAGGTGTACCGGGAGCGTTTACGCCACCTGATTTTGAATGCGCTGTATATGTTGACAGTGCATTACAAACAAAATCGCCACTACACGGCTGGCGTCTCTTCAGTCACTCGTTTGCTGGCCTTGGAACCGTATTTTGAGGAGGCGCATCGAGAGTTGATGCTGCTGTTGGCCCTGACTGGCCAGGTGAGCGAGGCGTGTACCCATTATGAACAATATTGGGACATGCTGGATGCCGAGGGGTTGGAACCGGAACCGGAAACAAAGTCACTCTACCAAAAATTGCTGCGGAATGAAATTGAACCCGATGAGGTGGCGCTGCCGCCTCTGGAGTCGTCTTCGCCCCAATGGACGCCACCACCTTTCCAGGCCCCATCACAAACTCGTCATTTTATCGGCCGTCAGCAGATATTAACAGAATTGGAAGAGAGATTGCAGCAATCGCCGCGCACGGCCGTACAGGCATTAGTCGGCATGGGCGGTGTGGGTAAATCGGCGTTGGCGGTGGAAATTGCCCACGCAGTCCAGGATGATTTTGCAGATGGGGTGTTGTGGGCCACGGTGGCTACTAGTGAACCGTTGGCGATTTTGGAAAGTTGGGCGCAGGCGTATGGGTATGATTTTTCCCGTATTGGCGACCTGGAAAGTATGGCCAACGCTTTTCGAGGGGTGCTGGCCGAAAAGCAGGTCCTTATGGTGTTGGATGATGTGATGAGTGTGACCCGTATACGGCCGTTACTGCCCAATGGCCCCGGTGTGCAAGTCCTCATCACCACGCGAGATCAAGATTTAGCTTATGCGTTGGATGCGGCCGTGTGGCCTTTGGCAGAGTTGTCGGCGACCAACGGCCGTTTGCTGCTCACCCGCATCTTGGGCGAAGAACGAATTCAGGCGGAAAGTGCGGCCGCTGATGAGATTGGCGTTTTGCTGCAACAACTGCCGTTGGCGGTGGAGATTGTGGCCCAACGGTTAAAGTCTCGGCCGCGACGCAAGCTGGCCGATGTGGCCCGCCGCCTGCGGGATGAAGATCGCCGTTTGTCGGAGCTAAAAATCAGTGACCGGGCGGTGCGGGCTTCGTTTGGTCTCAGTTATGCCACGTTGGATGCTGGGCTGCGCCGACTATTTGCTTTGCTGGGTTTGTTTGGCGGCCGTTCGTTTACGGCCGTCCCCCTGGCGGCCGTAGCCGAACTAGACCGGTATGAAGCGGAAGATCGTATTTTTGCTTTGGTAGCTCTTTCCCTGGCCCAGGAAGATGGGGAGGTGCGATACAAGCAGCATCCTTTATTGGCCGATTTTGCCCGTGAAAAGTTGGCAGAGGAAGGAGATAGGGAGGGGGTTTACGGCCGTTTTGCCCGCCACTACCTCACCTTCGCCCAACAACAGCAACACGACTACGACGCCCTCCGTCCCGAATGGGACAACTTAATGGCGGCCATGGAAACGGCCTATGATCATGAACTGTGGCCGGTGGTGATTGATTTTGCTGATGTGCTGCATGATGCTTGGTTCAATCGTAGCCGTTATACACAGGCTCGCCAAGGATACGAATGGACATACAAAGCTTCCTTAACATTAAAGGATGAGGTTAGCTTAGCCAAGTGTCTGCTTAATTGGGGTGAAGCCTGTATTGAACAGAATGATTATGAAGAGGCTACCCAACACTTAAATGACGGGCTTACCGCACAGGTTCAGATGAACAATCTCGAAGGCATCGCTACAGTTAATTATCATTTGTCTCGTATTGCCCTAGAACAGGGAAAATATGATGAAGCAAAACAATTATTGGACGCTAGTTTACTTATCAGGGAACGTCTTCACGACAGACCTGGTTTATCAAACATCTATTATCGTCAGGCTCTAATCCACTATGAGAATGAATCAATTGACAATGCTGTAAAGTTGGCTCAATCAGCATTATCAATTCAAAAGAGTATGACTGACAAACGATTTATGGTTAAAACATTACGGCTGTTAGCTCAACTAGCTATGAAACAAAAAGAAATTGAATTAGCGAATGAGTATGCTGAACAAGCCCATCATCTAAGTGAAGAATTACAAGACCGTGGAGAATTGGTTGCAACATTATACACTCTTAGTGGGATATTTCGGCTTGAGCGCAATTTTGATAAAGCTAGAATTCATGCGGAAGAAGCTATAAAATTAAGTCAGCAACAAGGACTTCGTCGTTTTGAAGCTCTTGCCAAATTAGACATGAGCCGAATCTTTATCGAAACTAAAGCATATGATTTGGCAATGGAAATGGCTCTTTCCTGTCTTGAAATTCTTGAAGAGCTACGAGATTATCTATACTCTGGATATACGATATTAATTTTGGGAGACTTAAATAAAAAGCTTGATAATGACAAAGAGGCTGCTAAATACTGGAAAGAAGCTATGTCAATAGCCAAGAATCTGAATCATTCAGGATTAATCAAAAAGGTAGAAGATCGATTTGATTCTGACAAGGCTTACAAGTGAAACCTTTTGAGAGAGTCAAACGAATTGTTTATGACTCCAGACCCTCCCAAAAATGACTTATTATGCTGGGTTACCACCAGTTTCAGGGCCGGCAGTTGACCAGCCGCCAGCGTCTAGTAGTCGTGTCCAAAGCCCTGGTGGTAATTTCAAGCCCAATCCTTGCGCTTTTTCCAGGAATTCAAGGTTCTTAAAATTTGTTTTGCCAGGTGTCCACAATAATGATTCTGGTTCAGATCTTTGTTTAGCGCTTTCCAATTCGGTCTCGTCTGACGATCTTAGTGTTGGGGTCAATGGGGGAGCGTCCCGATCATCCAGTTCTCTAAGAAAATCCTTGAAAGCCTCAATCGATTTTTTCAAATTATCTGTGTCGGACGTCCAGATTTTTCGATTGGCAGTTAAAGGTTGTAATATTCCTAAAATCCTGGCAATTGTTTCTTGAAGGTAGGTACGGATTTCTTTGAATTCTTCAGACTCAACAATTTCCTGCCTGTCTTCTGTAAGAAAACCACGCTTTTGCAACTTTTTCTCCCACAAATTTTCTAATTCTTTGGCTGCCTTATTGAAAAGGCGAAGCTGGCGCAAAGTTTCGTTGTAGATGAAGGGCCTTATAACCGGTTGTGGGTGTTCATTATCATCTTCCAATAAATCAAGGTTATCAAAAACAATATTTTGTATGCCATAAGCGATAATTGGCCCTGCTATTAAAACGCCATACACATCAGCAAATATTTCCTCTAACCAGGCCAATCTCCAGGCTGGTTGTTCCGGAAATTCAAGTCTTAGCGCAGCTTGAAGGCTAGGCCCTTCACATCCTTCGGCCGTTTCTATTGAGCCAATTCTGCCATGCCAGTATACATAATGACCTATCTCATGCACAGTCGCTAACAAATCGAGGATGTTGTGTCTGTATTCCTCAGTGGGATCAGAACTGTCAATAACGGCCGAGCGTGGAACCCCGATAATGGCAATTGGAGCATAAGGGACCACCCGTACATTGGGAGCTTTTTGCAAGTAAGTGAGTACGGTTGTTTTACACAATAGATTCTTTTTAATTGCTGGCTCTAACGCTTTGTAGGCCAGATTATCAGCCAGCATCAAGGTCACTTTTTCATCATCTGACCCCAACAGCCGCTGATCACGGATTTGTTGCATTACTGTCAAATCGTAAGCAATCTGATCTAATGTGCGTCGGAAAGCAAACTCCTTCCTAAAATCTGGAGATTCGGCCAAATGTTTACTGTTAAATTTATCTAAAAGGAAGCAAAATTGTTTCTTGCCAAATTCTTTCAGAGATTTCAGGCTTGTTTTCAGCGTAATAGCCCAGGGTGGCACTTTCCCATTAGACGTTGAACTTTTTGCTTGTTGATAAAGTTTGTAAGAAGTATCATCAATTGCTTTTTCCAGCGCGAACCAACGATCTAACCAAATTCCAAATTCTGGGGATAGCTCGTCAAAATTATTTCCACATAAAGAGTTGCTCTCGTAATCCATAATAACCTCCTGAGTTGTAAAACATTTTTACCTGCCTGATATTCTTTGAAATCTTAGGATAATAACGTTAATACATCGTTGATTGTGGGCTTCCAGGCGACATGATTAGAAACATTCTACCTCATCCCACGGCCGTACCCAACACAAAATCACCCCCAACGCACAATGTTGACAAACAGATGACATACTTTGGCATTTACTTGACAATAATGAGAAGATCGCTTAAAAATAGAACATAAGGTCTACACAAGGATAGGAAATGTCTCGCTTGGTTTCACGAACGGCACGATTACGCCAAATTGAAGAGATGCTAGTGCTGCACCCAGACGGAATGAGGGCGGTTGATCTGGCCGCAGCGTTGACTGTGGACCGGCGCACCATTTACCGTGATGTAGATTTTTTGTGTACGCAGGAAATTCCTATCTGGCAGAAAGACGGCCGCTTCGGTATCAACCGCACCCGTTACATCAGCACCGTCAATTTGAGCTTTCATGAAGCGATTGCTTTAATGTTGGCCGGGTTGTTGCTCTCGCGCACCATTGATGAACGGAACCCTCATGTGAACACCGCTTTGCGTAAATTAGCGACGACATTGCCACGGCCGTTTACCCCCCATCTCAAACGGGCCGCCGACCGCGTGTTAGCCAATAACGAAGGGCAGCAGCAAGTAGCTGTGCTAGAAAATTTGGCCGAAGGATGGGGAACGGGACACAAAGTCAAAATTGGTTACCGCTCCCCACGCAGCGGCCAACTTCGGGAGCGCATCATTGCCCCCTATGCTCTGGAACCAACCCCTTCCGGCATTTATGTGATTGGGCATGACAATTGGTCTAATGATATTCGCACCTTCAAATTAGACCGGCTGGAAACGGCCGCCGTTACCCCCCGACAATTCGCCATCCCGGAAACATTTGATCTGGAAGCCCACCTAGCCTCAGGCTGGCGCATTATGGCCGGCGACAGTATCAGCGAAGTTGTCCTCCGCTTTACGGCCGAAGTAACCCCCCATATTTATGAACGGCAGTGGCACCCTACCCAAAAATTGGAAAAGTTGGAAAGCGGTGGCTGTTTGCTGAAAGTGTATGTAGCTCAACCACAGGAGATGCAGCCCTTTATCCGCAGTTGGGGAGCGCAGGTCAATGTGTTGGCCCCCGAATGGCTGCGGGATCAGATTGCGGCCGAACTGCATCTGGCTGCCCAACAATATATGTAGTCATTTTTGTACAACGGCTATTTTTCCTCAACTCAGATCGCCAGATAATGGAAATTTTTTTTGATGGACTTGACCTGGTTGCAGAGATGGCTTAATTGTTACCCGCCAAAATTAGCAGGAAAAAGTTGGGACATTTTACGGCCGTTGTTCACGGTGACGCCTTCCAAATGGAGAATGTAGATGTAGAGATGGGGTTTTTTCAGTGGACTCATAATAATGACGGGATGTTGAGAACATTGGCTGAGACAAATTCTTGTTGCAAAATGTCAGAGGGCAAACGGCCGTTTGCCTCTCCATTCCCCAAATCTTACTTCCAGGCAAAATAAGGTTGCTCGAAGTGAGCTACGCGGGTTTGCTTGCCCAAAATGCACACTTCACGAAATTGATACAACATAGCGGCCGTCGGAGCCGCAATCCAACTCTCGCCAACAGGCATCAGCAAAATTGGGTTTTCGCTTTCGGGAATGTTTTGCAAGATGGGCGCATCCTCACGCATAAATTCTGCCACAGGAATACGATGGATCGCCTGCACTTCGTCTGGATTGGCGCAAAGGTCGGTAACTCGGCCGCCCCAAACAACAACAGGTTTAATGGTGAAGCCAGACCGGGTAGTGTAGTCATCTAAACGGCCGATAACACGATCCATTCCCAACTGCAAACCAATCTCTTCCGCTAATTCGCGCAATGCTGTTTCTTCTGGCGCTTCGCCTTCGTCCATGCGTCCCCCAGGCAGCGCCCACTGTCCAGCATGTTTTTTTAGTTTGGCAGAGCGGCGCGTCAGTAAAATGGCGGCCTGATCTTCCCAGCCTGCTTCAAAAGGGATTCCGGCTAAGTCAGGCTTGTGGGCAACGTGGACAATTGTTAAAGCGACGGCCGCGGCCCGTTTGCCATCGCGCAGTTCCCCTGACTGAAACGGAAAGTCACGCAGATTGGCGCTGACGTAGTGTCGTAACTCATCATTAAAATGGAGGGGTTTCATACGCATTTGCATTATCTTGGGTTGTCCAACTGTGCCATTCTCGTGCAATCATGGGGCTAATACGTTATGAGTGTTCCATAAAATCCATCAGGCTGGCTTTCATATTTTCCAGATTGGGCAGATCGTCCACCAGTTGTAACTCCATCTCGTATCTTTCAGTGAGTGGTTCCAGGAATGAAGCCAGCGGCGGGGAAACGACACGAATCGTTTTGGGTTTAATGTTGATTCGGGCCAATGTTTGTACCAGCTTCATAGGCAGGGAGGACCACATCTCATCGGCCGATGGATTCGCAATCATCATATCAGTTCCCAAGATCATGCCGCTGCTGGCTTCCATAATGAGGAAGTTGTAGGGGAAATACGGCCGCTCTTCCTCATCTTTCACCGGTGTTGGCATCCAGAAAAAATCCACATCCAGAATAGCCGTTGTTTGCGGCAGATCATCCAGATGAGCCATTGCCTGCGGATCCATAGGCAGGCGGTACTCTTTGGGCGACGGTGGCAAAATTGGCCGAATTTCATCACGCCATACCAGTTTCCCTTTCTCCTGGTGGGGTACGCGAATGAGATATTTTAGTTCATCATCCACTTCCAACAGTTCGGGGTTGTCCTCAAAACGAGGGGCTACATCTAGCGTTTGTTCCAAGATATGGCCTAAAAATTGGGTTTCTGCGGCCGTTAAATACCAGGGCGCCAATCCAGGGGCATAACTTTGAAACTGGGGCCACGCTTGCCGCCCGCGATATTTTAGCTTCAATGCTTTGATCACATCCCGATCTTTCTTAGACAAATCATTGCGGTTTTCAAACGAGGCTTGTAGTTGGGGTGTGTTGAGCAGAAATTCCGGCTCAATAAACGGCCCCTGCTCCTGCATTTCCCAAAAGCGGTACAACCCTTCCGCTCCCAAATAGACGCCAATGGAGTAATGTTCGCCCAGCCCACCCATCACACTGACAAAACCGAGTTTGCCCGTTTCGGGGTCTTGGACGCCAAAGAGGTCGTCCTCATCCATCCACTCCCATGGTGCTAACTTTTTAATCTGATTCACGGCCGTATAAAGCGGCCGCCACTCTTCTAACGTTGGGGATTCTTCTGTCATTTTTTAATCTCCTTATGAATAGTGGATGGTGGTTGGTGGTTAGTATAATCCACGATCCACCATCCACCTATTATCTACAACTTCTGCAAACGCACGGCTGCCTCTTCCAGAATAGCTTGGGATTTACAGAAGGCGAAGCGTGCCAGCCCGGCCCCATCGGCCGGATTATGGTAAAAGGAACTGGGGGGAATAGCCGTGACGCCAACTTCGGTGGTTAGATGGCGGCAAAAAGCCACATCGTCGGCAAAACCAAGATGGCTGATGTCAGCCATGACGAAGTAGGTTCCGGTCGGTTGGATGGGTGTCAATCCGGCCGTTTGCAGAATCTCCATCAAGAAGTTGCGTTTGGTTTGGTAATCTTGCGCCAGTTGGGCGAAGTATTCGTCGGGCATGGCCATGGCCGTAGCTGCTGCTTCTTGTAACGGGGCGGCGCCACAGTAGGTCATGAATTGGTGAGCGCGGAACACGGCCGTACTCAGATTCGGCGTCGCAATGGCCCAACCCACTTTCCAACCGGTAACGCTAAATGTTTTGCCCAGGCTAGAAACCATCACCGTTCGTTCAGCCATACTGGGCAGGGTGATGAGGGGGATGTGTTGACGGCCGTCGAACACAATATGCTCATACACCTCATCCGACATCGCAATGACATTATGCGCCTGACACAAATTGGCAATCAGCGTCAGTTCTGCCAAAGTAAACACCTTGCCGGTAGGGTTGTGCGGTGTGTTGAGGATGATCAGCTTCGTTTTGTCATTGAACAGCGCCGCCAGTTCATCGGCATCAATGGCCCAATCCGGCTGGCGCAATGTGTAATAACGGGGAATACCGCCTGCAAATTGGATGGCTGGCACATACGAATCGTAAAATGGCTCGATAACGATGACCTCATCCCCTGGGTTAACCAGCCCCAACACGACGGCAAAAATTGCTTCGGTGGCCCCTACGACCACGTTTATTTGCGAATCAGGGTCAATTTCTAAGCCGTACTGGCGCTGTACTTTGGCAGCCAGGGCGTGACGCAAAGAGGCACGGCCGTTGCTGGGCGCATATTGGTTTATATCATTGTTAATAGCGGCAATGGCGGCTTGTTTGATGAAATCTGGGGCAGCAAAATTGGGGTAACCCTGCCCTAAATCAACCGCATTATGCTGTCTGGCCAGGACGGACATCTCCTGAAAAATGGTTGTTCCCAAGCCATGTACCCGGTGGGCCATTTGAATCATCGTTTACCTCCTGTAAGGGGCGGGAAATAGGCGTAGATTGTGGCAGAGAAACGGCCATTGTGCAAGATGATCGGTTTGCCAGTTTGCTAGTGTGCAGATTTGCAAGTACATTTTCTCACTTTATACCTGCAACTTGTTACTTGCAACTTTCACAAGGAGTACAAAAATTGAAACTATGAGCAAAAAAGTAGCTGTAAATACTCCCGCCCCAGATTTTGAACTGAATGACTATGTCGGCAACACGATCCGTTTAGCCAATTATCGAGGAGAAAAACATCTGGTTTTGGTGTTCAATCGGGGTTTTATGTGACCATTCTGCCGCAAGCATATGGCGCAGTTGCGTCGAGATTATGATGAATTTGAGGAGCAGAACGCAGAAATCATCGTCGTGGGGCCAGATGACGCCCAGGCATTTCAGGAGTATTGGCAGGAAAAAGCGTTGCCTTTCGTTGGCCTCCCAGACCCAAAGCATCGTGTATTAAAGCTGTACGGCCAGCAAGTGAAAATCTTCAAGCTCGGCCGTATGCCTGCCCAAGCGATCATAGATAAGCAGGGCCTGGTGCGCTATATCCACTATGGACACTCCATGAGCGACATCCCCGAAAATGAAGATCTTTTAGCTTTATTAGCGGAGTTAAATGAAGAAACAGAGATCCCCTCTTCCTAATAATTATATAGAGACCAGATACCATTATGTGTTGACACAAATGGGTATGGGGCCGATCCATGTAATGGTCGTACCCGTTTACAATAAGTGATTTCAAGATATAATGTGGTTACATTTGTAGACCCCCATAGTAGAGGAGGCTCATCATGCTCACAGTAGGTGTTCGAGAATTAAAACAACAAACCAGCAAGATTATACGTCGTGTACGTGAAGATGGCGAAACCATTGAGATCACCTATCACGGCGAGACAATTGCCCGACTAGTTCCGGTTATCCCGCCGGAGCCTTCAAATGAGAAGATGGCTGCCATTCTGACAGATTTAGAAAATTTATCGGCCGAAATCAGCGCTAAGTGGCCGGAAGGTGTTTCCGCGCTAGACGCTATCAATGATGTCAGGCGTGAATTATGATTGTTATTGATGCCAGTGTCTGGATAAGTTATTTGGTGCAGCAAGATACGAACCATACGGCTACAAAGCCCTGGTTGACAAAGATTCTCACCGACAAAGCGCCTGTTGCCGCTCCAATTTTGCTGTTGGCAGAAGTGGGTGGCGCAATATCCAGACGACTTGGCGGTGACGATATAGGAGAGAGGGCTGTTAATCAGCTCTTAGCCATTCCCACCTTGCGCCTGGTGAGTATGGGTCATTCGCTGAGTATTCAGGCGGCTCGGATTGCCGCCAATCACCGGCTGCGCGGTGCAGATGCGTTTTATGTGACCGTAGCCGCTTATCTCAATGTCCCTTTAATCAGTTGGGATAAAGAGCATCTTAACCGTGTATCTGACCTGATTACAGCCTACTCGCCAGCTTCAGACAGTTCACATTCAAGATCATAAACTGTGCGATTGGTTGCCATAGCATGATCTTTGCGTACGCTCTGAACGTTGTAGGGTGATGTATGATATCAGTATTAGCAATTCTAAAATGATGAGGGGATGAAGCGATGAAGATAACAATTTCTTTAGGGCAGATGGATGTGAAGTTGGCACGGCCGCAAGCAAACATAGCCACAGTGCAACGTATGACGGCCGAAGCAGCGCAGCACGGTTCAGATGTGATTGTGTTCCCAGAATTATGGTCTACGGGGTATGATCTGGAAAATGGAGCGGCGTATGCCACGGCGACGGATGCGGGTGTTTTTGCCGAGGTCGGCCGTCTGGCGCGGAAACATGAGATAGCGATTTTAGGGTCTTGTTTGTCTGATTTGGGGGCGGGGAAAATTGGGAACACGGCCGTTTACTTTGACAAAACCGGCGTGTCCTTAGGCGAATATAGCAAAACACATCTGTTCCGCTTGATGGCTGAGGATCAATATTTAACGGCCGGGGCGGGCAAAACGGCCGTGAATACAGAATGGGGGTTGGCCGGGTTGACGATTTGTTACGATTTGCGTTTCCCAGAACTGTTTCGGGCTTACGCGCTGGCCGGGGCAAAGGTCATCTTTGTACCCGCAGAATGGCCCCATCCCCGCCTGATGCACTGGCGTACCCTGCTGCGGGCACGAGCGATTGAAAATCAGATGTTTATTGTTGCCTGCAACAGGGTAGGCCAATCTAATGAGGCCCATTTCTACGGCCACTCCGCCATCATTGATCCTTGGGGTGAAACGGTGGTTGAGGGGGGGGAGGATGAGGGGGTGTTGACGGCCGTTGTGGATTTAGACATGGTAGACGAAGTGCGAACCAGAATTCCCGTTTTTAAGGATAGACGGCCAGAGATTTACTAATTATTATTGAGATTGGGAGGTACTCATTCAGGGGTCTACCAAGACCCTAAGCCTATTTTTCGCACCTTTCCAATTGAATAGAGAGACGAAAAAGCATTGAATTTGCCTGCGGGTTGGGTTCGTCTGCTGAAAAAGCAGGTTTAGATGTTTTGGTTCAACGTCAAATGGACATCGGCCCTCAAAAAAGAGAGAATTTTCACAGTTGAGGCGCGACCTCATTTCCCTGCCAATATTGCTGGCGTTGTTGGCGAGCCAACGCCAGTTTCTGCCGTCGTTCTGAAAAT
>JAAEOP010000555.1 GCA_024223125.1 Chloroflexota bacterium
CCGGCTTATTGTGGTGGCCCGGCCTGTACATGTGGCCCACTGATAAAATCAACGGTGCAATCATCGTATTGGGGAATATCAAACATCGAAGAGGAGTCCAAAATGCATTTTGGACTCCTCGCCCAAGCGAGACTAGGCGTAAGCTAAACTCTCTCGGACGCTGATAGTGGTCGCACTGCGGGCCGGCATTATAGAAGCCAGGGTAGATATGACAATGACCAATATCAACCAGATGGCCACGGCTTGATAGTTATACTGGTAATCTAAAGCTACATCAAACATGGCGTCACCAACGATGCCGGCCAAGGGTCGCCCCAGTACAAACGACAGTGGCATAGCAGCGGCCCAACTAATAACGCCCTGTAAAACCCCTTCCAGCACAAACATGCCCATCAAAACGAATGTCTTGGCGCCAATGGCCCGCATCACCCCAATCTCTTTGGTCCGCTCAACCACGCTAATTGAGAGCGCCCCGGTCAGGCCAACACCACCGACAACGGCCATAATAATGGCCAGACCAAAGAGCATCCCCAAATACTGCACAAAGAAATTATCAAAGAATGAGCGGACCTCGTGAATGGTCTGGCTATCCTGAATTTCCCAATTACGCTCTTCAAAAAGCTCTTTCAGTTGAACGGTAGCCGTCTCGGTGGCGGTA
>JAAEOP010000556.1 GCA_024223125.1 Chloroflexota bacterium
CGCGCCCACGGCCAAAGGTTCACTCAAGGCCACCAGGTCCATATCCGCCGCCGAATGCGCCCGGTAAACATACCGTTCGTCTTGCAGGAAAAATTGCCGGGAAGCGCCATCGATAGTGATGCCAAACTTCTCGATCGTCTTACATAAATTTTTGTCACGGGGACAAAACTCACATTCGTCACAAAAAATAGAGCAATCGCCGGTCACTTTGTCGCCCGGCTTAACTTTGGTCACAGCCGGCCCTACCGCTTCAACAATACCGGACCATTCGTGTCCAAAATAGATGGGGTAATTTTTGGGGCCTTCGTATTTGCCGCTGTACAGCGACATATCAGAGCCACACAGCCCAACGGCGTGGGTTTTAATGAGGACCTGCCGGCCGGTTGGCTGTGGCGCCCGCTCGGCAACAATTTCAGCTTCTCTGTTGCCTTTCAGCACTATCCCTTGCGATTCCTTCATTAGGATATTCCTTCATTAGACATTATCGGAAATAAGGTGATAGCATCCTGAGTAGCCTTGAGTCTTTTCCAAGGTGTATCGAAGGGTGCGGCTCAGGCGACGAATCTGGGCCAACCCGCACCCTTCGATACGGTTTCCGCTACGCTCCAACCTACTC
>JAAEOP010000557.1 GCA_024223125.1 Chloroflexota bacterium
CCCCATTGATGCCGACGCAGTCAGAATGCTCAGCTATTTTATGCTTGTCGAATCTGTCCAACCGGCAGATGCCCCCATTCCCTTATATGGTTCGGCTGCGGTCGATATGTGGTTATCAGCAGCGGAAGGTGATGCCAGTGGAATGGCTCTGGCCTCGATGAGTCGAAACTTATTTCTGCCCACCTTATTCACCTGGGGCCATTTCGCCGCTATGGGGGCTAGCGTTAATGACTATCTTGACCCCAGCCGCGACTACCCCAGCGAGTTAAATCCCCCCAATTCTATTATTGGCGCTCCCTTCTCCTATTTTTTATGGGGCGCCGTTCGCGGCTGGCCGTCCACCTTAATCGATGAGGAATTTTTCGAAGTTCAGCCTTCAGATGTAGAGACCTTGTTGATCAGCGGAAGCGTTGATTTCGCTACACCACCGCAATATGCCACCGATGAGCTTTTGCCTCATCTGAGCAATGGCCAGCAAGTTATTCTTGAAGATGTAGGCCATACAGAATCTGTTTGGCAAAGTCAAGCCGAAGCCAGAGCGCGTTTAGTCAACACCTATTTTGATACAGGCGAGGTTGATGCCTCGGGTTATAC
>JAAEOP010000558.1 GCA_024223125.1 Chloroflexota bacterium
ACCCGACCCATGTCACGTGCAGCCCGGAAAGCGGCATTCATGAAACAAGCAACGCAAATGTTTGAGGAATTAGAGGATTGGTACGACCAAAATCAAGCAGCAACTTTTGAAGAAATAGAAACACGCGCCCGCCAAGCGAGGCGAAAAATGATGGGCAAAAGGTTTCGCCTTTCACGCCTTGAATATCGCCCGTGGACGTGTCGGCTTCTTCCATTTTCGATAGCATAGCGCCTCCTTTATTTAACAGGCAGTGCCAGATATGGGGCAGGCCCCGTTGCCTAGCACTTAATCGGAGTTTCCAGTTGATATTTTTATTTACAACCCATACCGTTTACAATTACCCTGGCAGGCTTATCTGAATTGTAGGCTGCATTTTAATTACGTAGACGGCCGTGTATCACAGTCGGCAATAGATAGGAAATAGTAATGACAAAATATAATGAACTGGCCCAAATTTATCGCGAAAGCCGCCAATCATTCCGAAAATATGAAGAAACATGCGCCACCTTTGCCCGGGAATTGGTAGATGGCTTTCTGGATTACATGGAGTGGCCGCGCAATCAGGAAATCAACTATCTGGCAGTCGGTGAAGAGACGGACCCCGACAATAAGTTTTTTGCCCTGGGTAAAGCAATGCAAATGGATATGGAATCGTTCTGGCATTTTGGCATTGAACTCAGAATTCAAGAAGCCAGCGGCTTACATCCCATTTCACTGGTATTGAGCTTTTTTATCAAAAAAACGGGGCCGCACTTCATCGTAAAGTTGGGCGCCAACGGGCGCGAAATTAAAATTCCGGAAAGCAAACGGGGTGAATTAAACCCTTTTTTCGACGCTATTTATGGGCAGATTAAAGAGTTTTTTGCCAAACGGTACATTCAAGCTATTACCGGCAATGAGAAAGAGTTTGGGTTCATCACCATTCTTTAGCGATTAAAATTGCGGTAACGGTTGCAAAAATCTGGGTTCTAGTCGGCGAAGCGCCCGCCCTGAGCGGAACCAAACAGGCCGACTTTGCAGATACGGATGTGGTTTCCAACCGCCGCAGCTTAGTGGAGTTTTTTTGTATGGCCGAAAAGATAACACCGATCATTCCAAAAACAGCCTGGGTAGCAGATACGGCCGTTGTGCGCGGCCGTGTCACATTAGGTGAACATGTCAGTATCTGGTTTGGGGCTGTATTGCGCGGCGATGACGCGGCCGTCACAGTCGGCGAGAACAGCAATGTGCAAGATGGGGCTGTGCTGCATGTCTCGACCGGGTTTCCTTGCATGGTCGGCCGTAATGTAACAATTGGACACCGGGCCATCGTCCACGGCTGCACGGTAGAAGATGGGGCGCTCATTGGCATGGGCGCGATTGTGTTAGATGGCGCCACCATTGGCACGGGAGCAATGGTGGCGGCCGGGGCGGTTGTTTCACCGGGTACGGCCGTGCCGTCGGGCACATTAGCAGTAGGCATTCCCGCTCGTGTCATTGGACCATTAAATGATCGCCAAAAAGAGATGAGAGTGCTGGCGGCCCAAAACTATCTGGCCCGCAAAGAAGCATATCGCTCCGGCCAATATTAACAATGACCGCGACACACATCACCAGTTTACAAAATCCCCGCATCAAAAATATTGTCAAACTGCATAATCGCCGCCAGCGTGACCGGCAGCAGCTAACCGTAGTGGAAGGGACACGGGAAATTGGTCGGGCGCTGGCGAATGGTTTTATCCCGCGAGAAGCATATGTGTGCCCCGATCTGGCGCAGAGCGCTGAAGCTACGGCCGTCATTGACCATCTCCATCAACAAATCCAGACAAAGCTGTTTACGGTGACGTCAGATGTGTTTGCCAAAATAGCGGTGCGGGGTGAAAGTGGCGGGGCGCTACTGCTGCTGCCATATTGGAAACGGCCGTTAGACAGCCTCCCCTTAAGCCCAATCCCTTTTTTTCTCATCGTAGAGGGGGGAGAAAAACCGGGTAATTTGGGCGCCATTCTACGCACGGCCGACGCCGCTGGCGTAGATGCTGTCATCATTGCCGATAATGAAAATCAGCGGGGCACAGATTTGTTTAACCCTAATGTGGTACGAGCCAGCCTGGGTGCTTTGTTTACCGTGCCGACAGTCACGGCCGCAACCAAAAATCTCATTCCCTGGTTACAAGAACATACTATTCAGATTGGGGCGGCGACGCCGACTGAGGATGTATTGTACACGGCCGTGAATCTCAATCAACCCCTGGCCCTGGTTTTGGGCAGTGAGGCGTTCGGCTTAAGCCAGCGCTGGCTGGATGCTGCTGATTTACAAATGGGAATTCCCATGCACGGGCAAATAGACAGTTTGAATCTTTCGGTGGCGACGGCCGTTTTACTGTATGAAGTTGTCCGCCAACGAGGAGGCAGACTTAATGAAACCTGATAGAGATCGCAGTTTATTGATGACAGATGACATTTGCTAAATTATGCTGACTGACGATAATTGCATGAGTTGCTCCTCGTAGCACAATTCTGCTCATAAACAAATCACACTGAATTCTTAACAGGAGATATAAAAATGAAACGTGATACTGTCAAGGTCGCTGTCACAGGCGCGGCCGGTCAAATTGGTTATTCCCTTTTATTCCGCCTCGCTTCTGGTGAAGTTTTTGGCCCGAATACAAAAATATCTTTACATTTATTAGAAATCACTCCGGTTTTAAGCGCCCTGGAAGGAGTGGTGATGGAACTGAATGATTGCGCTTTTCCATTATTAGAAAATGTTGTTGTTACCGATAAGTCTGAAGTTGCTTTTGATGGCATTAACTGGGGATTGCTGGTTGGTTCCAAACCGCGCAGCAAGGGCATGGAACGGGGCGATCTTATCCGTGAAAATGGACCTATCTTTGTCGGTCAGGGTAAAGCGTTGAACAATGCAGCCGATGATGTCCGCGTCATTGTGGTTGGCAATCCGGCCAACACCAACTGTCTCATCGCCATGAATAATTCTGATGTGCCCAACGGCCGTTTTGCAGCCTTGACTCGTCTGGACCAAAACCGGGCTTATGCTCAATTGGCACAAAAAGCTGGGGTTCCGATCACGGCCGTGTCCAACGTCACCATCTGGGGCAATCATAGCGCCACCCAATACCCGGATGCCGAAAATGCTAAAATCAATAGCAAACCAGCAACCGAAGTGATTACCGATCATGAATGGCTGCGCGGCGACTTCATTACCACCGTGCAAAAACGTGGCGCAGCCATTATTCAGGCACGCGGAAAATCTTCGGCCGCTTCCGCCGCCAACGCTGCTTTAGATCATGTAAAAAGCTTTGAAACCAAAACTGAAGCTGGCAACTGGTTCTCCGCGGCCGTACCCTCCGATGGTAGCTACGGTATTGAAGAAAGTCTGATTTTCTCCTTCCCCATTACCAGTGACGGCGCTGGCAACTATAATATTGTGCAAGGTCTGGCTTTTAGCGACTTTGCTCAGGAAAAGATTGCCAAAACTGAAGCCGAATTAAAAGAGGAAAAAGATGTTGTTCGCGATTTATTAGCATAACAATTGGGGCAAAAGAAGTTGAACTTTTCTAAATACGAGTAAATTTTTGTATTTAAGGCCAATTCCAGAAAATAATGATCCCGAATTGATACCATTTCGGGAATTGGCTAGAGGCTTTTTCAAAACGGGTAGGATCATTTAATTTTTGAAAAAGCCTAAGTTGAAAAAAGTTCAACTTCTCCACGAATTGGTCTTTCCCCAAATTGATTTAGGGAGGGACTTTTTTGTCCATGATCACAAAGAGCCTCGCGGGGGCGAGGCTCTTTGTGGGAAGAGGAGAAGAAGGAGAAAAGGAGGAAAATTGGATTTTTCAATTCGTTTTTGGCTAAACTTGTTCAACCAACTCCGAATATGTTTATACTGTACTTTGGTTCCTAAAATCAGGCTAGTTGGCTGACTACATACCTGATGTAAATTGCTTTACAATGTGCGGAACTGGTTGGCAGAACAAGACAAACTGGCAAAATCCGACACGTATATTCTCAACAATATTGTCGTCATCGGATAATGGGGCTTATGAATACACAACTAAAAAACCACAAAGAAGAATGGGAACAGACAGTGCTGAACCCGGCTCGTACACGTTTTCCTGAAAGGCAGCAGCCATTCAGCACCTCATCAGGTATTGAAATTGATCCCATCAAATTACCAAAGATGGCGGACGCTGATTATGAAGCCAAATTAGGCTTTCCCGGCCAATATCCATTCACACGAGGGGTGCAGCCGACGATGTACCGCGGCCGTTTTTGGACAATGCGCCAGTATGCAGGATTTAGTACGGCCGTTGAGTCCAACCAACGTTACAAATTCCTACTGGAACAAGGGCAGACCGGGCTTTCTGTGGCCTTCGATTTGCCCACCCAGATTGGTTACGATTCCGACGATCCCATGTCTCTGGGAGAGGTCGGCAAGGTTGGCGTAAGCATTCCCAGTCTACGGGATATGCAAATTTTGTTGGCTGGCATTCCTCTGGACAAAGTAAGCATCAGCATGACAATCAATGCCCCGGCCGCTATTTTGCTGGCTATGGTTATTGCCGTAGGCAAACAGCAAGGCGTGCCCATGCAGAAACTGCGCGGAACTATTCAAAATGATATTTTGAAGGAGTATATTGCTCGTGGAACTTATATTTTTCCGCCCCGCCCTTCTATGCGCCTGATTACCAATGTGTTTGATTTTTGCGCCCGTAAAGTACCAAGCTGGAACACGATTTCGGTATCTGGTTATCATATTCGGGAGGCAGGCAGCACGGCCGTACAAGAAATCGCTTTTACACTGGCAAACGGAATTACATATGTACAGGCGGCCGTAGACGCCGGTTTGGATGTAGACAACTTCGCCAACCAAATTTCCTTTTTCTTCAATTCACACAATAATTTTCTGGAAGAAATTGGTAAATTCCGAGCAGCCCGCCGTTTGTGGGCCAGAATTATGAGAGAACGCTTCGGCGCCAAAAATCCGAAAAGTTGGCGCTTACGGTTCCACACGCAAACGGCCGGCAGCACGCTCACCGCCCAACAGCCAGAGAATAATGTTGTTCGGGTGGCGTTGCAGGCATTAGCGGCCGTGATGGGTGGCACTCAAAGTTTGCATACCAACGGCCGTGATGAAGCTCTGTCCCTACCTACAGAAGAAGCGGCTCAAATAGCCCTCCGCACCCAGCAAATCATTGCTTATGAAAGCGGCGTAGCTGATGCGATTGATCCGCTAGCCGGTTCTTACTACATCGAGCATTTAACCGATCAATTAGAAGCCCGCGCAGAAATGTACATCAAGAGAATTGATGAGATAGGCGGCGTATTGACAGCCATTGAAACGGGTTATATTCAACGGGAAATTCAAGAAGCGGCGTATCAATTCCAACGAGCATTGGAAGAAGGCCAGGAAATTGTGGTCAGCGTCAACAAGTTCGTACAAAAAGAGGAATCTTTGGGCATTGAAATGATGAAACTTGATCCGGCCGTGGAAGCGGGTCAGGTCGCTCATTTAGTCAAATTGCGAGCCGAACGTGATAATATGAAAGTTGCCGAACTGCGTGGCCGTCTGGCTGCGGCCGCTCAATCTGACGAAAATTTGATGCCATTATTTATTGAATGTGTTGAACATGATGTGACGTTAGGGGAAATTTGCCATACGCTGCGAGATGTGTGGGGCGAGTATCAACCAGGTTTAGACCTGTAAATTTAAACCTGTAAATAAGGAAATATTATGATCAAAAAAATCAGCCACGTAGCCATTGTGGTGCCAAAGTTGGACGGGGCGATGGGCTTTTGGGTAGATGCGTTGGGGCTGCAACTGGAACAGCGACAGCACATCTCAGAACAGGGCGTGGATGTCGCTTTTTTACCGGTGGGTGAGAGTGAAATTGAACTGCTGGAACCAACGGATAAGCAAAGTGGCGTGGCTCAATATCTGGAAAAACGAGGGCCAAGTATGCACCATATTTGTTTTGAAGTTGACGATATGGCGGACACGCTGTCCAATATAAAAGCGGCGAATATACCTCTTATCAATGAGGAACCAACCATTGGAGCCGATGGCAAAAAGATTGCTTTTATTCACCCCAAGGGAACGAACGGGGTTTTGGTAGAGTTATACGAGCTGCCCCAGGAAGAGATGAAACAAAAAGAGGCTAAATTAGATGGGGTACGCCGCCGGGTACGCGACGGCCGTGAAGTTTATGCAGCCGGTGCAAAAGCATTTGTTTCTCGTTTGCGACATGGGAACGCTGATGCAGATGAAGCCGAAACCATCTCCTAGAAGAATGTCACAAATTCCGTATGACATTTGACACTATGAACTATGACACTATCTCTTATCATAAGGGTATAAGCTGCCGCTAAAAGCAGGCGCGAGGAGTCAAAACAGATAGTTTTAACAGGTTCATTTAGGATATTCTCGTGGGATTATCCTAGTGGCCAAATTTAGTTGGATGAGATTGTACTCTCCGACGGCACTTTTAGAGACAGCTACTTAAAAATCAGTTTTTTATCGAGGTGGAGCTAAATATCCTGCCAGGGATATTGGGCAAAAACCACATCCACGGTGGACGCCCTGGCGAGTTGTTGAATCGGGTTGTTGTAAACAGGTGCCCTGCTTGTTTACTTCACAGGTTATACGTTTACTTCCATAGCAGAGAGGTCGAGTGTATGCTCGGCCTCTCATTTTTTTATGGATTCAGATTCTTCAGTTCTTCTTCTACCAGCCGGACAATCAATTCATCTAAAGCAGCCACAGAATAGTTAGCTACGGCAAAGGTAACGTCACTTGCGTCGCTTGCTTGATCAGATATTCCGGCTTGTTCTGAGAGTAGAAATATAAAACGGCCGTCACTCATTTGAGCCATTTGCCGAAAAATATACTCTCCTTGTTTATCCAGCCCGCTCCCGGCAAGGGAGAAAATCTTGATGCCTCGTGTATTTGCATCTCTGACTCCCTGAATATAATCATACTCCCCCGCAGTAAACCGGGGCGGCGCATCTGCTACCAGAAATATCAGGCTAACCGTCTGACCTAAACGCCAATTGAGATTGAGAACGGCCGTCTCCAACCCCCTATGCAAATCTTCTGGATAGTCTCCGCCCCCTTTCGCCTCTATCCGGCTCAAAGCGGTAGCAAATTGTTCGATGTGCCCGGTAAAGGGTAAGATTTCAAGTGCATCTGCCTCATCTTGATAGGCAACCAGACCAAAACGGACATCTGGCTGAACGGGTAAAGCATTGATTTGTAATGAAATCGTCTGGATGTTTCCTTGAAGTTGATCAAGCTCATCAGTCATACTGCCGGTAATGTCCATCAAAAACAAAATATCCAACTGAATGGGATTGTTGGCCGACGCCGGGGCCGGCATAGAGATAAGCCATGTTTCCTGATTGTTCGCAGCAAGAATAGAAATGGTTTGTAAATTATCGTTATGGGTAATTGTAGCCGTGTAATTGTTTATTCCGGCCGAATACAGGTCAGGATAGAAGAAGGCACGGCCGTCACTATGCACCCGCAGCTCTGTCAAAAACCCATCTTCCGTTTCCAGGACAATACGCGCTTCCGAAGCCGGTTCCCCCAACTCATTCACCACCTGAAAAATAGTTCGATCACTCACTCCAACTTCAATTACATCGTCGGCCGTATAAGCCTCTAAATAAGCTAGATAGTTAGCCCAATTCTCATTGTCATTGACGATGCCAGCAGAAAGAGGCGGGGGTACGGCCGAGTCCAAATTTATCTCTGTGCGAGCCTCGCCGGGAAGCGCCTCGTCCAGAATAAGCTGGGCGTTGCTGCGCGTCACTTCTACTTTTGGGCCAGAATTCGGCGTCGGCAAAGGGATAGCATCCCCTTCACTGCCTGTAGAAAGCGGCGGGTTTCCACCCGGTTCAATTTGTTGAGCCTCTTCAAATGTTTCCCGGAGGTCATCGGCCGCTTCTTCTTCGGCCACCTCTACTTCAACAGTCACAGTTTCAATCACGGTCTCTTCAACAACGCGCGTCACTTCAACAGTTTCGCCTTCCACCTCAACAGTTTCCACCACAGTCTCCGTAACCACACGGGTTACTTCTACAACTTGAGGTTCAGGTTGAGGCTGGCAGGAGCTAAACAAGATTGCAACTATCAGCAAGATCAATCCCCCTCCAAGTACACGTTTGCGCCGCATATTGCCCTCCAGTTTTGGTTACTCAGTTAACAAGTCCGTAAGCTGCTCAATCATCAACGTTGTCGTATCAATATTGGGATCAGAGTTGGGCGCTAAAGTTAGCACACGGCCGCCGATCATGTTGCTCATTTCCTCCTCAGACAATTCTACCGGTGTGGAGGTGAGCAAAATGAGCAGCCGTTCCACATTATCAGACCGCCAGCCGGGAAGTTGCGCAGCCTGGATTATTGCTTCTGTAGAGGGGAGTGCGGAACCGGTTGCTGCTGAGGGTTGGTTGAGAACAGCCGTTAATTCCTCCACATCGGCCGTAAAACTAACCGGTTCCCCCAAAGCGTCCCCCCCAAACATAAACAGGGCATAATGAACATCAACCAAATCAGGTTGGACGGCCGTCCAATCTGCCACACGCTGCAAATCAATTGTGTCTGTCAATGGGGTTTGAATAACAAAAAGAATGTCCAGGGATTGGAGAGGTGTTCCCACTCGCGTAGGCGGCGCTTTGACCCCAGATATCGGCGTCGGCAAAGGGTTTCCCGCCGATTCACTACCTGTTGCCTCTAATCCTTCATCAGCCATTTCTTCGGCCGCGGATGTATCTTCGCTAGATTCAATTGCTTCTTCGGCCGTTCCCCCACCACAAGCTGCCAGCAATAAGAGTAAACTCAGCAACACGGCCGTTGTCCAAAATATTCGTCTGTTTTCCATCAATCAACCTCCTGATCGCTCATTAACATTTATATAACGCCTTTATAGAATTAATTGTTCCCTACCGGCAAAAAAAAACCACCCTCAAAGAGGGTGGTATCTTGCTTAAAGCGCCAGGAGGGTGGCACTTCAAACAGTTTGTCGGTTAATGCCCAGGTCGAGGGGAGAGGTCGGACACTTTCCTGAGTCTGGTCAGGGTATTATTCCAGTTGCGTTTCTCTCGTACCAGTTTGGGGGGAAGGAGTTCCCTCTTTTACCTTTCCAGACTTAAAAACAGTTTACACGAACAAATCTCAATTTGCTATAAAAATTGGATAAAGAGATTTTGAATATTGCCGATTGATTGACAAACTTTGGCAGCTTTGTTAGTTTTAGGCGCATGACAAAACACGGTCGCACGTTTGCGTATCTCCCTGTCCCTACCAACCCCGTAATAGCGGGGCGATAGCGTGTGGCCTGTTGAAATTGGAAACGGCCGTTTCCAATTGACTGATTCTGTTAGCAACCATCACGCTCCGTGTTGATCTTCAGCACGGAGCGTTTAATTTTAAGGAACATACGATATGAAAATGACACAATTATTTAACCAAACCTTACGTGAAGCTCCAACCGGCGCCGATGTAGAAGGGCATCGTCTGCTGCTGCGAGCTGGATTTGTACGCCAGCTTGCGGCCGGTATCTTTAGCTACCTGCATTTGGGTGAGCGGGCATTGCAAAAAATAGAAAACATCCTACGCGAAGAAATGAATGCCCTGGGCGGACAGGAAATAAAAATGCCCCTGATTCACCCGGCCGCTCCTTGGCAGGAGTCCGGCCGCTGGTACGATATTGATGAGGAGATGGGTCGCTTTCAAGACAAAAACGGCCGTGATATGGTTTTAGCCATGACCCACGAAGAAATCGTCACCGACCTGGCCCGGCGCGACATTCAAAGTTACCGTCAGCTACCACGCCTCGTTTACCACATCCAAACCAAATGGCGCGACGACCCCCGGCCACGTGCCGGACTCATTCGCGCCCGTGAATTTACGATGCTAGATAGTTATTCATTGGATGCCGATGACGCCGGCTTAGACGCCCAATATGAAACTCATTATGAAGCGTACTTCCGCATGTTTAGTCGGGTTCGTCTGCCCGTCATCACGGTAAAATCGGACGTGGGCATGATGGGTGGCAAACTGGCCCACGAGTATATGTATCTGACCCCTATCGGCGAAGATACGCTGCTGCTTTGTAATGCCTGCGGTTACAAAGCCAACCGCCAAATAGCTACCTTCCGCAAATCAATGGCTGCAGCCGAAGATGTACGTCCAGTTGAAAAAGTTGCCACGCCGGACTGCAAAACAATTGCCGATTTGGCTCAATTTCTGGACATAAGCAAAGCGAAAACGGCTAAAGTGGTATTCATGTCGGCCGCCATTGCCAATGGTCAGGAAAAGACAGAAAAACTGGTTTTTGCCATCGTGCGCGGCGATATGGAATTGAATGAAACGAAACTAGCTAATGCGGTGAAGGCTCTAACTTTACGGCCGTCTACCGAAGCAGAAATTCGTACCGTTGGCGCCGAACCGGGTTACGCTTCCCCGGTGGGCATCAGCGATATTTTGGTTGTGGTAGATGATGCTGTCGTCACATCTCCTAATCTTGTAGCCGGGGCCAATGAAGCAGGCTACCATCTAAAAAATGTGAATGTGGGACGGGATTATGAAGCAGATATTGTGACCGATATTGCTGCCGCCGATGAGGGTGATAGTTGTCCAGAGTGCGGTGAACGGTTAACGGCCGTGCGTGGCGTCGAGGTGGGTAACATTTTCAAACTGGTCACCCGTTTCAGCGAGGCACTAGGGGCCACCTTCCTGAACAAAAACGGCGCTGCCAAACCCATCGTCATGGGCAGTTACGGTCTGGGTGTCACTCGCCTGCTGGCCTGCCTGGCTGAACATCACCGCGACAAATATGGTCTGATCTGGCCCATTACCGTCGCCCCCTATCAGGTACATCTTGTTTCTTTGCGCGGCGGCGAAGAAGCGACCGACACTCTATACACCAAACTGCAAGCGGCCGGCGTGGAGGTTTTTTATGACGACCGGGATGAATCCCCCGGCGTCAAATTCAATGATGCCGACCTCATCGGTATTCCCATCCGCCT
>JAAEOP010000559.1 GCA_024223125.1 Chloroflexota bacterium
CTAAATTGGCGGGAATCTACCCAAATATCGAAGCCTTCCAGTTCAAGCATTTGGCGCAGTTTTTTGACGGCCGTGTCGTTTTTGGAAGTGTGAGAAATGAAGATATGCTGGCCCATCAGGTTGCCTCCCTGGTTTTCGACCTTATGACGCGGCGATTGTACCACACTAACCTGGCAATAAGAGGTTCCACGTTATGCTTCAATCAAAATCGGTGGGTAAGTGGGGGGAATGGTAATGGGCAAAGATGCGCTGTAATTGGGTCGCTGTGGTACGGCTGATGGATAGCTCCTCAGTAGACGGCAGTTCAGCCTGACGAAAGAAGGCCACTTCCGCCGTTTCGTGCCCTGTTTGCGGACCGCCGCCAATGATCTGGCAGTGGAAGATGAGTTTGTACATATGGTTAGGATGGGGCGGGTGGCCTTGTAAATTTCGATCATAGCAGGCCAATAGTTTGACGGCCGTCGTCTCAAATCCCGATTCTTCATACACTTCACGAGTGACGGCCGTGCTGGGGGGATCGCCCACATCAGCCCAACCGCCGGGCAGCGTCCAACGGCCGTTGTCGCTTCGTTCTCGCACCAGCAGCAAAGCATCCTCTCGGAACACCGCTCCGCGCACGTCAATCTTGGGTGTGGCGTACCCATCCTGCGCCCGCGCAAACAAATCATGAATTGTGACAAAATCGTTGTGTGAATAGACGGCCGCTATTTCGGCCGCTAACGTCCGCAGTTGTTCATACCGTTCAATGTCATACGGGTTTTCACAGTACGTCAGCCCGTTTTGGGCGATGGCTTGCAATTGTTGTACCCAGTTTACCCATTCTGTTTGTGATCTCATGCCCCGATTTTAGGTCAGCCAACTGGTAGCGGCAATCTATGACTGCATTATGACTTGCCTATGACCATCGGCACATCATATCTGGTAGATGATTTGCTATGGTGTAGCTATCATTGTCGTTAACTTAAGACCTCGCAGGTTTCCAAAATGATCTACGCCCCTCTGAGGTTTTGCGTTAAAACCTGCGAGGTCTTCGCTTAAGTTAACACTTATGATATGGGCACATTAGGATCGATATGATCTGTTTCATCTGACCATTCAGCAATCACAAATTTTCCACTTAATAACCAACCAATTATCATTAAAACACTTATGAATGTAGTAAGGAAAACGATAGGGAAGAGAATGGGTCGTGATGTTTTTGAGTTCATGTAATTCTCCATATTTTGACAAGCTTATACTGTACGACATTTTATCTGGTTTCTGTTGCCATAATATGGCCTTATGACCGACGGTAGCGTAGGTGGACGGCGCCCAGGTGGATTTCGTCGCCGTCTAGCAGTTGGATGCCGTATTCGGGAACCTGGCGTTCATTTACAAAGCTGCCACTGGTGCTGTTTTCGTCGAAGATGCGGTAATCGTTCCCTTCTAGCTGTAGGTTGGCATGGGCGCGGGAAACGGTGATGTCGTTTTCAAAGGCGATTTCACATTGGGTTGGCGAACGGCCGATACGCACCAACGTCCCCTGCAACGGAATCGAGGACTCCATACGGGAGATGGAGGACAACACATCCAGATAGCCCATGACGACTGTCGTAGGGGAGGCAACCGGCGCATCGGCCTCTTCAATCGTTAGTCCCGGTTCTGCGCCCCGCCGCGGCCGCCGGCCGAAACCGCCAATGCGAATGTTCCCTAGCCGGGACAGATGCCCTTTTTGCCATAAGAAAAACAAGAGTCCGGCCAACGCCGCGCCCACTGCCAGAATCAATAATAGGCGCAGTAACATTTGCCCAATGGCGCTGCTGCCGCGCAGTTCGGCTGGTATATCGGTGCGGCCTTCGTTGACGGTCAGGATGATGGTGGGGCTGGTGGCTCGCATCCCCTGGCTGTCTAGTACAACCACTTCAACGGTGTTGTTGCCATAGGTGAGATTGGAAACTTCGGCCACAAAGTTATCCAGACTGCTGACGGGGATTTCATAGGGCACGGCCGTGTCCCCATTCACTACCAACTGCGCCGCCTCAATCTCCCGTTTTTCCTCGTCCAGCCAGGAAACTTGTGTCTTAAAGCGTAACCGTGTCCCATCTTCCAAATTAGAGAGGGACAGGGTGCGGCTTTCCGGCGGCAAATCAATTTGGACGCTGGGGATATTGAAAGGAATATTGACCTCAGTTTCATCTTTGATGGCTGCATTGTCGGCCATGCTGACTTCAACCGGGAAGGCGCCGCCGGTTAGCCCATTGACCTGGTAACGAATGCGGGCCTGGTCCCGAAAACCGGCAATGCGATTCCAGACCAGGGGCATATCGGCCGCGCTGTCCAATTGCACAGCTACACCGCCGGTTTGGGCGGCCAACTCTGTTAAATAAGGCTGCCCCACAGGCGATCCCAAATCGGTATTATCTAACCAGACGGTGTGAATGGGGATGCCTAATTCGGCCGCTCGTTGGCTAACGCCAGCGGCCGTGTGGCGGGTACTGACAGAATCGGTGCCATCTGTCATCAGGACAATGGAGACAGGCATTTCGGCGTTGGGCGTCAGCGAATTAACCCGATCCAGCAGGTCTACGGTACTGTCATAGAGAGCTGTGGCGCCCGTTTCCGGTGACAATGGGTCAGCAAAGAGGTTGCGGACGGCATTATGAAAATTGGTGGGGGTCAGTAGTTCCTGAGCTTCGGATAGACCAACCTGGTAGATGGCGACGTAATCTACCTGTTCCATCATGTTGCCGGGGCTGGCGTATTGGTTGACAGCCTCTTGCAAGGCCGGAAGCTGTCCCTGGACACCGGTAGGAATATCAATCAGGAAAATGGTGAGAGCGCCGGTGCGGTGTGCCCCCTGGTAGGTGATGGGGCCGACGGGATTGCCACCGTGCAAAATATCTAAGGATTGGCGAGAGAGATCAAGGGGATTGCCCTGGGCATCACGGCCGTAAATACGCAGCTCAATCGTAGGCAAACTCTCCACACTCGTGCCGGTAATAATTAGCCGTTCGACAGAGGGCGGGGGGTCATCTTGGGCGTGTAGGGGGACGGCCGTGAATAACAAGATGAACAAAATCAGAACTTTTAGAGATTGAGAGATTGGAGATTGGAGATTAGAGATTTTCCAGTCTCCAATCGCTAATCTCCAATCTCCTACAGGGAAAAGTTGATTTAGAAAAGACGCTAGTTGGTTACTTTTTTCTCGTTTTTGCATGTCACTCTCTCTCCTGATGTGTCCGTGCTATAATATCAAACCGTGTGAATAAAGTAAACATAAAATGAATTTGCAAGTGGCAAGTGTGTAAGTATGCAAGTGGCAAGTATGTAAGTGGTGAATTTGTGAGTGGCAAGTTTCATTCCCCAATCCCCAATCTGCAATCCGCAATCCCCAGAGGATGCGTTGCCGTTTTTTTGTTCATATTATTGTGGGGCGCGGCCGTCTCTGTTATGGCTCAGGAGACAAGTCTGGACTTAAGTACGCCAGACACGTCTGAATTTCCGGTGGTGCGGGTGAAGGTGCGGGCGTTGGGGGCTGATAATCGGCCGTTGACTGATGCAGAACTGGAAACGTTGCGTCTGCGGGAAAATGGCGTACCTATTAGCGACTTTGAATTGCGTTACGTACCGGTAGGCTCCGATCTCATTTTTGTGATTGATGCCGATGAGACACTGCTGCTGGCCGATGTAGATGAAACCACCCGGCTGCAAATGGTACGGGAGATGATCGGCCGTTATACAAGCCGTTTTATGAGTCCGGCCGGGTTGGATCGGGTATCGGTGATTGTACCTAGCCGGGGCAATACGCGAGGCGAATTTTTGGTAGAAGATGCAGCCACACCGGAGGAGATTGTCAATGCCCTGGCAGATTATGATCCCCAAAATCTGGCCGAGACGGGACCAGTACACCAACAGATTTTGCAGGCCATTGATCATGCGGCCGATATTCAGCAAGACGGCCGTTACCAGGCCATCTTTTTGCTGAGTGAAGCCCGCCGTTTGAGCGAGTTTTTGGAATATGAGGAACTGACAACGGCCGCGCAGTCGGCCGATGTCCCTATCTTTGTTGGCATTTTGGGGCCGGAAGCGAGTCTGGAAGATATTGGCAATTCGGCCGCCTTAGCTGACCCTAGTGGCGGCTTTCATGTGCATATGCCGCGGGCAGAGCGGGCTGATCCTGTCTTTCTGCGCTGGCAGCAGGAAAGCAACCAGCCTCAAATAACGTATCGCTCTTTATTACAGGAGAGCGGTACATATCCCATTGCAGTCAATTTGGGGCCGATCACGGCTGCGGTTGAATTAGCATTAATCATTACCCCGCCGGATGTAGTGATTGTGTTGGATCGTTCTGTGGTGCGGCGGGCGGGCACGGCCGTAGATACTCCCCTCAACGAATTACAACCAACAATGCAGCCAATTCCGGTACAAATTCGTTGGGCAGATGGTTTGCCCCGCCGTCTGACAGATGTGCTTTTTACGGTGAATAATGTCCGCCAACCGTTGCTAGATGTGCCCCAACCGGATGAGAAGGGACAGTTTCAATTGGAATGGTTGGTGCAAAATGAAGATGTGGGTATTTATGAGCTGGTGGTGGAAGTGGCAGATGAATTGGGATTTACGGCCATGTCTGAACCACTCATTGTAACCATTGCGGTGGATCGGCCAGACCCACCCACGCCGACACCCATACCCACGCCAACCCCTGGCCCAGTAGAGCAGGTGGCTGTGATAACGGCCGTCCCCCGCAATGATTTGTTGCTGGTATTGGCCGGATTGGGCCTGCTGGGATTATTGTTAGTCATGCTGCGTGGCTACAAACGATACCGGCAGCGGGTTGTGTTAGATGAAGCCCGTAGTTCTCGTCGGGCTGCTTTGCAACGCATCCAGCAAATTCCAGAATTAGAGCCGGGAAATACAACCGAACCACTGTATTTAGCCTTATTACTGTTGGCGGAAGATGGCGAAGTGGGGCAGCATTTTCCTATTAATGGGGATAATGTGACGATGGGGCGAGAGGCGACGGCCGTAGATTTACCTTTAGATGATCGCAGCGTCTCACCACTTCATGGGCGGATTCGGCAGCGTAACGGCCGTTACTGGCTGTATGACGAAGGCAGCGAATCGGGTACCTTTTTGAATCATGAACGGCTGGGGCTTGCCCCCTGCGAATTAACTGATGGGGATTTACTACAAATAGGACGCTTTCGTTGGCGGGTACAGTTGTCAACTGAGGTAGATGAGGTGACTGAAGATGAAGCATTTGAGAATGAAGAAGCGTTGGATGGCGAGGAAGTAGAGACGACGGCAGTTACCCCTGAAGATTCTGATTCAACCCCAGAAAAAGAAGATGATCAAGAGGATGAACATTGAGTAAGCTGACAGCAATAATATTTGATATGGATGGCCTGATGGTAGACAGTGAACCATTGTCTCGACAGGCGTGGGATGAATTTTTACGGCCGTATGGCGGCCGTATCAGTGATGAAATGCAAAGCCAGATTATCGGGCTACGAGCCGATATGAGTACCCCTCTTATCATCGCCGCTTATGATATTCCCTTGACTGTGGCTGAAATCATTGAGCAGCGCAAACAGATTTATACGCACATTCGCGCTCAGGGTGTGCCCGTGATGCCCGGCTTGTGGGAACTGCAAGCCTATATAGCTGAACGAGATATTCCCTGGGCTGTGGCTTCTTCCAGCGGCCGTGTCCACGTCAATGAAATGTTAGCCCAATTACAACTGGCGGATAAAGTCTACGCCACTGCTTGCGGCGACGAAGTAGCTCACGGCAAACCGGCCCCTGATATTTACCTGTTAGCGGCCGAGCGATTGGACATTCCCCCAGAAAAATGTTTGGCCTTAGAAGATTCAGGGCCGGGTAGTATGGCCGCGGTGGCGGCCGGCATGACTGTCATTGCCATCCCCAATGGCGAAACCAAAAACAGTGATTTTAGCCACGTCCATTACAGTTACAACTCTTTGCATGATGTGGCTACTAATCTGGATATGCTGGTAGATAAACTCCCTATTTTCTAACAAATATAGGGATGCTTTTTTGCTCATACGGCCGTGACCTGATATAATGCGGGCAGTTGAGCAGTGGTTGAGGAAAGTGGGCGAACCCCCACTTTTTTTGTTTTAATAATCCAACATATGGACAAGGTTTAACTTGATGAAAAATGAATTTATATTAGCCTTCAACGAGATTTGTGAAGCGCGTGGTTTGCCCAAAGAGGAAGTTTTTGATGCCCTTAAATCGGCGCTTGTTTCCGCCTACCGGCGTGATCACCAGGTGAGTAATTCGCAAGGTGTAACGGCAGATATTGATCCCCGTACCGGCGATCCCACTATCTATGCTGAAAAAGAAGTTGTGGATTCGATTATTGACAATCGTACCGAAGTGACTTTGGAAGAAGCCAAACGGAACGGGTATGATGAGGCCGTATATGGTGATCTGGTAATGGTGGACAGCACCACAGCTAGTTTTGGGCGCATTGCCGCCCAAACAGCTAAACAAGTTCTGCTGCAGCGGGTGCGCGAGGCAGAACGGGAACAGTTGTACGAGGATTTCTCTGGCCGTGAAGGTGAACTGATAAACGGTACGGTACAAAGTGTTAGCGGCCAGCATTTGACTATTGGCCTCGGCCGTACCGAAGCCATCTTACCTAAAAGCCAGCAAGTACAGCGGGAACGGTACCGGGCGCATGATAAGATTCGGGTATATGTGCTGGAAGTACGCCGTACCAATCGTGGGCCGCAAATTTTTGTCAGCCGTAACCACCGTAATTTACTGCGCCGTTTGCTGGAATTGGAAGTGCCGGAAATTTATAATGGTCAGGTGGAAATTAAAAGTATTGCCCGTGAAGCAGGGCAGCGTTCTAAAGTAGCTGTGCAGGCGTTGCAACCGGGTGTAGACCCGGTGGGGGCCTGTGTGGGTATGCGCGGGGTGCGTATTCAAAGCATTGTCCGTGAATTGAATGATGAAAAGATTGATGTCATTGAATGGGATGCCAATCAGCAAACCTTTATTGCCAAAGCGTTAAGTCCGGCGCGGGTTTCTCATGTGTTTTTAGATGACGATCCCCAGGATGGGAAAACGGCCGTTGTCATTGTGCCTGATGATCAACTTTCGTTGGCTATTGGGCGGGAAGGGCAAAATGCGCGGTTGGGGGCTAAATTAACTGGCTGGCGTATTGACATCAAAAGCCTGACTGAAGCGGCCCGCGAATCCTTAAATAACCTGGATCATCCGGCCGTGGACCCTGCTGTACCAGCCAATACTGATTTTATCGAGAAGGTGCAACTGGTGTTAGCTAAGAAAGAGGCTAACCGTCCTATTACTTCTGAGGATTACCATACCTTAGACCGGTTGGTAGGTCATGTTGAAGGTCGTATTATTGAGGTTCGTACAGAGGAACATGAAGCGCTGCGTAAGCAGCGGGCAATAGCCCGACAAGTGGTGCCGGAAGCGGCCTGGGAACTCTCTTTGGATGAATTGGATTTACCCGGCCGTGTTCACAACTTGCTGTTAGATAATGAAGTAGAAACGGTAGGGGCCTTGATACAAGTCCTGGAAATGGGGGATGAAGTTTTCCTTAGCTATAAGGGATTAGGTGATGTGGCGCTGGAAACGGTGAAGAAAAACCTGGAGACGTATTGGGAAACGGCCGAAATAGACGTTGTGCCCGAAGCGGAACTGCTTGAACTGAAAACCGAAACCGGGGAAGCAGAAGAAGCACAGGCGGAGGAACCGGCGACCGACGTTGAAGTGGCCGCAGATGAAGAGGCAGGTGTGGTTGAAGTTGTTGAGCCAGAAGCTGAAATAACTGTGCCTGAGGCTGTTGAAGAAGAGGAATTGGAAACGGCTGCAGCTGAAGAAGAGCCAATAGATGAATCAGAACCCATAGATAAAATAGATGATTTGTCTCGTTCCTTGTTGGAATCGGAAAAGAAGGAAGAGCCTGAAGAAAAGCCATCGCCGCAGAAACCGGCGGTGAAGATTGCCCGCACACCTAGAGCTGAGTTAGTAGAAGACGACGACGCGCAGAAGAAATCCAAGAGAACCCATAAGGGCAAGCAGCTTGTCTTTGATGAAGATGCGGGTGAGGTAGTTGTGAAACGGAAGCGTAAAGGCAGCCGCCGTCGTCAGGATTGGGAAGATGTTGATTATTAAAGGGGCATTAATTTACTGGGTATATCTTTAGAAATGCCGGGGACTTTGGAGCAGTATAGCAAATGGCCAAGCGTAAACAACCACCACGCGCTAAACATGTGCCTCAGCGGACTTGCATTGCCTGTCGAAATAAAGTTGACAAGCGGCGATTGACTCGTATTGTGCGTACTCTGGAAGGAAATGTAGTGGTAGATGTTACCGGTAAACGCAACGGCCGAGGAGCTTATGTCTGCGATCAATCTGTCTGTTGGGATAAGATTGTGCAGCAAAAAGGCTTACTTAATCAGGCGCTGAAAACGGCCGTCACCGTTACAGATCGGAAAGAGATTACGGCTTATAAAGAGATGGCCGTTTCGACTTCGCTCACTGCAAGCGTGAATCAGCCAGAAAACAGAACTGCTTAGAATAGGATTTAGGATAAGAGGTATGAGAAAAACGAAAACACCGATACAACTGCCAGACTTTATTTCTGTTCGCGACTTATCTGAAGTGATGGGCGTCAGCCCCATTGACGTGATTAAAGAGTTGATGAGCAATGGCATCATGGCCAACATCAATCAAGAGATTGATTATGACACGGCGGCCATTGTCGCTGAGGAAATGGGGTTTGATGTGGTAGCTCTGGCTGAAGAAGAAGCGGCCGAGGAAGAAGCGGCCGCTATTGAAGAACAGCCCATCTGGAGAAAAGTATTAGCTGAGGAAGATAAAGCTAGTTTGCAATCCCGTCCACCAATCGTGACCATGTTGGGACATGTAGACCACGGCAAAACTTCGCTACTGGACCTTATTCGAGAGACGAATGTGCAGGCCGGTGAAGCGGGCGGCATTACGCAGCATATTGGCGCCTATCAGGCTGTTAGAGAAGATCAGTTAATTACTTTTTTGGATACGCCGGGTCATGAGGCATTTACAGCCATGCGGGCACGCGGCGCTCAGGCTACAGATATTGCTATTTTGGTAATAGCGGCCGATGATGGCGTCATGCCTCAAACCAAAGAAGCAGCCGATCATGCCCGTGCTGCCCGTGTACCGATTGTAGTAGCCATGAATAAGATTGATCTGCCCAATGCCAATCGGCCGAAGGTGTTGCAAGAATTGGCCGAGATTGAACTGGTTCCTGATGAGTGGGATGGCGATACGATGGTGATTCCCGTATCGGCTAAGGAACGTCTGGGTATTGATGATTTGCTAGAAGCGATTTTGTTGGTTTCGGAGGATATTGCTCCTTCTGCAAATCCCGATGCCAATTCATCGGGGACGGTATTGGAAGCTAAAATTGAAAAGGGACGGGGACCAGTTAGTACTGTGTTGGTACAAAACGGAACCTTGCATCAGGGTGATACGCTGCTGGTTGGGGAGTATTACGGCCGTATCAAAGCGATGTACGACTTTAAAGGCAAACGTGTCAAAGAAGCGCCGCCGGCTACACCCGTTTCTGTCTCTGGGTTAAATGGCATACCGGAAGCGGGCGATCAGTTTACGGTGGTAAAAAGCGAAAAAGAAGCGCGCCGTTTAATTGCCGAAACGCAAGAAGATGCTCGCACCGGTGATGTACAAGTTCAGGTTGGCATTAGCCTGGAAGATTTCTATTCTCGTCTGATAGAGGGGGACGCCAAAACCTTAAACCTGATTGTGAAGGCAGATGTGCAGGGTTCTTTAGAGCCAATTTTGGGTTCTTTGGAAAAAATTGGTCAGGAAAATGACGAGGTCTCTTTGGAAATTCTCCTTTCTGGTACAGGCAATATTACCGAAAGTGATGTCATGCTGGCTTCAGCCTCACAGGCCGTTGTCATCGGATTTAATGTCAATGCAGACCCCATCGCCCGTAATGCAGCCAACAGCGAGCAGGTTGAAATCAAGATATACAACATCATTTACAAGCTGTTTGAAGATATTCAGAAGGCGCTGAAAGGCATGTTGGCTCCCACTTATGAAGATGTGATTATTGGGCGGGCCGAAGTGCGGCAGGTGTTTAAGATTCGGGGCGTGGGCAATATTGCCGGGAGTTATATGCGCACGGGTATGGCCCAGCGAAATGCTTACGGCCGTGTCATCCGTAATGGCAATTTGTTGCACGAAGCGCGGGTTAACAGCCTGAAGCATCTGGCAGAAAATGTCCGCGAAGTACGCAGTGGTTTTGAATTTGGCTTTAGTTTAGAAAATTTTCAGGATTATCGTCCTGGCGACCTTGTGGAGTTCTTTGTATCCAAGAAAGTGGAAGTAGTGTAAAGATAGTGATTTGTAAATTATGAGTAAGATTCGCCAACAACGCACAGCTGACCAAATGCAGCACATCCTCAGTGAGCTATTTTTATGGGGGGTTAATGACCCCCGTTTGCAGGCCGTGACTGTGATGGAAGTGACGATTGACCGCGAAATGGAACATGCCGATATTTACATCAATGCCCTGGGGGATGAGTCTCGCCAGGAAGATGTGATGGCAGCCTTAGACAGCGCCAGCGGCTATTTACGTCGCCAGGTGGTTAGCCGGATGCGTTTGCGTAAAGCGCCGCAGTTTCATTTTCATTGGGATCCTCGTTTGCAACATGCCCAGGAAGTTGATGAAATTTTGAATGAATTGGACATTCCCCCAACTGAGATTGGAGATTAGCCTAATCTCCAATTTCTAATCCCCAATCTCTATAAGCTATTCTATTTTTACTTCTTAAAACGTAAAGGATTATCACATTGCACCAAACAGTAAAGGCTATTCAAGAAACGTTATCAGAGGTTGAGCGCGTACTGATCATTACCCATGTTGGCCCTGATGGGGATGCGATTGGTTCGTTAACGGCCGTAGCTCAAGCCCTGATCCAACTCGGCAAACAAGTCGTTTTAATGTGTGATGATCGGGTTCCCACACGATTTACTTACCTGGATTTAAGTGACCAGGTTAGCCGCCCTTACCATAACAACCAACCTTATGATTTGATTGTAGCTGTGGATTGTGGCGATGAACAACGTATGGGGCAAGCTTATGCCACCCTACCTGAACCACGTCCGTCCATCATCAATATTGATCATCATGTAACCAATACACGGTTTGGGAATATTAATTTGGTAGGCGAAACGGCCGTGTCCACAACCGAAATCCTCTTTGACCTTTTTGCCGAACTCAACATCACCCTGACAATAGAATTAGCCATGAGTCTGCTGACTGGTCTGGTTACAGATACACTCGGTTTCCGTACCGTTGGCGTCAGCGCCAAAACATTGCAAATCGCTTCTGAATTGATGGCTGCGGGAGCCGATCTGCCGTTAATCACTCAGCAAGGGTTAAATGTCAAAAGCTTCTCTACTATCAAACTGTGGCGGGCCGGTTTGGGGAGCATGAAGCTGGAAGATGGCCTGATTTGGGCTGCCATCACCTATGAACAACGGAAAGAAATTGGTTACGCTGGGGCCAGTTCCAATGGGTTAACAAACTTATTGGCGGATGTAGATCAGGCCGCTATTGGCGCCGTGTTAATGGATGTGGGCAATGGGAATATCCGTATTGGTTTTCGCTGCCGCCCACCGTACAACGTGGCTGAACTGGCGCGGAACCTGGGCGGAGGCGGTCATCCATTAGCCGCTGGTTGTACCATGCAAGGCTCGTTGGCTGAAGTAGAATCGCTGGTGGTGCAGTTAAGCAAAGAGGCGATTCAACAGCAAGAAATTGATGCTGGACATGGGGGAATTGGGTAGCCGTTGTGGAAGGGGTACTGAACATTGATAAGTCAGGGGGGCTGACATCCCATGATGTTGTCAACCGCATACGCCGTGCAGCCAGTATCCGCAAAGTGGGTCATGCGGGAACACTAGACCCATTGGCGACAGGTGTGTTACTGCTTTGCCTGGGGCGAGCCACGCGGTTGGTAGAATATTTGGTAGGCCAGCCCAAAATATATGAAGCCACCATTCGCCTGGGACAGACGACAGATACGTATGATGCGGAGGGGGAGATTGTGGCCGAACGGCCGTTAACCTTTCCTGATGCCGATTTATCCCCCACTTTTGCGCGGTTTCGCGGTGAAATAGAACAAGTGCCTCCCATGTATTCGGCCCTCAAAAGAGGAGGACAGCCGTTGTATAAGCTGGCCCGGCAAGGGATTATGGTGGAACGGCCGCCACGAACTGTGACCATTTATGGATTGGAATTATTAAATTATCATTCTCCCAATCTGACCATACGGGTGGCATGTTCATCGGGCACATACATCCGTTCGTTGGCGTATGATTTGGGGGAGGCATTGGGTTGCGGCGGGCATATTACAGCGCTGCGGCGCACGGCCGTAGGTGAATTTACCTTAGAGACGGCCGTCCCCCTAAACCAACTGACGCCCGAATCATTAAGTGACGCTTTGCAGCCATTGGAAACGGCCGTTGCCCATCTGCCTCGTCTGATTCTGCCACCTGAAGCAGCCAACCGTTTGTATCTAGGGCAAACAATTCCCCGCGAAGATCATCATCCCCAGGCAGAGTTAGTACAGGTTTTTACGGAAACAGGCCTCTTTGTGGGGTTGGTCTGTCCTCGTGCTGATCGGTGGCAGCCCAAGAAAATATTCCACCCATCTACCGGGTGAGAATGGTACAATAACCGTTAACTATGGAAGAAACAGAAACATTTATTCATGTCAATGATTTAAGGGAAATTGAAACTCGCCAACCAACCTATCTGGCGTTGGGGTCGTTTGATGGTGTGCATCGCGGCCATCAGTTTGTACTGCAAAAGATGGTGACAGCCGCAAAAGATGCCGGAGTACGCACGGCCGTCCTCACCTTCTTCCCCCATCCCCAGCGTGTACTGCAAAATCTGACCGAACCGTATTACATTGCCACTTTGGCTGACCGTGTAACCTGGCTGGCTGAACTGGGCGTTGATGTCATCATTACCCAACCTTTTACGGAAGAAGTGCGCCAGACGCGAGCGGCCGATTTTATTGACCAACTGTGCCACTATCTCGACCTGTGCCAATTGTGGGGCGGTGACTTTGCCCTGGGGTACAAGCGGGAAGGGGATGTGCCTTTTTTGCGCCAGTTGGGATTGCAGAAAGGATATACGGTAGAGTTGGTGAACGGAATGGTAACTTACAAGGGGGAGCTGGTAAGCAGCAGCCGCATTCGACGTTGCCTGAAAGCGGGGGAAATTGAGGCTGTGAATGGTTGTCTGGCACGGCCGTATCGCCTACACGGCACAGTTGTCAAAGGAGATCAACGGGGGCGCACGATTGGTTTTCCGACAGCTAATCTGGATTGCTGGGCAGAGCAGCTTTTGCCCGCTAACGGGGTCTATGCTACTTATGTCTGGTTGGGAGATGAGCGGTATAAGGCGGCTACCAATGTCGGTTTGCGCCCAACGGTAGATGGCGGCCGCCTGACGGTGGAAGCCCATTTGCTAGATTTTGATGGGGATATTTACGGCCGTGAACTAAGCCTGGAATTTATCGGCCGTGTTCGTTCCGAAAAGAAATTCTCCGGCCTGGCTGAACTCAAAATCCAAATCCAAACAGATGTACAACAAATACGCACTCTCCTTTAAGGTATGCTCTAAATCAGGGGGAAGTTGCCAACTTTTACACATTCGTTTGCCAATTGACCTGAATCCTGGACATGGTTCAAATGAGGGCAAAAAAAACCCGTAGTTCCTTTACAATTTAATAAGCAAATTGCCCCTGTCAAACACAACAAATAGACTAACTCTAAAAAGTCAGGCTGATATGAGCATATGTCTTATGCGATTTAGTTGTCGAGCTATTAGATGTCAAAGGTTGCCTGGTGACTATAGATGTTGCCGGTTGTCAAAAAGAAAATGCGGAGCTGATTGTGGAGCAAGAAGGAGATTATCTGCTGGCCGTGAAGGGAAACCAAGGCAATTTACACGATGATATTGATTTTTTGTTTAACAAGGCACACGAAAGCGAGTTCAGGGGGATAGATTCTGATTATGCAAAGACTGTTTCGCAGGGACATGGCCGTATTGAGGTTCGAGAGTGTTGGATTATTGATGACCAGAAAGAGATAGAGTTTATTCGTAATGTGAAGGCCTGGAAAGGGCTGCAAACCATTGTTATGATTCGCTCAAAGCGGCAGGAAAGAGAGGAAACATCCGTAAAGGATCGGTATTTTATTAGTAGCCAGGTCAGTGATGCCCAGTCCATGCTAGAGGCCAAGCGTTCCCATTGGTCAATCGAGAACGACCTCCACTGGTCGCTAGATGTTGCTTTCAACGAAGATAATCATCAACTGAAAGGTAATGGAGCGGCAAACATGGCTATGGTACGTCACATCGCCTTGAATCTGCTGAAACAAGAAGGGAGAGCTAAATGCGGAATCAAGGGCAAACGACTTAAAGCGGCTTGGAGTACGCGCTATTTGGAG
>JAAEOP010000560.1 GCA_024223125.1 Chloroflexota bacterium
ACAATTAGACTTTTCGAGAGGTTTGCATCATTTCAACCCACGGCTTAACCTTATGTGGTGTAACCCTTTCTTTGGAGATGCATCTAGTTAAATAGAGGATGTTAAAAGGAGATGTCAACACAATGGCCCAGCGTTTAGATGAAACCCATTCCCCCCGTTTTACCAGATTTCACTTGCTGCTGGCAGTTGTTTCAACCGTTGTCATTGCCGTGTTTTTCTTTTTTCCACCGATAACCGTGTTGGACAAAGCCCACGCTATTGGTTACGGAATATGTCACCAACTTCCGGCCAGCACATTTCATTATGCCGGCATACCTTTGCCTTTATGTGCCCGGTGTACCGGAATTTATTTGGGGGCCGTGATGGGAGTTGTCGGAATAGTTCTGCTGGGTCGCGGGCGCTCCGTAGAGTTGCCGCCAACGCATATATTGGTGGTATTGCTTGGATTTATCGGCGTGATGGGTTTTGACGGCATTAATTCCTTTCTGAGTGCAATTCCAAGAGCGCCGCACTTATATGAGCCGCAAGATTGGCTGCGCTTAACCACGGGCACCCTGCATGGTCTGGCCATGGCGGTGATTGTGTTTCCAATTTTCAATCGCAGCATATGGCATGCCGATCGAATCAAGATTGAGCCGGTTATGGGGAATTTAAAAGAGCTGACGTTTTTTCTTATTGGCGCGGCGGTGATTATTTTGCTGGTTCTTTGGCAGCACCCGCTCTTGCTCTATCCGCTTACTGTCCTCAGTACAGTGGGGGTTATGATGATGATGGGCTTTATTAACACCGTTTTTGTCTTGGTGCTGATTCGTCGTGAGGAGAAGGCTCAAACTTGGGGAGATGTGGCCATACCGGTCGCGATGGGGCTGGCTGTTTCTTTTCTGATGATTAGCGGATTAGGGGCTTTGCGAACTGTTCTGATGGCAATGACTGAATTAGCTGCATTGTGAGTAACAAACAATTAAACAAAAAGCGGCTCTAATTTTTGTTTAGCTACTTCAGTTTTCATCTCATCCTCGGATGGACCGGTCTCAAAACGGCTGGCTGCATCTAAAACCTTGGGTAAGAGGTGGATGTCGCCCACGGTGTTTAGAAAGAT
>JAAEOP010000561.1 GCA_024223125.1 Chloroflexota bacterium
CCAACCGGCCCAACAAGGCCACCGCCATGCTGCCCACGCCCCCGGCGGCCCCGGTGACCACCACCTCACGCTGGTCGGCGGGCGTTAGACCGTGTTCCTCCAAGGCCATCACCGACAGCATCGCGGTATACCCGGCCGTGGCAATAATCATAGCCTGTTTCAGGCTAAAGGTATCGGGCACAGGCACCAGCCACTCAGATTTAACCCGATTTAGCTGGGTGAAGCCGCCCCAGTATCGCTCGCCAATTTCATAACCATTGATCAGCACTCTATCGCCGGCTTTAAATTTGGGCGACTCCGACTCGACGACCGTGCCGGACAAATCGACACCGGGCACCATCGGCAGACTGCGCAGCACTCTGGCTTTACCGGTTACGGCCAGACCGTCTTTGTAATTGAGGGTTGAGTAGGCCACCTTAAGCAGCACATCGCCATCCGGCAACGCCTCCGGACCAAGCTCCTGAATTGTGGCTTCGGTCCGGCCGTCTTTTTGGTCAACCATTAGGGCTTTAAATTTATTGATCATTTTACTTTATGGTATTACCCCCCCAGATTTACGCCATCCACAAGAATCATTTGTTCATTGTTCATTGCTTCATTGCTTCATTGTTCATTGTTCATTGTTCATTGCTTCATTGCTTCATTGCTTCATTGCTTCATTGCTTCATTGTTCATTTGCGGCTTGGTCGCACTATGGTTTTACAGTAGTAAACAGCTTGCCATCTTTCTCTTCAATGACACCGCGTTGGTATAGACTGGTCATCGTTTGATTGTAAATGGCCTCATAATTGTGGTGATTAAAGTGAAAGTCAACGTTTTCCTTAAACCAGGCCGTCTGCACCAATCGCTCAAAAAAAGCGCTTTCCTCAACTCCTTGATACATTAATAGATCGTAGATGACCATTCGTTTGAAGATATCGACACCCAGTTTTTTCCGATTGGCGATGTACCCTGCAAGGCGCTGTCTGGCCCGGCCGATGGCAGCCTTTATATCCGTAAAAGGAGGGCCGTGGCCGGGGTAAGCAATATCAACCGCCAGCCCATCTAATCTATCAAGCGACGCCAATGCCTCAAACAAGGCTCGGCTACCCTCCACCCGTAAGACAAAGATGGGGGAATCTTTTCCCCACAGCGCGTCGGATGAAATGAGAATTTTATGCCGGGGATTGTACAGCGCAAGCCCGTCGGCAGCGTGGCCGGGGGTGTAGATTACCTGAAAGTCATAGGGACCGATGGCCAGGCTGTCACCATCATCCAAAGCTATTGTACAGGTAAAAAAATCAGCTTCCTGATCAAAGTAACGCCACCAGGTTGACCAATCATCGCGATTATCGCTGAAATATTTACCCACCTTATGGATAGCGATGTCGCAACCCGACAGTTCTTGAATAATTCTGTTGCCGCCAATATGGTCACAGTGGCTATGCGTGTTGACAATCAATTGAACGCCGGACAGGTCTACGCCAAGTCGGGTAATCAATGCTTTAGTTGTGCTAAAATCAGCCAGATAACCGGTATCGATGAGAATAGGCTGCTGAGCCCGATAAACAAAATGATTGGCGTTCAGATAGCCTCTTTCAATAAAAAACAGGTCTTCCAGCAATTCAATGGCCGGCATATCTGTCCC
>JAAEOP010000562.1 GCA_024223125.1 Chloroflexota bacterium
TCTGTTTCGGTACGTGGAGACTGGTGTTTTGCCTGGATATACTGGTCAGGCGCTGGCATCGCTTTACGGTTAATCTTGCCATTCGGTGTTAAGGGCATTTGCTCCAACACTGTGAAACTACCAGGTACCATGTATTCCGGCAAACGGGTTTTAAGCCATGTACGCAGAATCTCAACCACCTCATCAATAGGCGTGTCTAATGTAAAATAAGCGGCCAAACCGGGATTGTCTTCTCTATTATAAACGACCACCACAGCCTCTTTAACAGCTTCATGTTGGCTCAAAATAGTCTCAATTTCTCCAGGTTCAATACGGAAACCTCTCAGTTTGACTTGATTGTCCAGACGTCCCAAATATTCCAGGTTTCCGTCTGGAAGCCAACGTGCCTGGTCTCCTGTCTTGTAAACAAGTTGACGTTTATCAAAGACTTCGATTTCTATAAACTTTTCTGCAGTGAGTTCGGGACGGTTGAGGTAGCCCCTGGCTAATCCAGTGCCGGCAATACACAATTCTCCTGGGATACCTGGGGGCGTTATATTGTAGCTTACATCTAAAATGTAGATTTGTGTGTTAGCTATGGGTTGTCCAACCAGTTCCGGTTTTTCCGGATATTGGGTGGCGTCATGTATTGATGACCAAATAGTAGTTTCCGTCGGACCATAAACATTCCATAGTTGTTGGCTGTTTTTCAGGAGCGACTTCCCAAGTTGGCAAGACAACACTTCTCCACCGCAGAGAATAGTCAGGGGTGTTAGTTGGTGCCAGCCGCTTTGAAGCAGTAATTTCCAAGTGGCCGGTGTCGCCTGCATTAGAGTGATTTGATCTTCAACCAGCTTTTGCTTTAAAGTTTCGCCGTTACTAGCCGTTTCCCGACTTATAATAGTTATTTGACTACCAGCCACAAGCGGTAAATACAATTCCAATGCGGCAATATCAAATGATAAGGTAGTAACTCCTAATAGTTTATCAGTTGGCCCTAATTCAACTCGTTGCTGCATGTATGACAAAAAATTAACAAAAGCGACGTGCTCAACCATCACCCCTTTCGGCACCCCTGTCGAGCCCGATGTGTAAATAACATAAGACAAGCTCTCCGGTCCACTCTGTCTCATCAGATTCTCTCCGGAACAGGACTCAATCTTCTGCCACTCACTATCAAGGCATACCACTTTCGATTTAGATAGAGGAAGCCGTTCCAGCAAATGACTCTGGCTTAACAACAACGGGGCCGAGGAATCCTCCAACATGAACTGTAGACGGGATGGCGGATAA
>JAAEOP010000563.1 GCA_024223125.1 Chloroflexota bacterium
CAAGAATCCACGCCTCTACCTGTTTTCTCTGTCTCGCTACTCGCCAGCCATAGACCAGGCCGACCCGCTGAACTTGAATCCGGGTGTGCCGGCCCCCGGAGGTCAAACCATCATAGATTACGATGTCGGTAACTATTTTCGGCCCGATGGCATCGACCAATTCCATTACGCTACCAGAGCGGCCGATATTGGCGCTGACGAATATATAAAGGATTGGGGCTGCGCTGTGGAACCGACACCTCAGCAGGCAACGGTTGTACCGGGACAAACGACCGTTTACTACTTCACCATCCAAAACACGGGCCACGTTTACCCGCCAGCAACCGGTGTCCCCTGGCACGGTTACACCGACACCATCACCATCACCCTGGCCAGTTCTTCCCAAAATTGGGCCACATTGGAAGGAGACGGCACAATTGTAACGCTGGACTGGCGCGAATCAGTCGTCCGCGCTCTAACCGTCACCGTACCCGTCACTGCCAGCAACGGCATGGCCGACGTCTCCAATGTGCGCTGTACCTCCTCCGCTATGCCCAGCCGCACCCGAGATGGCAGCGCCACCACCAGCGTTGGCCTGGTAACAGGCGTCATCGTCCACCCCAATTACTTTGCCAATGCCGCTCCCGGTCAGGTGCTTACCTTTACCCATACCGTAAAAAATGTAGGTAACGACACAGGCGACTTCATTGTCTTACCAGATGCGGGCGCACAAAACGCGGCCGCCATCTTACTAGACAACAATGGCATTCCCATCTCGCAAACAAAAGTCACCCTCGATCCGACAGAGTTCATTACCACTCGCCTGCGCGTTAGCATATTGGGCACGGCCTCCATAGGCGGTATCGCCAAGCCTGGCGTTATCGCCGTCGAAGAAAACAATACTGCGAATTTCGGTTCGGCGTTGAACAATATCAACATCATCCAGGCGCCGGGAACCCGATATGTAGCTATCGGTGGCACAGACAACACAAACTGTACCAGTCCCAACCAGCCTTGCGGTACGATTCAATATGCCGTAGACCAGGCTGCATCAGGTGATGAAATTCATGTGGCGAATGGTACATACACCAATACTGTTACCCGTACTGTGCAAGGTAACGCGCTGGTACAAAACCTTTTCATTGACGAATCGGTTACTATTCGCGGCGGTTATACGACGGCCGAAAATCCACCCTTTGTCAGCAACTATCCTATTACCCAGGCTGCCCACCTGGATGGGCAGCTTGATCATCGGGTTATTTACATCGCTCCCAATGTAACCGTCACCCTCAGCAGTCTCTTCATTGAAAAAGGAGAAGCTTTCCACGACGCCTTCATCCCCGACCGTTTCTATGGCGGCGGCGTCTACAACAATGGGGCAAATCTGACCATTACCGGAACCTGGTTTATTACGAACTACGGCCGTTACGGAGCCGGCCTATATCAAGTTGGCGACAATCTACGGGTTAACAGTTCTGTCTTCGAACACAATAATAATCGGAACAATGCCAACCTGTTCGGCGCCGGCGCCGGCATCATGTTGACAGGTACGGTGCAAACGGCCGTCATTGAAAACAACACCTTCGTCGCCAACCGGGTCAATGAAATCGGCAGCCTGACCAGCTTATCCCCTACCTCCCTCAGTAATGTAGATGGCAGCGGCGGGGCGATCTTCGCCAGCAGCGGCGTTCTTACGTTGACCAACAACATCATGGATCATAACAACGGCCAAAGTTTAGCCACGGCCGTTTATATCAGCCCCACCGTCGTCTACACCAGTAACCACAATCTCTTCTGGGACAGCCGCAGCTCGATTACCTTTACCAATTACATTTCCGGGCCAAACAGCCTCTTTGGCGACCCCACTTTCCTGGATACTTACTATCATATTGGGCCATTGTCGGCCGCCAAAGATACGGGTAACTCCAACACCACCTATCCCTGGGCGGTAGATTTTGATCTTGACGCCCGCATCATGGGGTCTAGCATTGACATTGGGGCCGATGAACGTATCCAACGGCCGAACTTCATCGTTGTGCCTATCTCGCAAACGGCCGTTGTCACCGCCGGCGTCCCCTACACCTACACCCACATCCTTACCAACACCGGCGACAACATAGACAGCTATACCTTGGTCATGAGTAACCAACAATTGCCGCCCGGCGGAACGTGGAATGTTAGCCTGCTTCCCCCTGCCCAAATCAACAATCTGGGCTTGATGCAGTCGGCGCTTATCACCTTTGTCATCAGTGGAACCGATCCCGGCTTTATGAACCTGACAACGATTACTGCCACGGCCGCATCCTCCAACCAACAACATACCGTGCAAGATACAACCACCGTGCGCTTTACCCCCGGCGTAGACATTGCTCAATCAGAAAACGGTTTTGGCAACTCTGGGCAGCCAATTAGTTACACCCACACCCTCACCAACACGGGCAATGGGATTGATCGCTACAGCCTGCAACCCATCGCCAATAATCCTGCCTGGATTGTAAGCGTACAGCCCACCCAAACAGCATTCATTACCACGGGCGGCACAATGCCCTTTACCGTGACGGTAAATGTGCCCCCCGGCACACCGGCCAACACAGTTCATCAAGTGCAAATTGAAGCGTTGTCACTATCCCCGATTAGCAACACCGTGCGCGATACATTGACAGACACAACTACCGTCACCGTCTCTTACGGATTAGCGCTGATACCGCCGACAGCTACATTGACAGTGTTGGATGGGGCCACGGCCGTCTTCAACCACAGTCTGCAAAATACGGGCAACATCACCGACACCGCCAATCTGACCGTTACAGGCGTTCCGACCAGTTGGTCTATTTCCGTACAACCCCTCAATATGCAACTGGGTTTAGGTCAGAGCAAACTTGTAACTGTTTCTGTTACCGTGCCGGTTGGGTCTGGCGGCATAGTACACACGGCCGTTCTCACAGCCACCTCCAACGGCGATCCACAAGTACAAGCCACGGCCGTAGACACAACTACCGTCCAAACCAGCTTCGGCGTTCAACTTGAACCCGACCAACAACAAATTGACGATGCCGGTAATACGGTTTTGTACAACCACACCATCACCAACACCGGCAACGCGCCGGATACCTTCGACCTCAGCGGCCGTAGCGATCTGGGTTGGGCCACCAGCTTCACCCCTGGCCCCATCTCGTTGACGTCTGGCGCGACGGATGTGGTAACAGTTGCTGTGACAATCCCCCTCACAGCGACGCCTGGTTTGCAAAATACGACGGTGATTACGGCCGTCTCCCAAACCAACTCCGCTGCCTTCGACACCGCAACCGATCAAACACGAATGCGCCAGAATCATGGCCTCATCCTGGCCCCGGACCGCACGGGCACAACCGCCCCCAGCAGCGTCATCAGCTACATGCACTGGCTGACCAACACCGGCAATGGGCTAGACACCTACACAGTTACCGTTAGCAGCAGCAATGGCTGGGGTGTGGCCGGGCCAGGGCTTATCAATCTGTCTTCGGGCCAATCTGCATCTGTCATGGTGACATTGACTGTACCGTCTGGAACGAGTGGTAGTGTGGACTTGATGACGGTTACGGCCGCTTCAATCATCAGCCCCACATTCACGGATTCAGTTGTAAACACCACAACCGTTAGTGGCACACCGCCTACCTATGGCGTACTCATCGCCCCCGACAATACCGGCTCCGGGCAGGTAAACACGATTGTGCAATACCAACACACTGTCACCAACAGTGGTACGGTAATGGACAACTATACTTTGAACGTGGTTTCGCAGCAGGGTTGGACGGCGACCGTCACTCCCAGCAGTTTGACGGGCATTTCGGCTGGCAGTACGCGCTCAGTGACGGTAGATATTACCATTCTGGGCAACGCGGCCGTTGGCGCCACCGATGTGGCTACAGTCACTGTCACCTCTCAGCAAAGCCCAACCACCTTTGACACCGCCACCGATTCAACCAGTGTAGATCAAACATTCGCTGTACAACTTGAACCCGACCGCCAGCAAGCCGGAACAGCGGGAACATCTGTTACTTACACCCATTGGCTCACAAACAGCGGCAATGGCGCAGATAGCTTTAACATCACGGCCGCTAGCTCTCATGGATGGGTCACAAACACACCCGGCCTGGTTTCACTATCGGCGGGACAATCTTCACAAATTACGATTACGTTGGATATTCCGCCGGCGGCTGGGGCGATGGGGGCAGTGACAGACACAATGCAGGTCACAGCTGCCTCTGTTGGTCAACCAAGCGTCTCCGCCTTCGTAATAGACAGTACAACAATTCCCAGTGGGTCGGCAGGCACAGTGGCTGTAGTGATTGGCCCCGACAACGCGCAAACGGTGAATCCGGGCGACGTGGCTGTGTACCAACACACCATAACTAATACAGGCACGTTGACGGATGATTTCCGAATCACGGCCGTGTCCAGTCAAGGTTATTCAATCGTTACCGCACCAGGGTCAGGTAGTGTCGTGCGCCTTACTCCGGGGCAATCTACCAGCGTCCAGGTTCGGGTAACCGTTCCGACGACCGCCACAGACGGCACAGTAGACACAACCACCGTTACAGCAAATTCAGTCTCTTTCAGCAGTATCAGCGATGACGCTGCCAACACCACAACGATCCAGACAGGGCCACGACTATTGTTCCTGCCAGTTATTCTGAGGCTGGCTGGCGGCGCCACACCAACGCCAACACCCACAACATCCACATCTACCGCAACGCCATCGCCAACACCCTGTGTAGCTACAGGCATCGATCTGGTCGTAACCCAAATTCAGGTAACGCCGAACCCGCCTGTGGGCGGTCAGCAGGCGACCGTCTTTGTCACCATTCACAATCAGGGCAGCGCTAATATGGTTTCTGGCAATAACTTCTTCCTGGACTTCTATATAGATCGTGTACCGCAACCACTGCTAGTCGGCGATATCGTTTGGGGTATACAGGGAGATGATCTGACGGCCGGAACCAGCAAAACGTACAGCGCCCCCTTCACTTTTACCAGCGGCGCTCATGATTTGTACGCTCAGGTAGATACGGATGGGACAGTGGATGAATGTCCAAATGAGAATAATAATGTTTTAGGACCGAATCCCATTACAGCAACAGGAACAAGCAGCAATGGGCAAGTCGGTGGTAACAATGTGCCCTTAAGCAGTCCTCGCCAGACACCGCCACCGGCCATAGCGGTAGAAACGGAAACGCCAACAATACTGCCACCAACGGCCGTGCCTACCGAAACAGAAACCCCTGAGCAGGTCGGGACTGTGACACCCGAAATACCGTCACCAACGGCCGTGCCTACCGAAACAGAAACCCCTGAGCAGATCGAGACCGTGACACCCGATGCCACCCCTCCGCCCGATCTGGAACCGGCCGCTACTACCGATCTGCGGCTACAGCCATCGCCTACACCGGAGTAGTTCGTGGTGACGGCTTATGAACAATCTACGTTTACACTGAGTCTGTCCGGTAGAAACGATGTTACTCCTGTCATTCCGAGAAATCCATAGCGATATCAGCCGCTATAGATTTCTCGGAATGACACAACTCAGTGTAACTGCGTAATTCGAGGCCGATTTCAAGGCAGCCCCCACCCATTTTCCAACGTAAACAAGATATACGTTTTGGCCCCATTATCGGCAAAATACATAATTGTGCCGTTGGCAAAATCTTGCAGGCTAAAATTATTGGCAATTTGTTCGGGAGATGGGGGGGGCCAAGTTGATTTTGTACGGCCGTATTACTATTGCCAGCCACAAACTCACCCAAAATATTGTTGTTTTCCTGCCAGCGACAATCCCAATTACGGTTCAAATCTACGCCATTAGCATTGAGACGGCCGTCAACCAATCCCGGCGCTATCATCACAGCATCCGGGTTCAGATTGGGCACAACGTAAAGGCCAATGTTGGCTGGAATCTCGTCAGGATGGGCTTGGAAATAAGCTCAGAGAACCCTTCTTTTCTACACTTCAGCCAGAATATTAGCGGCACGGGCGGGGCTGATTTTTAGGATGCCGGCTAATTGGTCGGCCGATTTGGCTTTCAAATCTGCTTCTGAATGGATGTCGGCTGCGACTAGCCGGGTGGCAAAAATGGGACCGATGCCGTTGATATGCTGTAAATCTAAATCACCATTGTTCGGGGATGGTAGGGAAACATCGTCCTCGGCCGTTGGTTGAGCCGGGGCTGCTTCCACGGCCGCTTTGGATTCAGTCTGTTTTGTATCTTCGGCCGCTACTGCTTCCGCTTCTTTGGCCAGAGACAATAGTTCGGCAAATTCAGTGTAAAAACCATCAATAATCCGTTCCGGATCCGGAACCAGACCAGCGTCGGTAGCCACACCCAAATACACCTTGCCGGCATAGCTGATGATGCTGATGCCTAGCCCTACACGACCTGACTGCGGAACCCAAAACATGATGTTGTCAATACGCTCACCGGCCATATACAAAGGCATGGGCGGGCCGGGCACGTTGGTCATCACGGCCGTTAACTTGGCTCCAAACATCTCTAACAATATACTGTGAAACTCAGTTGGTGTGACCCCCATGCTGCTGAGAATGGCCAGCCCTACCGGCCCTTCTTTGGAGTTTTTCAACGCTTGCATGTTGTTGTGAACTTCATTGAGTCGTTCTAAGGGATCAGCCACCCCAATGGGCAGGGTGAGAAATAACAGGCCGAATTTATTGCCTAAGGTTCCCATTTCTTCTGGGGTACGCAGGTTGACGGGTACGGCCGCGCGAAAGTTTAAGCCATTCACTTCTTGTCCATTTTGTTGCAAATAGCGACGCAGTCCGCCGGCCATCGCCGCCACCAAAACATCATTGACGGTGGTTCCGGTGACCTTTTTAATGGCTTTAACATCTTTGAGAGGCAACGACTGTGACCAGGCGGCCCGTTTGCTCACGCCTAATTTTCCCTTGAATAAAGTCAGAGGATCATTTCCCCGCAAAACCAGCCGGGCGGTAGCAAAGGCATTTTCACCGCCAAATTGGGCAATATCCCAGATGTGTGTTGGTTCCCGCAAAATTTGTACACTATGATGAACCACTTTACTGGTAAAGCCCAAACCAGCGCTGACCACTTTCCGGGATTGTTTGCCAAAAACGGTGACAACGCCGCCTAGAAAACCACGTCTGCTGGCCGGTTGTTGGGGTTTGTCTTTGGGAGGACGATTGGAAGCATCGGGGGTCAGGTCAGTTAGAGATAGCAACACGAAGACCAGCGCCATACCATCGGCAATACAATGATGCAGGCGCACAAAAACGGCCGCACCGCCCTCATAATTATCAATAAGATGAATCATCCATAGTGGTTTGGAAAAGTCCAGAGGTATACTCATCAGTTCACTGGACATTTGTTGCAAAGCTGCCTTGTCACCCGGTTTGGGTAAGGCTATATGATGCAGGTGGGCATCTAAATCAAAGTTGGGATCATATTCCCAATAGGCGGATGCAAAAGGAATGTTAGGTTGAACAACACGCTTGCGGAAACGATCAAAGTTCAGCAGCCGATTTTCGATCACATCTCGTAGACGGTGAATATCCAGCGGTTCTTTGAACGTTAACACTCCCGAAACCATCATCAGATTGGTCGGATCTTCCATTCGCAGCCAAGCGGCGTCTATGGTTGAAAGCGGTTCAATATTTGATTTATCAATCATCTGTTATTCCTCAGAGATGCGACGCACTTACCAAGTGTGTCACACCTTAGCAGTACCATATGAAGTCTGATTTTAAGTATAACTCAAACTGGTTTATTCATCATTTAGCAAATGAATTCGCGGCAGCAGTTGCGAAGTCCACCTTACTTACTTGCTTCACGGCCGTCAAACTCACCAGAGCCACGGCCGTCGGTGCGGACCAGGTCTTGCAGATGTTCTACACAGCCATGATAATGCAGCCGCCATGTTTCCCGTGAAGGATGCTCTACATATTCAAAATGGGCAATGCCTGTGTTTTTGCTCCACACTTCACAGCGGCGAAAGGGGCCAATGTTAAACATATGGTCAAAAGCCAGTTCAATGACACCCCCATGACAAACAGCCACCACGATTTGTTCACGGTGTTTTTCAATTAGCTCTTCAATAAAATGACCTACACGGACGCGAAAGTGCATCAGGGATTCGCCTAGTTCACGGGTGGGGGTGATGGTGGCAAACGGCCGTTCACTGCCCCAAAAGCTGCCATATTCCGGCAAATCATCACTGGGCCAGGGGGTATGGTCCAGCCGGTTGTTGCCCACTTCGCGCAGGCGGTCATCATTGATGATGGGGATATCGTACATAGTGGCGATGGGTTGGGTAGTTTCTTGAGCGCGGCGCATTGTACTGGCATACAAAGCGTCAATCTGGGCGATTTCACCGGGCAGCCAGCAAGATAAAGCATCGGCCTGCCGCTGTCCCAGCGGGGTTAACCCTTCATCCAAATTCCCCTTCTTCCAATCTTTCAGATTAATAAAACTTTGACCATGACGAATTAAATACAAGTGCATAAACTTCATTCCTCTCTTTAGTTACTCGACGTTCGCTTAAATTTTGACATAAAAAGCAAATTTGGTACACCTATGAATTATGATGAGTGTACCAGACAAACGAATCAACACAGAACGGGTAGACGATCTACCCATTATCTACGGATTGTTACAAAAAATGGA
>JAAEOP010000564.1 GCA_024223125.1 Chloroflexota bacterium
CGTTATTGACAACAATATCAATGCCGCCATACGCTTCTGTGGCTTGCTGCACCAGGGTATTTACCGCTTCCTCGCTGCCGGTGTGGGCGGCAATGGGCAGCGCTTCCCCCCCATTGCTGCGAATGATTTCGGCTACGGTGTCCAGTCCGGCCTGCTTGCGGCTGGCTAGAACGATTTTGGCTCCGGCGGCCGCATACACCCCCGCAATCGCCTGCCCAATCCCCCGCGACGCCCCGGTAATCAGGGCCACTTTTCCCGTTAAATCAAAATTCGGTTGACTCATTTTGTCTCCTTTTTACGAGTTCTCCAAGATAATCTATGTGAAATTACTTTAGTTGATCTTCAACTTCAAGAATCATTTCTTCAATGGTATTTCGATTGCTTGCTTCAGGATCCAATTCTAGATACTGATAATAATCAGATATTGCGGCTTCGAATTGCCCTGTTTGTTGATATGCTCGCCCACGTCCCCAGTATGAATTGGTGTAAAAAGGATCAAGTTCAATCGTGATTGTGAAATCGTCTATGGCTTTTTGATAATTACCTTTATGATACCAAGCTATACCACGATGATCATAAATCCAGGCTGTTTTCAGATTAAATTCGATTGCCTTATCATAATCTACTATGGCTCCCTCAAAATCATCTTTTTCATAACGCGCTAAACCACGATAAGCATAACTCCAAGGATAATTCCAGTCTAAAGCAATGGCTCTGTCAAAATCTTCGATTGCTCTATCAATTCGATCCAGATGATAAAATGAAATACCACGATTTGTAAATGTATAGTCGTCTGTGGGATCAATTTCGATGGATCTTGCGTATTCAATTAATGATTCAGCCAGTTCGTTTTGATAAAAATAAACAAGACCCTTTCCTGTATATGCTCGTGCGTAATCCGGGTTTAGTTGAATTACTTGTTCAAAATCAGACCAAGCTGTTTCATATTCATCAAGCCAAAGGTGTGCAAAGCCACGGTTGAGAAATGCAACATCAAAGTCTGGATTTAGCTCTATAGCTTTATTAAAATCCTGTATGGCTCTTTCTGTCTCTCCGTATCGATTCAAGTTTTTTCCGCGTTCGTTATATGCCCAAGCAGCATCATCCGGATTTAATTCAATAAATGTGTTGTAATCTGTGAATGCGCCCTCCAGGTCTCCGCTTTCCAATCGAGTATTGGCACGTTCCAAATAAGCATTGGGGTTATCAGGCTCTAATTCTATTGCTTTTGAATAATCCGCAATTGCTGCCTCCAAATCACCCCATTCCTGTCTGATTTTGCCTGTTTCTAGATATGTCCACACCTGATTTGGTTGGATCCTTCCAATTGTCTCAAGATCGGATACAGCTTCTCCGTCTTTTCCAAGCTTATGATAGATTTTTGATCTGGATAAATAAAACATGGAGACTTGAGGTTCAAGAGTAATTGCGGATGAGTAATCATCTAATGCTCCATCTAAGTCTCCCCATCTATGGCGGATTTCAGCACGCTTGGAATAATCCCAAGCTAAATATTCACTTGTTTCTATAAATTTCTCGTGATCGGCTATAGCTCCTTCTTGATCACCAATTGCATATCGGGTTGTTCCTCTTTGAAAGTACGCCTCTGAATTTTCAGGATGGATATCAAGAGCCTGGTCGTAATAATTTAGAGCGCTTTCATAATTTCCATTAGCATGTTCATCTAAAGCCCACCATATGTAAGTGTTAGAAATTGATTCTATTAAGACCTTATCCGGTGTAAGTGTTAAAACTCGACTAAAATCTTCAATAACATCCTCTCTATTCCCTTCAAGTTTCTTGATAGAACCTCTTTGATAATATGCCCAGGCATAGTTTGGATTCAATTCAATTGCCTTGTCGAGGTCGGCAAGGGCTAATTCGATTTCGTAATTATCAAAGTAAAACATGCCTCGGTTGGCGTATGGTTCCGGTAAAGTCGGATTGAATTCTATAGCTTGCTCGATACTGTTAAAAGCTTCGTCTAGCTCATAAAAATTGTAATAAAGTAATGCCATGTTGTTATATGTTTCTACATGGAAAGGATCATTTTCGAGGACACGCTCGTAAAATTGCAGGGATTTTTCAGGTTCCCAGGTCATCTGGTAAAGCCAAGCGATGAAAAAATATTTAATAGAGGTATCTGGGCTGGGTGTTTCTTCAATTTTTATTTGACTGTCTAATTCTTCGGCGATCTTATGGGTTGCTGAATAGTTTTCAGTCACGGCCGTTGCATAACCACTTATAATAGTTCCCAGATCATTACCAACTCTTGGGAGTTGATCAGCATCTATTTGCCATTGTTCCATCGTCAGTAAATCTCCGTGGAAACTCAAATTAGTTTTTTTGAAAACGTAAAGATTTATTTCTTGAACATCTGTAGTGTTTTCAAGTTCTAATAATAATGCTGCATTATAATCATCAACAAAAAACTTTACTTCATATTTGTCTTTCAAATTAAAGTCATAAGGAAACAGTTCGACTCGAATATTGTCAACCCCGTAAATTTCAGTCTGTTCTATGATGGCTTTCTGTATTTCAATCAAATTTAAATCCGTGCCTTGTTTTTTTTCGGAGTTTGCCAGGATAATCAATATTTCATCATCTTCTGCTTTTGCGAATGCTGGTTTTCTGCCCCACGAAGACGGCCCCCCTTGTAGAAATACCCAATATAAAAAACCTCCCAACAAAACTGAGAATAGTATAGTAGCGCTTGCAAGAACTATCTTGGATTTTTGAGACATGTCCCCCCTTTATCCTGATTAACAACCTGGTCACAGAAGTAATTCGTGACAGTTACATTGGCTTTTGCACTCAAAGTTGACGTGTGTTTCTTTGCATGTTTCAATGAACATATCAGCCATACTAACCATTAATACATGTAATTAAACCAATTTTCCAGAGTACTTTACTCAATTTATAAACCGGTGTGCTAATTTTGGCAATTTCTTGTTAATTGCGGTGTTCTCCGATGAAATGGCGTACAATATTTCTATGATTATTTACAGAGCTTATCTCGAACAAAGTCAGAATGGGCAGGTGATAGCCCACGTTTTATCCGTACCGGGTTGTTTTGGCAGCGGGGTTTCAGAAACGGCCGCGCTCACGGCCGTCACCCAAACTCTCCAAACAATGTGTAACGAAAGCGGCGAAATTGAGGTTGTTGTGGCGGAACGGATGGGGAAAGAGCCGTTGTTCACCCCCGAACGCCAACCCATCAGTCGGGATGAGGTGGATCGCTATTTGCAAATCACCGCCCAAAATCGGGCTGAATTATTAGCGCTGGTACGGCCGCTCATTACTGCCATGCGAAACTGGAAACCCACTGCCAACCGTATGAGCATCAACGAAATACTGCGTCATATTGGTGGTGGCGAACTGTGGTATATTTCTCGTCTAACCGGGAAAGAACCAGTGTTGACTGAGGGTGGGATAATGGGCGTTTTGCGGGCGGTACGGCGCACGGCCGTGACCACAATCCAACAATTTAGCGACGATCAGCTTGCGGCCGTGCAAACACAACCCCACTTTACCAACCATCCCCAGGAAGAATGGTCTGTACGCAAAGTCCTGCGTCGCCTGTTGGAACATGAACGGGAACACATCGCCCACATTCAAGAGATATTGGCCGAATGGCGGCTGTATTTTGAAGCCCGATTACAGGCTGAACGGGCTGATTTTCTGTGGCAACTGCGCGGCCTTAGCGCCGACACCCTCACGACGCAAGAAGCGTTGCCCGGCTGGACGGTGAAAAACCTCATCGCCCATGTGGCCTACTATGACGCTTTCCACACCAAGCGGATGCAGATGATTAGCGACGGCCGTCTGGCAGACATTCAGGAAATAGGCGACGAGGAAGCCTTAGCCCGGTACAACGCCGATCTGATGACCCAATTTGAAACCATCCCATTGGAACAGGCCGTAACCATGCTGCTTAAAGAGCGAGGCGGCTTTCGGACTGTTCTCAAACGGCTGTCTGACGCCGAGCTACACCGCCGCATCGCCATGCCCTGGGGCTGGCAAACCAGTATGCGCGCCTGGGCTAATTGGCGTTACCTGCATGATATGGATCACGGCCGTCAACTAACCCAAATGCGCCAAACCCTTCCACCTGAAAAAGTCCGTGAAGCAACCCCCAAATTCATCACGCAGGCAATTTTGAACGCCACCCGCAAAGCATTCCTGGCATTGCTGCCATTGCTGCCGCCAGATGAGTTAACCACGCGCCCTGTGTGCGGTGTGTGGACAATGAAAGATTTGCTGGGTCATCTAACTGATTGGGAGATTGTGGCTGTAGATGGATTGCGGCAGTTGGCGGCCGGACAAATACCGGAATTTGATTATACGATTACCGATTTTGACGCATTTAATAATCCCCACGCGGCCGCGCGTAAAGAGCAACCCTGGGATGAAGTATGGCAAGATTTCCAAAGCACACGGGCAGAGATGATGCAATTGTTGGCCGAACTATCTGACCATGATTTGGCCTGCACCTTCAAAACGCCCTGGGGAGCCACATTGCCCGGCTACTTTTGGCCGCTCATCTGGGCCGGACATGAACAGGAACACGGTGTGGATGTGCGCCACGCTTTACAACTTGCCAACTGGCCCAAACGGTTAGTCAGTCATTAATAAACATTTGTTAGGTTTTCTGCCGCACTGATAAAGCACAATCATTAATTGCTATGACAAACTCTTCTGAATCTGGTCAAGAATCTATCGAGCAACAAGTGAAGAATTTACAGATGGAAAATAAAATTTTTCGACAATTACTCACCAACCTTGGTTTTGAAATTCGCACCCCTGCGAATGTAATAATCGGATATTCGACCATATTATTGGACGAGCAGGAATTTGATACACTTAATGAAAAACAGGTAAGCTCTTTGGACTATATTCGAAAGAGCGCCCAAAGAGTGTTAGATATTTTTGAAGATATAAATAATACAATGCGGATAGTTCTGTTTTCTCAATGGGAAAATTTCAGACCGGAGAAAGTCAATTTGGGACAGCTCATAGAGGAACTTAATATCACTACTGACCAGCTAACGATTGAGAATATCCCTAATGTTTGGGCTGACAAGCGACTACTATTATCTACATTGGATATGTTATTTTCAGTGCCAGAACCTACTAACCCAACTCGAAAAATATTGATAGAATCAACAAGTGAGCCACGATTTGTGACCATACATTACGATATCGGGTTCTATTCTAAATACTATGATTTAGGTGATGATCCACGGTTGCTTGTTTGCCAAATTGGTATAAATCAGCAAGGAGGTTTTTTGGACTTAGAGGAATCTACAAAAAGCGCAATAAGGATTAAAGTTGGATTGCCTGTATCTGAGAAGACATAATCTTCTGACACGGATAAAGAGGAAACACCGATATAGACTTAAAAACAGTGTTCCCCCTATCCGTGTAAAACTTGTCGGTTTGAGGCGAAGCTTATGCGTATTTTGGTGACGGGTGCGGCCGGTAAAACGGGGCAGGCAGTGGTTGGAGCATTGGCAAAACGGGGTACGGCCGTGCGCGCCCTCGTTCGTCGCCATGAGCAGATTGAAATAGTGCAGGATATTGGCGCGGTGGAGGTAGTTGTGGGGGATGTGTTGGCGACTGCCGTGTGGCGTCAGGCCACCCAAAATATAGACACCCTCTACCACATCTGCCCTAACATGCACCCCCAGGAAGTGGAGATTGCCGAGATGGGTATTGCCGCCGCCCAGCGCAATGGCGTCTCCCATTTTGGCTATCATTCCGTTTTGCATCCCCAAACAGAAGCGATGTCCCATCATTGGTGTAAACTGCGGGTGGAAGAGGCGCTTTTTGCCTCTGGTTTGCCGTTTACCATTTTGCAGCCGGCCGCTTATATGCAAAATATTCTGGCAAGTTGGACGGCCGTTGTAGAAGATGGCCTTTACCGCGTTCCCTACCCTGTCTCTACCCCAATGAGTCTGGTAGACTTAGCCGATGTTGCCGAAGCGGCCGCTATTGTCTTGACACAACCGGGGCACAGCGGGGCAATTTATGAATTGGTCGGGCCAGAAATTTTGACTCAAACCCAGATGGCTGAAATTATGGGGGCGGTGTTGGAGCGAGAGGTTACGGCCGTGAGCCAACCCTTAGCAGAATGGCAAAATAATGCCCAACAGAACGGCCTTCCTCCTTATGCGATTGATACACTGCTAAGAATGTTTCGCTATTATGCCCAACATGGCTTTTGGGGGAACAGCAATATTTTACGTTGGCTGTTGAACCGGGAACCAACCATGTTTGCCAAGTTTATTAAGTGCTGGCTTCAATCAGCGGACTGACTTAGGCCAATTCCAGAAAATAATGATCCCGAATTGATGCCATAGTTATTTACGGGCAAGCCCTACGCGGTATTATCGTCTACCAGGTGGCTGATTTGTGAATGTCCGGCCAGGATGGCGATGGTGGCTCCTTCCTTTAATTGGCAATCTCCGGCCGGGTGAAAGGTAGATACCCCGTCTTGCCGCAGCAACACCACACTAACGTCATAGTTTTGTTCTAGGTCGGACATACTTTGATTTATCAGGTTGGAGAGGGGTTGAATTTCTAGCCGGGCTAGACTGAGCGATTCCCCTTCAATGGTAATGGGGCGGGTAATATCTACGTTGGCGGCGGCCGTGGCAAATACCGGCGCCGACATGCCGGTGGCGCTCATCGCCCGGAAGCCAAACTGCTCCTGAATAGACTGGCCAAATTCATCATCAAAAATACGAATGACAATATTGATGTGGGGATTGAGTTTACGCGCCTTAAAGGCTATTTGCAGATTGACGCTGTCGTTTTGGGTGCAGATAACCAATGCCCGCGCTTTAACAATGCCGGCCCCGCGTAACTCTTCTTCGCGGCGAGCGTCCCCGGCCAGTACGGGAATGCCCATGGCCTGAGCCTGGGCTACCAACTCATCGTCCGGCACATGCTCGATTGCTACCACTTCCTGATCGAGATCGTGCAGTTCTTTGACCACCCGAAATCCTAAATGTCCTAAACCAACCAGAACGACATGTTTATTGAAGGTTGAAGCGACGGCCATTTCCCACTCCTTGCCGCGTTGGCGGCGATTAAAAAGTAGAATACCAAAGTCGGTTAATCCCAGGGCTAATACGAGTAGGCCGATGATGGGCATGATGAAGTAGAACAGTTCCAGGCGTACATCGTCGGGCAGTTCGTCGCCGAGGGGTTGGAAGAAGGTGAGTCCCAGGACATGGTAGATGGCTTCACCCAGATCGCTGCTGCCGATGGGTTCGCCTAACTGCCGGGCCAGGTTATGGTAGGTGAAACCGCCGATGAGTACGGCCGTACTGAAAAATAACAGCGGCCACACAAATTGACGCACTAACAAGAGTGTATCTCGCCAGACAGCCCGCAGCGGCCGCAGCCACCGCCAATATTTCGACTTTCGTACTCGACGCCATTTCATTATGATCCATTGTAACAAAGGTTGGCAAATTGTGGGCATGGAACGGCCGTACTTTTTGTCAATACGGCCGTTTGCTTTTATACTCTGGGTTATATGTTTGTTGTCAACCAAGCCCTTATTCAAAAAGCACAAAAAATCTTGTCCGCAAGCCCTAATATCTATTGGGTATTAGGAGGGTCGGCTACCGGCAAATCTACTATCTGCCAAACTATTTCCCAAATGACACAGGCGACGGTGTATGATATGGATGCGTTTATTTACGGCCATTACCAACCCCACTACTCTCCTGAACGGCATCCTGCCAGCGTCGCCTGGTTTGGCGCAGAAAGTCCGCTGGCCTGGGTCATGGCTTTGTCCTGGGAAGAATTTGACGCCCTCAACCAGGCTACCAACGCTGAGTTTTTGGACTTACTGGCTGATGATCTATCCCCAACCAACCTGACATCTCCGCTGCTGATTGATGGCGGCTTCACACATCCCTCTATCATTGCTCAGGCAGCCCATTTGCCAAACATTGTCTGCCTGGATGCCCCCCGACAAATGGTCATTCAGGAATGGGAAACGCAAACGGAGCGGCTGGCGATGAAGAGCTGGATTCACGATTTGCTTAACGGGGAAGCGATGTGGTCGAAATTTTTAGAACATGACCGGCGCATGAATGAAACAATGGTGCGTGAAAGCGATGCTTTGGGTGTACGGGTATTTAGACGGGATGAGGACACGGCCGTTTATACTCTGGCGCAGCAAATTATCAATTATTTCAACTTCGCTGCTTCTGAACATAAATCTCACAGCCGGTAAAGGCAAAGCCATATTTGCCCAATCAATCCCCGGGTACAAAAAAAGTATCCCTTTCTTCGGCTATATCCACGTCGGATTCACCGGCATCTACTTGGCGGCGAAATTGGCTCATGTACAAATCATAGTAAAAGCCTTTGGCTTGCAGCAGGGTACGGTGGGTTCCCTGCTCGATTATTTCACCATGGTCTAACACCAATACTTGATCGGCATTGCGAATGGTGCTGAGGCGGTGGGCGATGACGAAACTGGTACGGCCATGTAACAATTTCTCAAACGCGGCCTGAATTTCCCGTTCTGTGCGTGTGTCTACACTGGAGGTGGCCTCGTCTAAAATGAGAATGCGCGGGTTGCTGAGGGCCACCCGAGCAATAGAGATAAGCTGCCGCTGCCCCTGGCTTAAACCAGAGCCGCGTTCGCCCAGAATTGTCTCGTATCCATCCGGCAATCGTTCGATGAAGTCGTGGGCGCGTGCTAGTTTGGCGGCCATCATCACCTCTTCATCGCTGGCGTCGGGGCTGGCGTAGCGGATATTGTTCATTACGGTGTCGCTGAATAGGAAAGTGTCTTGCAGCACAATACCGATTTGCTGGCGTAGGCTGGCCTGGGTGACGTCGCGTGCATCGAGGTTGTCAATGGTGATACGGCCGTCAGTCACATCCCAAAAACGAGGCAGCAAATTGATGATGGTGGTTTTGCCCGCGCCCGTTGGCCCCACAATAGCGATTGATTGTCCCGGTTGGGCGGCAATGTTTATCCCTTTCAGCACTGGTTCGCCCGGATTATATTCAGCCCATACATTTTCAAAACGCACCTCTCCTTCAATCTGGGGCATTTCAATGGCGTCGGGTTTATCGGTCAGCTCCGGGATTTCATCCAGTAAATTAAAGATGCGTTCGCCGCCGGCAATGGCGCTTTGAATATTTGTCCACAGCAGCGCAATTTGCTGGACGGGACGGTTAAATTGCTGCGTGTAGGCGATAAAGGTAATAATCAGACCCAATGAAACGGTCGTGCCAAAAAAGCCGGCTCCATTCAAAATTGCAATACCGCCAACGGCCGCAACAACAGCCAAACTAATGTAACTGAGCGCTTCTAACGTGGGCGCCAGACCACTGGTATAAGCCTGAGCTTTAATGTTAGCGTCCCGGTTGGCGGCATTGCTGCTGCGAAACTGTTCAATATTCTCATCTTCACGGCTAAACGCCTGCACCTCTCGTACCCCGGAAATACTCTCCTGTAAATCAGCATTGACTGTGCCGATTTCTTTACGTGCTTGGCGAAATGCTTTCCGGGCCTGATCTGAGAACCATTTAGTGAGAATAATCATCAGGGGCAGAGTGATGAGGCTGACGATGGAAAAGGGAATATTGTCGCTGAACATGGTGTAAACAATCCACACAATCAGCAGGGTGCCGCTGGTAACCTGCACCAGCCCGAAGCCGATAATTTGTTGGATAGTGTCCATATCATTGATTAAACGGCTCATCACATCGCCGACTTCATGCCTGGTAAAGTAGCCCAGCGTGAGGCGGTGGATGTGCTGAAAAATGTCGCCCCGCAAGTCGCGCAAGACATGGAACCCAGCCCAGCTCATCATATAAAAGGTCAGGCCGGTCAGGCCGGCGCTCAACACGTAGAATAGCACTATCACCAGGATGATTTGGGTGAAACCGGCCAATGCTTCTTCATATGTGGCTGTGGGGTTGATGGTGGTATAGGTACAGTTGTTAGCGGCCGCGCCATTGTCGCCAAAGGCCTGCGCCATCAAGTCGCTCATGCCGGCCGGTATAGCCCCGCCTTCTGAACCGACGATAGCTTGCTGGTTGACATATGGGGTCAGGTAACAATCTACCGCCTGACCGGTAAGGTAGGGGATGCGAACCTGCATCCAGGTGCTGGCGATTAGGGCGATGAGTACCATGATGATGGGCGCCCAATACGGCCGAAAATAAACGCCAAAACGTTTGATGGTTCCGCTGACGCTATCTGCTTTGCGGGCTTCTGTGCCCAGTAGTTGGGCTTGACGATCTAACATAGGAGTCTCCGATTGCGGATTGCAGAATGGGGAATTAACTGTCCGCAATCTGCAATCTGCAATCCGCAATTAGCTAAGTTCTACATCCTCTGAAAGCTGTGAATGGTAAATCTCGGCATAGATAGGGCTGTTTTCCATTAGTTCTTCGTGGACGCCGCGGGCGACGAGGCAGCCTTTGTCTAGCACCAGAATCTGGTCGGCGTTGAGGACGGTGCTGATCCGTTGGGCAATGACAAAGCTGGTGCGCCCTTCCATTAGTTTGTCCAGCGCTTTTTGAATTTCGTATTCGGTGTTCAAGTCTACGCTGCTGGTAGAATCATCCAAAATGAGGATGTGGGGGTCCATGAGTAGGGCGCGGGCGATGGCCAGACGTTGTTTTTGGCCGCCGCTGAGGGTGGAGCCGCGTTCGCCTACAGCCGTCTCGTACCCACCAGAAAATTCAATAATAAAATCATGGGCAGCGGCCGCTTTGGCGGCGGCAATAATCTCTTCATCGGTGGCGTTGGGACGGCCGAAGGAAATATTGTCGCGTATGGTGCCGCTGAAGAGGGTGGTTTCTTGCAGGACGATGCCGATGCGTTGGCGTAAACTTTCAATAGTCACATCGCGTATGTCACGGCCATCTATCGTCACCTGTCCCACACTGACATCATAGAAGCGGGGGATGAGGTTGATGATGGTTGTTTTGCCGCTGCCGGTTCCGCCGAGCAGGGCGATGGTTTGTCCCGGTTCGGCCGTCAAGTTTATATCTTCTAAGACTGGTTCGCTGCCTTCAAAGTAGCGGAAGGTGACGTTTTGGAATTGGATACGGCCGTTGACCTCTGCCAAATCAACCGCATCTGGCTTATTTTCCACATCATTTTTGGTATCCAGAATTTCAAAAATGCGGTCGGCGCTGGCTGACGCTTGGGCCATCAACGAAATGATAAACCCTAATTGGCCTATGGGCATAAAGAGGTAGATGAGGTAAAGGCTGAACTTTTGCCATTCACCCAAAGTCAATGTGCTGTTCAAAATTTGACGGCCGCCAAAATACAAGACGGCCGCTTGCCCCATATTCATCACCAGGAAAATGAACGGGAATAGGAAGGTAAAGACGCGGGCGATGTGGACGCGCTGCTCTAACTCAGAATCAATTGCGCCCTTAAAATGAGTCTGTTCACGCGGTTCTGAAACGGACGCCTTAACGACTTTGAACCCGGCCAGATTTTCTTGCAGAATCGTATTTACACGAGCCAGACGGCGTTGGACTTCCCCGAATAAGGGTTGGGCCAGGCTGCCAAAAATCATAAAACTGATCAAGGCAATGGGTAACAGGGGCAGGACGACCAACGTTAAGCGCCAGTTGGTGTAGAAGAGGATGAGCAATGTGCCCACCAGCAGTAAGATGGATTGTAAAGCTAATAGAAGCCCTTGTCCCAAAAAGAGGCGCAATTTTTCCACGTCGTCAGTGGCGCGAATCATGAGTTGGCCGGTGCGGTTGCGGTCATGGTAGCTGAAACTGAGCCGCTGAATTTTGGAAAAGAGGTCGTTTCGCAGCTCAAAGGCGATGTTGTGCGACAATACCTGGGACAGATAGCTTTGGGTGAAGGCGAACAGGCCGCGGGCAATGGCAAAAGCGACAATGAACAGGCCCGCTAAAATGATAGCCCGTTCAGCTCCATTTAAATCAGTTTGGGCAGCGGTCAGGTCCAGGGCCAGCCGGTCGGCGGTGAAGGTTTGTACATTGGCGGGCAGCCCTAAAATGACCTGATTGAGGGTGTTGCTGGTAATGGTGTCTATGATTCTCTGCACCAGTTGAGGTACGGCTAATTGGGCCAGGGTAGCGACGATGAGGGCAAGGACGGCTCCGGCAGTGACTTTGGGATATTGGCTCACGTAGCGAATGGCCCGGCCTAGAGATTTGTTGTTCATCCGGGCACGGCCGCGTTTGCGAGGTTTGTTTCCGACTGCTTGCATAGATGGGTCTCCTGTTTATGAGATATATTGGGAGATTAGAGATTGGAGATTAGTCTTTAATCTCCCAATCTTTAATCTCCAATCTCCAATTGTGTCCTAGCTTCATTTAAGTTTTGTTTGAGTTTGATGAGTAAGTTGGTTAACTCAGTTTGGTCTTGATTGCTGAGTTTGCTAAAGCAGCCGCCGACGATACTGAACTGTTTGTGGGCGTATTGGCTGACCAGGGTACGGCCGTTGTCTGTCAGGCAGATGTTGAATTTGCGCCGATCTTGGGTATCCAGGTGGCGTTCAATCAGGCCGTCGTTTTCCAAGCCGCGTATGAGGGAGCTGATGGTGTTGCGGCTGGTTCCGCGCCATTTGCTAATTTCGGAAGGGTTGAGCATACGGCCGTCTTCGATGTTTTCGTGAATGTAGAGGCTCATCAGAACCAGATATTGGGCTTCAGTCAGGCCGCTGTTGGCAATGCTGGCTTCGCTGATGTGGCGCAGGGCGTGGCCGAAGCGGCGCCATTCGCCCACCAGACGTACTGCTTGAGGGGTGACATCTGGGCTGACGGATTGTACGAAATCAATCCAGCGCTGCTGTTTATGGGAATCATTTCCATGAGTCATATATTCACACTTTCCATTCGTCTTAGAATTGTACTGAGTGGAATTATACGACATCGAACTAAATTATCAAAATTGAGGCATTAGAATAATGAATTGTGAAGTGGGGAACCGTTCACAATTCATTGTTCATAATTCATTATTTTCAAGGGTTTGGCGGAGGGGGGCGAAAGAGCGGCGGTGTAAGGGGCAGGGGCCACTGTTTTGCAGAGCGGCCAGGTGTTGGGGGGTTCCGTACCCTTTATGTTGGGCAAATCCGTAGGTCGGATAACGGCCGTCTAACTCAATCATGAACTGGTCGCGGGTCACTTTGGCCAGGATGGAGGCGGCAGCAATGCTTACGCTTTGGGCATCGCCACGGATGATGGCTTGTTGGGGGAGGTTGAGGGTAGTCAGGCAAATACGGCCGTCTACCAATAAATATTCTGCGGCCGGCGAAAGTTGGGCAACGGCCGCGCACATCGCTTGTTTGGTGGCAGCAATAATACCGATTTCATCAATACAGTCGGCCGTTGCCAGTCCAATACCATAAGCCAGGGCGTATTGGGTGATGTGTGCAGAAAGGGCGCTGCGGGTTATGGGGGAGAGTTGTTTGGAGTCGTTTACGGCGGCAAGTTGGGCCAGGGCTTTGGGATTGTTGAGGGGCAGAATGACGGCCGCTGCCACCACAGGCCCGGCCAAAGCGCCTCGACCAGCCTCATCCAATCCGGCAATATGTAGGAGATTGGTTTGGGTTTGGACGGTCGTTTCAATACTCAAATCTGCCATATTATTTGGGTGGGTTTCAAATCAAATCAAAGGGCGAACCGGTTAGGCGATGCCAATAAAATGATCGACACGGCCTAGATAATACAAACGCCACAGACAAACTGAAGATTGGGCAAGATCGGCGTCTTGCCCAACGGGTTTTCACCATGCTTCTAAAATTGGTTCTGTTGCCCGATAAAGATACATCCATTTGGCAACCAAAAAAGGTAGGCATAAAGATTGTCCTTTTGGCAAATCAGTTACCGACACCAATTTACCGTTTACGGAACAGCAAACCCTACATCTTGGTGTGGTCTATTCTTAAACCGCCGGGTAGTTTGATGGTGAATATTGCTCCCCGTTGTTCACCATTGCGGACGAAAATGGAACCGCCATGACTCTCGGCAATATTTTTTACGGCCGCTAACCCCACCCCCGTACCTTCCAACGCCTGCAATGAATCTTGAATCCCCCGATAATATTTATCAAACACATGGGGTAAATCTTTTTTAGGAATACCAGGGCCATTATCTTTTACCACAATTCGAATCCAATCGGGCGCATAACTGGTCACAATATCAATACGGGTTCCAGACCCCGAATATTTAAGGGCATTGTCTAGTAGATTCAGAATCATGTGGTACAGACGAATTCGATCTCCCCCAATATCAAATGGCTGACCCTGGCAGGTGTATGAGATTTGAATTGATTTTTGTAAAGCAACCCCTTCTACATCTTGCATCACACGATTAATGATTTCCTGTAAATCACAGGGAGCGCTTTTCAGGATCATGGAGTCATCCTGAGAAACAGTTTGTAGAAGCTGGTTGATCATTTCTAACATTCTATCGGCGGCGACATTGATCTCTTGCAAAAAGCGCTGACCTTTGTCGTCCAATTCAGCCGTACGTTCCAAAAGTGATGACCAGCCGTTAATGGCCGTTAGCGGGTTTTTGAGATCGTGGGACAGCATGTGCATAAATTCGGAGCGATCTTTTTCCAGCCGTTTTACATAGGTGATGTTTTGCATGACGATAATCGTGCCCACTTCCACTACGTGTTCAGTGGTAGTAAGGTAAGTTTCTTCTTTGATCTTGACTTCAGTTGTCATGCCTACACCGCGGCTGATGGCTTCAAACATCTGCGACATATTGGATTCTAACAGTACATTGGCGGCATCATTTGCTACCAAAACCATACCGTTATGATCCAAAACGATGAGTGGTTCGGAAAGGGTGTGCGCTGTTGCTTGAATAGCGGCTCGCTGTCGTTCTGATTCTTCAAAGAGGCGTGCATTTTCCACGGCCGTGGCAACCGGATTAGCAAACGCTTCCAATCGGGTTACATCCTCATCAGCAAAAATACCGTCTTCCTTATTAAACAAGGCCAGCGTACCGACGACATCGTTTTTAATCTTCAAAGGGACACAGGCCAGGGAACCGGGAGCCGAACCATTAATATGATCTACAGCGGCATCGTAGTCGGGATGGGTGGTGATGTCATTGGTAACAATAGCTACACCAGACAAAGCCACTTTACCTATAATTCCTTGGTCTAGCGGGTATAGAATCTCATTTGAAGCTGACCAGTGTAACGGCCGCAGCGCCTTCAGCAGCGTATCAACCACATAGATATGCACCTGCTCTACAGGCCAATTTTTATTAACCTGAGTGACCAACACTTCATAAACTCGTTGCAAATCGAGCGATGCAGACACTGAGCGGGAAACTTCATTGAGGGCGGTTAATTCAGTCAACCGTTGGGCCAGGGCGTCATCTGTGGCCTGGTACAGACGCGCATTTTGAATGGCAATGGCGGCAAAGTCAGCAATGGCGCTTAACAATTGTTCGTCGTGGGCATCAAAGAGCTGCCCTTTTTTGTGATGGACTGCCGACAACACACCGAATGTAACGCCGCCCAATGTAATGGGCACAAATGCTAAAGCTTCCACCAGATAACCGGTCATTAACTGCGGCTTTTCCTGACCCGGCTGACGATGGGTACGGACGGGTTTGCCTGTACTGATAACCTGACCGGCTGGAGTATCTTCACGGATTGGCATTCTTGTGCGTCGCAGACGAGCGTCATCTATACCTAGTTCCGCTTCCAAAAACAGTTCGCCGCTGTTCTCATCTACTAACCAGATTGTTGTTTCACCGGCGGCCGTTAAAGACATAGCGGTGGCGGCAACCTGATTCATCACTTCTTCCAAATTGAGCTGTGAGGTGATAGCGGAGGCAATTTGAGAAAGGGCATCCACCAGATCGGGTTTTTGTTTGAGGGGGGTAGTTTGTAGATACGGCCGTTCTACAATCTGTATCTTCATTTCCAGGTGGCCCAACGTCAGCCGGTCATTATCGGCCAGTGCATAAGGCGTATTGGTTCCTATCGAACGATCATTCCGTAAGGTGCCATTTGTACTGCCAAAATCAATTAGATATAGATTATTGGGGGTTGGCCTGAGGGTTGCATGCTGCCGGGAAACACCCCGATGTTCGGCCTCATAAGGTGTTAAATCTACCAGATCAGGCGCGTCTATACCCCGGCCCAATGAAATTTCGCCATTCACATCCAGACCCAAATATTGGATTGTTTCAGATCCTATTTCAAAACATATACGCCAGACAGGATGTTTTTCGCTGGGAAATGTGCCAGTTTGATCGGGGACAGGTAAATAGGTTATTTGAGAGAGGAGATCGCTAGTTTGGGACTTATTGAGTAGCCCGGTTTTTTTTGCGGCTTGTGCTTCGATCATGATTAGATGATTTTCGGTTGCAATGAAGAATAGATTGTTGTTTTCTTCTCTTGCCAATATTGTTTTTTGAGCAGACAAGTCTGTACAGATTTCTGCAAATATATCTTATCAAATTTACAAGAAATCTTTCTATTCAAAATTGGTAACCATTCAGGTGTCCGGCACTTTATTACCAAGTCTACTGGAGTAGCACACTCGTTTATAAGTGCCGGGCACCTTGGGGGAGTGAATGGTTACCAAAATTGTTGTGTAAATTGTTGGATTGGGTCAATTGTACCGGGTAACAGTGTATGTGGGGTCAAGAGATTGTGAAAATAAAGCTTATGTACTAAAGAGGTGGGTCAAGATAGTGGTAGCTACCCCGCCCACGCTTTGTAAAAGGCCAATTTGCGGATTCTTAACCTGCGTGGCTCCGGCTCGCCCCGTTAATTGTAAAACAATCTCACAGGTCTGGTACATGGCCGTCGCCCCTATCGGATGTCCTCTGGCTTTCAGACCGCCCATCGTGGCCACGGGGACAGTTCCATGAATACTGATTTGCTTGTCGGCCGCCAGCCGCCAACCTTGCCCTGGTGCAGCAAACCCTACAGCTTCTAATAGTAGACAAGCCATGATGCTGAAGGCGTCATGCACTTCAAAAAAGCTCACATCTTCAAGTGTGATGTTGGCGTGGTGAAATGCTTTGTGGGCCGAAAGATGAGCCGCTGCCAGATGTAAAGGGTTTTGGCGCTGGTCCAGACGAAAACGATCAGTGGCCACGCTGGAAGCTAGAATACGCACCAGATTATCGGTAAAGGCACGGGCTTCATGATGGGGAGCCAGAATCACGGCCGCCGCACCATCACAAATGGGAGAACAATCTAGTAAACGAATGGGGGGGACGATGGGACGGGAGTTTAGGACATCTGCGGCCGTTACCGGCTTATGGAACAGCGCCTTCGGGTTGGGCAGAGCGTTGTCATGGGCGTTTATGGCAAAATTAACCAGACCATCTTCCGGCATCTGGTAACTGTCCATATACAGGCGCATCAAGGCTGCATTTTTGCTGATGAGGGTGTCGCCCACGGCCACTTCTTGTTCGGCGTCCAGCGCTTTGGCCAGGGCAGGGGTGGCGCTGCCGCCGCTCATCTTTTCTACGCCGACAGCTACAGCCAGGTCAGCTTCGCCGCTGGTTACGGCCAGATAAGCCATACGTAAAGCGGCCGCGCCGGTGGCCGTAGCCGCCCGCACTTGCAGCGCTTCTATACCTGTTAATCCTGCTTCATCAGCGATGAGGGCAGCCAGATGTTTTTGGTCTTGCAGTTCATCACTGAGCATGTTGCCGGCGAAGAGAGCGTCCACTTTGTCTACACCGGCGTCGGACATGGCCTGGGTAACGGCCGCCGCCCCCAACTGGCGCAAACTGTGGCTATGAACCTTTTGCACCGGAATCTGCCCAATGCCGATAATACTCACGTCGCGCATAGATAGATGGTAAAGACCGGCAAGGTTAATGACCAAAGGCCACATAAATCCTTGCAAGTCTCAAATACTAAATTCCCCGTTTGAAAACACAAAAATACTTATTCGTCCAGCGACGAGAACCACTGCCTTCATGCACGAGAATATCCTCGTTTTTGCCTACATATGCGGGCTGCATGTGTACCAGCTCCCACCCTTTAGCCCCCAGCCGGTTGAGTTCCGGCATCAGGGCTTGCGGGCTGTAGACGGCTACCTTTTCAGGATTTAGAGTGTAATCTATAATGTCTGCTTGTTCCTTGTGCGCTTCAATAAAAACTGTAAGATATTCCCATTGTTCCATTTTAATACCCTCTCTGTAAATAACTGAAAATAAACCCCCTGGAAGTTCCTTAAATCTGAATTCATTCGGAACCTTAAGGCCCACTACCCAACAAACGCACGAAAAAGCCAAACACGTCTGTCAGATTTGCCAGCAAAAAGGCGAGGAGGGGCAATAAGGCCGAATTGATAAACCCCAGGCCAGCACGCATATCAAAGGCTGAGTTTCGCGTTGTTCGAATGCGGTCATGATAATCCATCAATTTGTTAATAGATTCAATCGTTGCTTTCTCAGTCAGGTCTCCGGCCGCTTCCAAGGTTGTGATTTGCACTTGTAAACCGTTCAACTTTCTCCACTTCACCCGACGGATGATCGTTGCCAACGAATAGTGACCATTGATAAACACTAAAATGATGATGACCCAGACAACTACAACCAGAAAAATTGCGAGGCTCTCATTGAGCAAGCTAAACGAAAACAGCCAAAACGTAAGCAGCGCCAGTGAAATTGCTAACACAAACATCGTTCGGTTCAGCGCCCCGGATAGACGTTGTATAACCTCTGAACTGGCAGGGTCGGCCGCATAAATATCAAACTGATAGTGGCTGATTTGATTTGGGATCTTGAATACGATAAAAACCATAATAATGCTAATGGATCCTTGGAAAGCAACAATAATGCCAACCACATAAGCATCTAACCCAGCGCCACCGCGCACCTGATTCCAAAAGAATACGAATGATAGCGCGATTAACAAACTAAGGATGATACTCACTACAAACTGTCGTCGTAAATTGAAGGTGTGTTGCAGCCATTTGTCGAGCCGGCCCACATCTTGTTCATTGGCGAGGGCGTCCACAACGGTATATTGCAATGTCTTCATCAACAATATATACATCTCCTCTGCTAAAGCTACGCCAATAGAAGCCATAAGCATAACGGTAATGCCGGCGAGGAAGACGTCAAATCTAGGGATGCCAGCCCCGGGCAAAATCATGATAATGAGAAAACTAAGCAACCATATGAGCAAGGTAAACACAATGCCCGTATACCAAAGCGGCAGTGGTTGATCATACCGTGTCAATTTGCGTGTGAGCTTTGCCACACCATCTAAGAAAAACCCGGTAAGGGATTGGTATTCACGGTTGTCGAGTTTGCGTTTGAGCGCTTCTTGTTTGGCAATTAGCTGCGGATCTGCTGGGGACACGGCCGTTTTCTCCTTGCTTAGGCCAATTCCAGAAAATAATGATCCCGAATTGATGCCATTTCGGGAATTGGCTGGAGGCTTTTTCAAAACGGGTAGGGTCATTTAATTTTTGAAAAAGCCTTACTTGTTCTACCCATAGTAACTACATCGTCGCATTCAAATAACCTGTTTTTGGCGGAGCTGGGCCACGGCCGTTTCATCCCGTCCCAGCAGTGTTTGTAAAATTTCGGCCGTGTGCTGACCTAACAGCGGCGGTGGATAGCGAACTGAGGCAGGGTTGGTGGGAATTTTGAGTGGTGAGTTGATCAGGGGGACTGTACCGGCCGTGGGATGGGACACATCCAGCCGGGTTTGGCGCACGTACACCTGTTCATGGGCAAAAACCTGGGCCATATTATTGATAGGAGCCGAAGGAATACCGATCTCATCGCACAAAGCCATCCAATCGGCCGCGGGGTGTGTCTGGAATAAATCGTTAAGCATGGAAACGACCTCTATCCGATTACTGACACGGGCGGTGTTGGTGGCAAAACGGTCGTCTGTAATCCATTCAGGGTGGTTAACGGCCGTACAAAACTTTGCCCACTGTCCATCATTGCCACAAGCAAAAGCAAACTGCTGGTCTTGGGACTGGAACTCCTGATAAGGCACAATGCTGGGATGCCCATTCCCAAACCGTCCCGGCAGCTCGCCCGACACCAGGTAGTTACTGGCTACATAAGACATCAAGGCCATCTGCGAATCTAGCAAAGCCATGTCAATGTACTGCCCGGCGCCAGTGCGTTCGCGGGCAAACAGCGCTGCTAGAATCGCATTGCTGGCAAAAATCCCCGTAGCCAGATCGACAATGGCAACGCCGGCGCGGGTGGGGTCGCCATCAGCCGGGCCGGTGATGCTCATGAAGCCGCCCAAAGCCTGCACCATAAAATCGTAGCCGGGGCGGTCTTTATAAGGGCCGCTTGTGCCGTAGCCGGTGATGGTACAGTAGATGAGGCCAGGGCGTAATTGTTGCAATGTATCATAATCCAGCCCCCATTTAGCCAATGTACCCGTACGGAAATTTTCTACCAACACATCCCCCTGACGAATTAAATCCTTTAATATAGCTATCCCCTGTTCGCTTTTCAAGTTTAAGGTCAGGCTGCGTTTGTTGCGATTAGCAGACAGGAAATAGGCGGATTCACCACGACGGCCGTCGGCCGTTTCAGTAAAGGGCGGCCCCCAATGGCGCGTATCATCACCCCGGCCAGGCACTTCGATTTTAATCACATCAGCCCCCAGATCGCCCAACATCATGGTACAGTACGGTCCGGCCAGCACCCGCGTCAGGTCAATGACCCGGATGCCGTCTAACAAGCCTGTTTGTTTTGTTTCCATCGTTTACTCCGAAGTTTGACAAGAATTAACCATTCCGTGATAATAAATTTCCCTCTTGTGGAAGGTTGATTTTAACACTTTCAATCCTAGTAAAATGATATGAGGCATCTGTTAGTTTAGCAAGTTGACATGAGTATTGATCCTCATTTTGGAGAAGGAATCTCGTATGAAACCAGCCCCTTTTGAATATATCGCCCCTGGTTTTTATGACCATGAAAACTGCTGCCTTATTTGATATTCAACGTTTTTCGCTCCACGATGGGCCAGGAATTCGGACGACGATATTCCTGAAAGGTTGCCCCTTGCGCTGTCGTTGGTGTCAAAATCCAGAATCTCACACACTAAAACCAGAGATTGCCTTTTATGCTGAACAATGTTGCCAATGCTATCAATGCGCGGCCGTTTGCCCTCCACAAGCAATATTACACGGCGAAAACAAGCGCGTTGATTATTCCAAATGCAATGCCTGCGGTGAATGCGTTTCCGTATGCCAAAATCGCGGCTTAAGGATGATTGGGGACGACTGGAACGGCGAAAGATTGCTGGTCGAATTATTGAAAGATAAAGATCACTTTGTTGAATCTGGCGGCGGCGTCACCGTTTCCGGCGGTGAGCCAATGACGCAGGCAAAATTCTTGCAAGCGTGGCTGCCGCAGGTAAAAGCAAACGGCATTCATGCTACAATGGAAACCTGTGGGCTTTTCAAATGGGAATTAATGGAGACGCTCCTTCCCTGCCTCGATCTCATTTATTACGATCTTAAATTGATGGACGCACAACGCCACAAAGAACATACCGGATATGACAATAAATTGATTTTGGACAATTTCAGCCGCTTAACTCGATCGGCGGTTAAACTGCAAGCCAGAATGCCCCTCATTCCCAGCATCAACGACGACTATCTAAATATCCAAGCGACCGCACAGTTTTTGAAACGACAGGGACATCGCTCTATTCATTGCTTACCTTACCATAATCTGGGCGAAGCTAAACTCCCCCGTATAAACACCGAGTTGGAACCCTTGCATCTGGAACGGCATACGGCCGTTGCCCTCGCCCGTATAAAAGATAGATTTGAACAGGAAGGAATAAATGCAATCATATACAATTAAAGAATCGGCGGCCGTCAACGGAAAGACAACAAAAACCAGCGCTTCCCGCGTGTTGCGCTTAAAGGAAGCAGTTCAAACCGCCCGCCCCGGTGTTTGCACAGAAAGAGCCATCATCTGGACGCAATATCATAAAAATCGCCCCAACAGGAAAAAATCAATCCACATACAAATGGCCGAAGCTTTGCGCCAACTCCTGTTAAACAAAAGCGTCCAAATTTATCCTGACGAGCTAATTGTGGGCAACTACTCATCCAAAAGAGTCGGCGGGTCTCTCTTTCCTGAACTGCATGGCCTGATGATGCTGGAAGATATTTTCAAGTTTTCCAAACGAGAGACAAACCCACTGCAAATTAACAATGACGAAATCAAACAATTGCTCAAAATAGTTCCCTTTTGGCAATCTCGATACCTGGCCTTAAAAGCGTATAAATCGCCGCTTAAAAAAATAAAGCTCATAGCGGGACAACTGCGCGGTCATTTTTACCTCATCAACGAATCTGGCGGCGTTGCCCATCTGGCGCCAGACTATGAAAAACTGCTGGCGATAGGCACAGAAGGGATTGCGGCCGAGGCGGCTAAAAGGCAAAAAGAGGTTGACGCCAAGTCGGACGAATGGCTGTATTACGAGGCAACGATGATAATAGCCGAAGGATTAGCTCAATTTGGTGAACGATACGCCAACTTGGCCGACGAAATGGCCGCAAAAGAACCGTTGCCTGAGCGCAAGGTGGAACTGGAAAATATCGCCCAAATATGCCGCCGTGTTCCTCGGAAAGGGGCATCCTCATTTTATGAAGCGCTCCAATCACTATTTTTTGTCCAAATAGCCATTAATCTGGAAAGTTTGGACAATGGCATTTGTCCCGGCCGTATGGATCAATACCTATATCCATTTTATGAGCGCGATATACAGGCGGGCAAGCTGACCCGTGCGGAGGCCAAAGAACTGCTCTCTGCCTTTTCCATCAAAACATCGGAAATAATCCCCATATTTTCTGAGCGCATAACTCAGTTTCATGGTGGTTTTTTGAGCGGACAAGTTGTAACGGTAGGCGGTGTAGACGCCAATGGGGATGATGCCGTTAACGAACTTAGCTACATCTTTTTAGAGGTAATGGACGATCTGCAAATGCGCCAGCCTAATTATCATGCCCGATTGAGCGTCACTTCCCCGCAGGCGTATCGGGACAAAATCAACGCTATTTTGTCTGCCGGCGGCAATTCTCCTGCGCTTTATAATGACGAGATCATTATAGAGACGATGGTTCAACAGGGGTATAAAGTTGAGGATGCCAGAAATTACACCGGCATTGGCTGTGTGGAGCCGGTAGCGCAAGGGCAGAGTTTTGCCTCTACTGACGCAGCTTTGGTAAACGTCCCGCTTTGTTTGGAAATGGCGCTGAACGAGGGCATAAGATTTGGCGCTTTCGTCCGCTCAGGGGCTAAAACGGTGTCAGTGGCGAATATGAAATCTATGGCAGATGTTAAAGCGGCTTTTGCAACGCAATTGGAATTTCAATTACGCAATCTAATCGCCGATCTTCAAGCGATTGAAGTCGCCAACCGTAATTATCATCCCACACCGCTGACCAGCGCGCTGTTGGACGGCTGCCTGAAATCGGGGAAATGCTCGACGGCCGGAGGGGCAACTTATAATTTTTCCGGCGTACAATGTGTCGGGGCTTCTGATGTGGGAGACGCTCTTTACGCTATTGAAACGGCCGTTTTCCGCGATCAAAAACTGTCTTTGCCCGAACTCGTAGACATATTGCAGGGCGACATCCCCAACGCTCCCTGGTCAGCTTACTTGCGCGGGCTAAACAAATTTGGCAACGATGATGAGAAGGTCGATCTATGGACGCGATATGTTATAGAAACCTTCTCCGATTTCATGAGCCAGTTTGAGAATACGCGGGGCGGCAAATATACGACCGGCCTTTATTCCGTTACCGCGCACCGGTTTTTTGGTAAAATTACGGGGGCGATGGCACACGGCCGTAAAAAAGGACAAACGTTTTCTTCTGGCATAGCGCCGGGAAACGGAGCCGACAGAAACGGCCCCACCGCTTTGTTAAATTCGATGAACCGGCTAGATTTTTCAAAAACCGCCAATGGAATCAACTTTAATCTGAAATTTGACCGCCACACATTGCGTGGCAAGACGGGAACGATGGCGCTAGACAGCCTGATAAAAACATATTTCCGGCGCGGCGGTATGCAAGCGCAAATCAATGTCCTCGATCCACAAGTATTGCTGAAAGCCCGCGACAATCCCGATCTGTATCCTAATTTATTGGTGCGTGTCTCCGGTTATTCAGCCTATTTCAATGATTTGACGCCGGAAATGCAAGATGAAATCATCAGACGAAGCTCTCTTGGTTTCGCGGATTGAGAAGGAATTTCATATGAAACCAGCCCCTTTTGAATATATCGCCCCTCAATCATTGGCAGAAGCGTTGACGGCCGTGCAAACGCATGGCTTTGACGCTAAATTACTGGCCGGTGGACAAAGTCTGGTTCCGGTTATGAATTTTCGGTTGGCGCAGCCAGGTGTGTTGGTGGATTTGAATGATATTGCGGAATTAGATTTTGTACAGCGAGAGGCAGACGGCCGTTTCCGCTTCGGTAGCATGACCCGACAAAGAACATTGGAGTACCATCCTCTGATTGCTGAACATTTACCCCTGCTGTATGAAACAATGCCCCACATTGCCCATTCCCAAATCCGCAACCGGGGCACACTTGGCGGCAGTCTTGTCCATGCTGACCCGGCGGCCGAATTGCCGGTGATTGCGGTGGCCTTAAACGGCCGTTTCAAATTACAAAAATCAGACGGCGAACGATGGGTTAGCAGCAGCGACTTCTTTACCAGCCTTTTTGAAACAGCCTGTGAAGATGAGGAAATCCTGACCGAAATCGAAATCCCTCCCCTACCGCCCCGCACGGGCACAGCTTTTATGGAAGTGTCGCGACGGCATGGCGATTTTGGTCTGGGTGGGGTAGCGGCCGTTGTCACTCTAAATGAAGATGGTCATTGTACGGCCGTCCGGCTGGTTTACCTGAACGCTGGCGATGTGCCGATGGTCGCCCGGCAGGCCGCCCAACAGTTGATTGGGGAAAAGGAAGGGGATGAGTTGTTTACGGCCGTGGCCGAAGCTGCCCAATCCGAAATAGACCCAACCGGCGATATTCATGCTTCTGCCGATTACAAACGACATTTAGCCAGCGTATTGACAATACGGGCTTTGAAACAAGCTTTTACGAGGGCCTTATCATGACAACCATATCTGTGAACGTAACTGTTAATAACAAAGAATACGGCCGGGAAATCGAACCGAGACTTCTGTTAAGTGATTTTTTACGGCACGAATTGGATCTGACAGGCACACATGTGGGTTGTGAGCATGGGGTTTGTGGAGCTTGTACGATTTTGTTAGACGGCCGTCCGGTGCGCTCCTGCCTCATGTTTGCCGTGCAAGCCAATCAGCGCCACATTCAAACCGTAGAAGGGTTGGCGGAAAGTATGGAACATTTGCACCCTATCCAACAAGCCTTTTGGGAAGCGCATGGTTTACAATGCGGTTTTTGCACCCCTGGCTTTTTAATGACCCTGGTTCCCTTCCTAGAAGAAAATCCACAGCCCACCGAAACAGAAGTGCGTGAAGCTATCTCCGGTAATTTATGTCGCTGTACCGGCTACCAAAATATTGTTGAGGCAGCCCTTTTAGCCACCCAAAAACTTCAGCAGTCAGGAGACCCATCATGAATGAGCCAGCCACATCCAATGCCCTGGTCTCTTTAGCGGCCAGTTTGCGTTCGGGCGTCATTTCATTACTGGATTATATAGATTGGTTGCAAGCTCATTTTGAAGAACGGGAACCAGAGGTGCTGGCATTTGTGCCCGAAACGAGCCGTTTTCATCGTTTGTACCAGGAAGCGCAGGCATTGTTAAAACAGTATCCTGATCCCGCCAAACGGCCGCCGTTATTTGGCATACCCATTGGCGTGAAGGATATTTTTCAGGTGGATGGTTTTGATACACAGGCCGGCAGCCAACTGCCAACAGCTATTTTGCAGGGCGAGGAAGCGGCGAGTGTCGCGGCTGTGCGTCAGGCCGGAGCGCTCATTTTGGGTAAAACAGTCACCACCGAATTTGCTTACTTTGCCCCAGGCCCCACGCGCAACCCCTTTAATTCACAACATACGCCGGGGGGGTCTAGCAGCGGGTCGGCGGCCGCAGTGGGGGCTGGCTTGTGTCCCTTTGCTTTTGGCACACAAACAATTGGCTCTGTAAACCGGCCGGCCGCCTTCTGTGGCGTGGTGGGCTACAAACCATCCTACGATCGCATCTCTAAAGAAGGCGTCATTCCCCTTGCCCTCTCATTAGATCATGTAGGTGGGTTTTCCAATGGTGTGGCCGGAATGCAGTTAGCGGCCGGATTGCTAGGGATGGATTGGGAGGCCGCCTTAACCGCTCCAGAGCAGACACCCATCCTGGGCATACCCGAAGGGTCATATCTGGAACGAACGACGGCCGCAGGCATGGATCACTTCCGGCAAATGTGCCGCCATTTGCTAGAAGCCGGATTTGAACTTGTACCCATACACACGATGCCCGACTTTGATCAGATTTATGAGCGGCATAATCTCATTGTAGCCGCCGAAGCAGCCCGTTTTCACGCTAGCTGGTATGCAAAATACAAGGAACTTTATCATCCCAAAACAGCCGCATTGATAGAACGCGGTTTACAAGTCAATGATGATCAACTGGAAGCAGCCTTAGCCGGTCGCAGCCAACTGCGTGGCGAACTGACCAACCTCATGTTTGAACACGGCATTGATGCCTGGGTTTCGCCGCCAGCGCCCGGAGCCGCCCCCAAAGGGTTAGACAGCACCGGCGACCCGGTTATGAATTTGCCCTGGACGCACAGCGGCCTGCCCACCGTCAGTCTGCCCGCCGGAAAAAATGAAGCCGGGCTGCCCCTCGGCTTACAACTAACCGGCCATTGGTATGCAGATGAGGAACTGCTCGGCTTTGCCCGACAATTAGAAGGTGTCATTCTTCATGCAAAAAGCCACTGAAATTATAACTATTCAGCTTCCAGAGGTGCGACGCACTTGCAAAGAGCAGCGGTATTGACATTACTTTGGGAAAAGTGCGTCGCACCTGTACAGTTACCTGAAATTAACCATTTTCGGCAATTTCGGATAGTTCTAACCAGCGAATAACGGCCGTGTCCAATTCATCCTTTTTCTGCGCCAAATCAACAGCCAGGGTTTGCAGACGAACATAATCGCTGCCTACTGTGTTGAGGGCTTGCTCCAAAGCAGCGATTTGAGCTTCAATCTCATCAACCTGGTTTTCTAGGCGGGACAGTTCTTGTTTTTCTGCCCAGGTGAGTTTGGGAGTACGCTCGTTGTTTCTCTTCTGTGGCTGTTTAGGGGTGGGTTGGGATGGGGGCGCTTCAAGCTGCTGCCGGTACGTTTCATACGGCGTTGGATAGCGTGTCCCCAAGACGCCATCTTCAAAACTCATCAAGAAATCCACATTCCGGTCCAAAAAATAGCGATCATGGCTGACTACAATCAGGCAGCCCTTAAAGTGATCCAGAAATTGTTCCAACACGGCCAATGTTTGCACATCCAGATCATTTGTCGGCTCGTCTAAAAACAGAACATTGGGCTGGTGTACCAGTGTGGCCAATAAATAGAGGCGGCGACGCTCACCTCCGCTTAAACTGCTGATACGCGCTTGTTGTTCCGACCGTGTAAATAGGAACCATTCCAACATTCGGGGCGCTTCTACCCGTGAACCATCTTTCGTTTGGATGAGGGGGGCGATGTTGTTAATGTATTCTATGACGCGCTGTTCTTCTTGTAAGCCGCTGCTTTGCTGGTCGTAATAACCGAGGTGGACTGTTTGCCCCCAATGGATTTGCCCGCTGTCTGGTTTTGTTTTACCAGCCAGAATATCCAGGAAGGTGCTTTTCCCCGCTCCATTTGGCCCCAAAATGCCAATACGATCTCCGGGATTCAGGTGAAAATCCAGATTTTGAAAAAGTGACAAAGGGCTATATGTTTTACTGAGTTCGGTAGCTTCCAGAACCCGTTTGCCCAGGCGACGGCCGGTCAGCGCCAAAGCGACCCGTTGGTCGCCGCTGTCGTACTGGATGGTTTGTAGTTCGGCGATACGCTGCTTACGGGCTTTTTGTTTGCTGCTGCGGGCCATGGCGCCGCGTCGCAGCCATTCCAATTCCTGGCGTAAAAAGGCTTGTCGTTTAATTTCTGCTTTTTGCAATTGTTCTTGACGGAGGGTGCGTTTTTCCAGGTAACGGCCGTAATTTCCCGGATACAGCAGTAACTTTCGCCGCTCCAATTCCACAATCTTGTTGACCACTCGCTCCAAAAAATAACGGTCATGTGTCACCATTAGTAGGGCGCGAGGGATTGTCAATAAATAATTTTCCAACCAGGTAATTGTTTCGGCGTCAATATGATTGGTGGGTTCATCCAGAATGAGCAAGTCAGCAGGGTCAATTAAGACGTGGGCTAGAGCAACCCGTTTCTGTTGCCCGCCGCTGAGTGTGTCTATCTGTGCCGTAAAATTGGTAATACCTAGTTTGGTTAGAATTGTTTTGGCTTCAGCTTCGGCCGTCCAGCCACCGGCATGATCCATCTTATGATTTAGGGCGGCAAAATTCTCTTGCAAAGTAACATTTAAGGGGTCGTACTGTAACTGATCGCTGAGGTGATTGTATTCCCGCAAAAGCTGCATTTGGGGCGCGTCAGATTGGAAGATCGTATCTAAAACTGATAGTTCATCATCCAGCTCTGGCTCTTGGGGTAGATATTGCACCCGCACGCCGCCCCAAACGGTACGACGGCCGTCGCGTGCTGTTTCCAATCCGGCAATAAGACGTAACAGCGTGGTTTTGCCGCTACCATTACGCCCAATCAACCCAATCCGGTCGCCTTCATTGATTCGCAGATTGACCTGGTCTAAAAGCAGTCGTTCACTATAAAAATGAGAGATGTCTTCCAGGGTAACAAGATTCATTGCCTGGATTATAGGGTGATGGAATTGAGGTGCAAATAGGGGTGAGAGAGATTAGAGTTGCTAACTTTTCGGAAAGTTGGCAACTCTTGATTAAGGATGATTATTTGTAACTGTACAGGTGCGACGCACTTTTCCCAGAGTAATGTCAATGCCGCTGCTCTTTGCAAGTGCGTCGCACCTCTGGAAGCTGAATAGTTACGATTATTTTAATTGTGTTCTACATCAAACACATGAGAGTGCAGATTGGCAATCCATTGTTTGCCTTCTTGTGTTTTTCGTAAGTAGCGCAGCGCTTCTTGAATATGGGGGCTAACCACATCCCAGTAAAACTTGGTGAAGCTTTGGCGCATATGCCCTGGACTATCGTAACCTGTTTTTGTATTTTCGTTGATTTCTTCAAATTCATAATAAAGCGCCGGTATTTTGCGTAGATAATGGGGATCGCCAAATTGTCCAATGAAATCGGCCGCTCGTGCTAGATTGGCATAACCGCTTGTTTTGCGGTGCAACGCATCATCAGGAATGGGAAAGCGGGTCATCTCAATATATCGGGCAATGGTGTTAGGATCAACATCTGTTAATGATTGGTCGCCAAAGCGTTCATATATGAACAGTTTGCTGCGGTCTACATGGTAGGGAGTCAGGGCGGCGTCGGTGCTGCCGGGGGGAATACTGACTGTTTCGTTGTTGATGCCGGTGGCGTAACGGCCGTTGCTATCAGCCTGACACACCCCGCGCATATACCCAATGTCATGACAAAGCAAGGCCATCATAAAATGCAGCCAATCACGCGGGGTAATCCCTCCTTCCGTCAGGTGCTTGCCTTTGAGAATAGATTGCCCCACCAGTGTAACCATGATGGTGTGTTCGACATTGTGGTAAAGCGCGTCTGAATTGGCAATGTTTTCTAACGCCAGACGGCCGGTCCATTCTAAGATATTGCCATATTGTGGCTCCATCAGGCTGTAAGTTTGGGTATAAGCTTTTTTTAATTCCGTTACAAATTGTTCAATTATTAGACTGTGTAAATTTAATATCATTAGACTCCCTGCAATACATTGCTTAGAGCGGGTAACTATTCAGCTACTAGAGGTGCGACACACTGGCATTGGAAAAAGTGCGTCGTACCTGAATACGTTCTAACTAAAATACCCTGCTCTCTAGATTGTGTCTAGACAAGTTGGCTACAGTTTCTCGTTGAGAGGCCACTTTTTACGTCTTCATCACGTCAGGCAACGTTGTTAATTAGGATGGAATGAACGGCCGTCGTCTGAAAACTGAAGACTCACGACTGCTTCATTTACGATAGATATACGATGAATTGACACTTTACCTGTACCCTTGGATTGGCGCTGGCGGCCGGTGAAATGCTGCCCCGCAGTTTAATGAGCAGCGGTGGAGGCTTGATCAGCCAGAGCGGCGTCAATTTGCACAGCGCTGTTGGACAGTCAGTAGTAGGGTAGCGTAACGGCCAAAGGCATTTATAATCAGGGCAAATGATGAAGCTAAAAATGATACTTATCGGGTTGGGATTGTTGGCGATATTGGCAGTCGGCCGTTTGGCGGCCGATAACAGGCTCTTTTCCATGGATTGGTGGACAGTGGACGGTGGCGGTGGAAGTAGTAGCGACGCCCAATTTACACTGTCCGGCACAGTGGGACAACCCGATGTTGGCAGCGAGATGCGAGATGGAGAATTTACTGTGTCCGGTGGATTTTGGTTTGATACGGCCGTGCTAGGCCGTACCCTCTATCTGCCTGTTATTACTAACCAAAATTAACAAATGAGTTTTGCACTACTGTCAAAAAAGGCAACCTATGATTCCCAACGAGTACGAGCATCACTTTATCCAGACCAATGGCATTACCCTGCATGTGGTCATGGCCGGGACGGAAGAGGGGCGGCCACTTATTTTGCTGCATGGGTTTCCTGAATTCTGGTTTGGCTGGCGTCACCAAATTTCTTTTCTGACCCAACAAGGCTACCGTGTCATTGTGCCCGACCAACGCGGCTATAATCTCAGCGACAAGCCGCGCGACCCGTCTGCCTACCACCTGGATACTCTGGCCCAAGATGTAACGGGGTTGATGGATGCTTTGGGTTATGCGGCCGTTTATCTGGCCGGACATGATTGGGGCGGTGTTGTCGCCTGGTGGCTGGCGGCTCATTACGCCGAGCGGCTGCACAAGGTAGCTATCCTCAACGCGCCTTATCCCACCGCCATGGGTCTGGCTGCCCGGCAGCTAAATTGGAAGCAGTTTCGTAAAAGCTGGTATATCCTGGCCTTCCAACTGCCGGGGGCTGAACGTGCTTTTCATAAACAAAATGAGGGCGACGGCCGTAATATCCTCCTCCGCATCAGCAAACCAGACACCTTTTCCCCGGAAGAATTGATTGTTTATGAACATGCGTGGCAAAGACCAACGGCCGTAACCGGTATGTTGAATTGGTATCGTGCCTCAATGCGAGATTTCTTCATCTTGCCCCATCCTACCCCTGCATCCATCCAAACAGAAATATTACTATTGTGGGGTGCACAAGATCGCGCTCTCGGTCGTGAACTGGCGGAGATGAGTGTGGAATTGTGTGCGAACGGCCGTCTCATCTTCTTTCCCCACGCCACCCATTGGCTGCAACACGACGAGGTTGAGGCGGTCAATATCCATCTCACTGATTTCTTCTGAGATTGGAGATTGGGCTAAATAAGGTGTGGGGATGGTTGCCTTCATAACAGCGCTAGCCCCAATTTTTGCCAATAACGGTACTGATGACGGCCGCTTGAAAATTGATCTCTTCCCACGCCCATCATCAGTAAACTTATCAGAACAAAGATAACGGCCATTAAACTCAAAATTTTGAATCGTTTCATCCGTTTCCCTTTTGGGACAAGACAGCGTCTTGTCCTACGGTTGAATTTGGTAAATCTGTCCGGTGTGCCCGACCACATACAGTTCACCATTCATATCTTCGCCAAAGCTGGCTACAACCACTTCACTGTCTAGGAGGACGGCCGTGTCCCAACTGCCATCGGGCAGTTGCAGCAAACGCCAGAAAATGCCGGTGCAATAATCGGCCGCAAAATAATTGCCGGTAAGTTCAGGGAATTGCTGCCCGCGATAAACATAGCCGCCGGTGACAGAACAACCCTGTGTGTGATCATATTCAAAAATGGGCAGTTCCAGGCCGACGGTATCACAATTTGGGTTATCGAAACAGTAAGACCCTTCTATTACGTTCCAGCCATAATTTTGGCCGCCGTGACTGGTGTGGGGTTGAAAGTGGACGTATTCCCATTTGTTCTGCCCGACGTCGGCCAGGTACAGGTCTCCAGTCTGGCGATCAAAGCTGAAGCGCCAGGGGTTACGCAACCCAATGGCCCATACTTCTGTGCTATAGGGATTGTCCGGTGGAATGGCGTAACCGCTGCTCTGGTTCACATCCAGCCGTAATAATGTTCCCAGAAGAGTGTCAATATTTTGCCCGTTATAGTAGGGGTCGCCCTGGTCGCCACCATCCCCCATACCGATGTACAGATAGCCATCTGGCCCAAATTTAACCAGTCCGCCGTTGTGGTTGCTAAAGGGCTGGTTGATAGTCAGCAAGATTTCTTCGCTGTTGGGGTCGCCCCGATTGGGATTATCTTCGCTAACGAGATAACGGCCGATAACAGTATGCCCGTCTTTGTTGGTATAGTTGACGTAGAAACGGCCGTTTTGCTTATAATCTGGATCAAAGGCTACACTCAATAACCCCCGCTCGTTGGCGTCTCTCCCCACTCGATCTCGAATATCCAGGAAGGGTGTCTCCAGCAGTTTGCCTTCTTGAATGATATAGATTAAACCCGGCTGGTCTACGATGAAGAGGCGGTCATCAAAAGCGTGGGTTAAATAGAGCGGGCGGGCGAAACCTTCGGTGACAATGGGGACGAGTTGAATGTGGTTGACGGGCTGGGGCAGTGGGGTAGTGGTTGCCGCCGGTGTGTCTGTGGCGACGGGGGTTGCCGTGGCGGGATGGGTGGACATGGCCGCAGGTTGTTCTGGTTCGGCCGTAGTTTCGGTAACAGGGGTGGGTGTGGGTGGATTATTGGTGGCGGTTGGTGGGACGGCCGTTTCTAAAATGACGGTGGGGCTGGGGACGGCCGTGGGCGACCTGGTCACGTCTGTGTTCTGACAGGCAGCCAGCAAAACTATTCCTAAAGTGATTGTGAAAATGAGACAACGTATTGATTTATTCATAAGTATGTGCAGAAGTTTCACCTTTTCAAAAGGTGGAACCTCTCTCTCTTATACATTAAGACAGCATCGGAATTTTTACGCCTCGTTCGCGGGCTACCTCGATAGCTCTCTCGTAGCCAGCATCTACATGACGTACCACACCCATGCCGGGGTCTACGGTTAACACTCGTTCCAGCCGGGCGGCCGCTTCTGGGGTTCCATCGGCTAGAATGACTTGCCCGGCGTGCAGACTGTAGCCAATGCCCACGCCGCCGCCATGATGGTAGCTGACCCAGGTTGCCCCACTGATGGCGTTGATGAGGGCGTTCAAAATAGGCCAATCAGCGATAGCGTCGGAACCGTCTTTCATCTCTTCTGTTTCCCGGTTGGGGCTGGCCACAGAACCGGCGTCCAGATGATCACGGCCGATGACGATGGGCGCTTTAACCTCACCGCTGGCAACCATTTCGTTGAATTTTAGACCAGCTTTGGCCCGTTCGCCATAACCCAGCCAGCAAATGCGGGCCGGCAGACCTTGAAAGTGAACTTGTTCCTGAGCCATCGTTATCCAGCGGTGTAGCCCTTCATCTTCAGGGAATAACTCCAGGATAGCTTTGTCGGTGGCGTAAATATCTTCAGGATCGCCGCTGAGAGCAACCCACCGGAATGGCCCCTTACCTTCGCAGAATAACGGCCGTATATAAGCCGGCACAAACCCTGGATAACTAAACGCATCCGTTACCCCTTCATCAAAGGCTCGTTGGCGCAAATTGTTGCCATAATCAAACACAATCGCTCCTCGTTTTTGGAACGCCACCATGGCTGCACATTGAGCGGCCATGGATTGAGCTGATAATTTGGCAAATGCGGCCGGATCAGTATCCCGTAATTTCTGGCCTTCTTCAAAACTCATTGTGTGCGGGAAATAGGCCAGATAATCGTGGGCTGAGGTTTGGTCTGTCACCATGTCGGGAATACGGTTTTGTTCTAGTAGGCGCGGGAAGAGGTCGGCCGCATTACCAATCAGGCCAATGGAGCGCGGTTGGCCGGCCTGCACGTAATGGTCTACTCGTTTCAGAGCATCGTCTAAATCTTCCGCTACTTCATCAATATAGCGGTGTTCCAGCCGTCGGTTAGCCCGCCATTCATCTACTTCTACCACCAGCCCCACACCGCCATTCATGGTGACAGCCAAAGGTTGGGCGCCGCCCATTTCGCCTAAACCGGCCGTCAGCACCCATTTGCCTTTTAGTGAAGACCAGCCAGCTTGTTGGGCCGCGGCCGCAAATGTTTCAAACGTTCCTTGCAGAATGCCCTGCGTGCCAATGTATATCCAGCTTCCGGCCGTCATTTGTCCGTACATGAGTAGTCCTTCAGCTTCCCATTTGTCAAAGTTTTTTTGTGTGGCCCAGTGAGGGACGATATTGGAATTGGCAATGAGAACACGGGGCGCGTCGGGATGGGTGCGGAAGACGGCCACCGGTTTGCCACTTTGTACAAGTAGGGTTTCATCATCTTCCAGGATACGTAGGCTGGCTAAGATGGCGTCAAAGGCTTCCCAATTGCGGGCGGCGCGTCCACGGCCGCCATAGACGATCAGATTGTCAGGATCGCCGGCTACTTCAGGATCAAGGTTGTTTTGTAACATGCGATAAGCGGCTTCTTGCTGCCAACCTTTGCAATTTAATTTTGTGCCCACAGGGGCGCGAACGATTCGTTTCATGATTTTCTCCATTTTTAAGATAATTTGATAGGAAGGTGGATATAGTTATTGAACACAATAAAGGATTTGACCCCTTGTGTTTAGATCAGTTTACGTATGTTATAATTCTACAGGTATTTTCTACAATGTGGTTCAACCTGCCAAATGTTGTATGGTGTGGAGAGAATGGAATACTTAGGAACTGTATAGTTAGGTGTTGGGTGGGGAGCGGAAGTTGAGTGTAGTGCCACCCGTTGAGATAAATTTATGAGTGGTGAAACAATTTTAGTTATTGATGATAGTAGGGAGATTGTTAAGCATCTTACCGAACATATGTTGCCCGCATTTGGTTATATTACGCTGCATGCTTATGATGGACAGGCTGGTTTGCAGTTGATACGAGATGGTCGGCCGGATTTGGTGATGTTGGATTTTCATTTGCCAGAAATGACGGGTATTGATGTGCTGCAACGAATGGCGCAAGAATCCTTAAGTACGCCGGTTGTGTTGATGACAGGATTTGGCTCTGAACAAAGCGCCATTGACGCCTTTCGGCTGGGGGTGAAGGATTACATCATTAAGCCGTTTACAGTGGATGAGATTATAGAGACGATTGATCGAGCATTGGTGCATACCCGGCTACTGCATGACAATGAACTGTTGGCAGAGCAGCTTAGGCGGACGAAAGTGGAATTGAGCCGCCAGGCATATGAGATGGAGACGCTTTCTAATATTGGTAAAGCTGTCACCTCGCTGCTTAGGGTAGATAAGGTGTTGGCGCGGGTATTGGAAGCGGCACGACAGTTGACTGATGCGGAGACCAGCGCTATTTGGAGACCGGACAAGACAGGTGAGTATCTTGTGCCCTATGATGAAAAGGGTCTGGCGGGGGATGAATCGCAAAAGCTATTAATGGCCGATTCTTTGGTGGGAGAAGTGATGGAATCGGGGCGGCCGCTGCGCCAGGCATTGTCTTCCGGTGAGAGTATTCGTATTGCTGAGGGAACCCATGCCAGAGCCATCTTATTTGTGCCCTTAAAGCTACGTGGGTTGACGATGGGGGTGTTGGGAACCAGTAACAGTACGCTCTTTCATACATTTAGTAAGCAGGATGAATTTTTGCTGGCAACGTTGGCTGATTATGCGGCCGTTTCTTTGGAGAATGCCCAAGTGTTGCAAGCGGCCGACCAGGCTTTGGCCGCTCGCTTAGATGAACTGAACATTCTGGGTGAGGTGGCTCAGGCCATTACGTCATCTTTGGATTTGGATGAAGTAGTACGAATGACCATTAAACAAGTGCATGATAGCTGGGATATTGAGGCTTCTTCTTTATGGTTATTGGATGAAACAGAACAGAATTTGCGTGTACTGGCAAATGTGGGGACGCCGGATGATGTATTGTCACAAATGGTGTTGTCTGTGGATCAGGGGATTGTTGGGGCGGTGACCCGAACTGGAAAATGGATTTATTCGAATGATGTCAGCACACATCCATTTCATTACCAGAAAGCCGACACCTTGACCGGTTTTGAAACGCGGTCTATTTTGTGCGTTCCGCTCATTTTTCGGGACCAGGTTGTGGGGGCGATGGAGCTGCTTAATAAGTCGAATGGGGGGTTTGATGATCAGGATGTGGAGCGGGCATTGTCTATTGCCTCGGCCGTGGCCATCGCTGTGTCTAATGCCTTGTTATTTAAGGAAGCTAAAGTCCGAAAGCAGCATTTGGAAGCCACTTTGGAGCAATATGAGAGTCCTATTTTATTGACAGATACGGCCGATCACATTTATTTATTGAATCAGGTAAAAGAGATGACGGCCGCTTTGCACGAGTCTGATCCGTTGAACGAGAACCAGACCCAAATTATTGACCAGATAGTGACGGCAACCGGACAGATGTTGGCGTTGGTTAATGGACTGTTGGAACTGGCAAAAATTGACACCGCTTTGCAACAGGAATCGCAGGTGTGTAATTTGCTAGAAATTGTGACAGAAGTTATGCATGATTATCAGGAACAGGCATTGTCCCGGCAAGTTTCATTAGTCTTTACGGCCGAACCGGGCATTAAGCCTATCCAGGGACATCCCCATCAACTGCGACGGGCTATTGGCAATCTGGTAGACAATGCTATCAAGTTTTCGCCTGCTGAAAGGGTTGTGGAAATTATCGTGGCCAAAGGCGTTGAATCTGTGGTGATCCAGGTTTGGGATAATGGCGAAGGTATTGCGGAAACAGATTTGCCGTATATTTTTGACAAGTTTTATCGCGGCCAGGGTGAGGAAGATCAAGTGGGTTCTGGTTTGGGTTTGACGTTAGCGCATTCGATTGCTGTGGCGCATGGTGGTAAGATTTGGCTGGAGAGTAGAAATGGGGATGGGGCTACTTTCTTTCTAGAAATCCCGATTGAGGAGTAGATATCCTCAGATGCCTGTCTGCATTTGAGAATGCGAACTCCTCAAAATCACAAAGTTGAGGTAGTCGTTTTCCATGTTAGCAAAAGTGATGAGTTGTGCCATTGTGGGGTTAGATGCTGACGTTGTGGAAGTGGAGGTAGATATTATCCGGGGGGCGCCCATGTTTAATTTGGTGGGTTTGCCAGACGCGGCCGTGCGTGAAAGTCGTGACCGGGTTCACAGCGCCATCAAAAACAGTGGCTACAATTTCCCCTCCGGCAAACGTCTAACGGTGAACCTGGCTCCGGCCGATTTACGCAAAGAAGGCCCCGTTTATGACCTGCCAATCGCGGTTGGTATTTTGGCCGCTACCCAACAAATCTGGTCTGATAAGTTAGAAGGAGCGCTTTTTTTAGGCGAACTTTCTTTGGATGGCACGGCCCGGCACACCAAAGGTATTTTACCGATGACGGCGTTGGCGCGGACGGAGGGGTTTAAGCGTGTTTTTGTGCCACTGCCAGATGCGGAAGAAGCTGCCCTTTTGCCGGATGTGGACGTGATTCCGGTGCAGAATTTGCAGACATTGGTAGCCCATTTAACTGGGCTGAAACCCATTCCCCCTTTTACCATAGATTTGAATGAAGCGTTTGGGCAAAATCCACAGTATGCGGCCGATTTTGCCGACATTATGGGTCAAGAACACGTTAAAAGAGCGATGGAAATTGCGGCGGCCGGGGGACACAATTGCCTCATGTCTGGTCCGCCAGGAGCTGGTAAAACGTTGATTGCCAAATCATTGCCTAGTATTTTGCCCCGTATGGCTGTGGATGAGGCGTTGGCGGTGACTAAGATTTATAGCGTTGCCGGATTGCTGCCGGCCGATACGCCATTGATTCGAGAACGGCCGTTTCGCTCTCCCCACCACACCATCAGCTATGCCGGTCTCGTTGGGGGTGGCGCCTGGCCCCGACCTGGTGAAATATCTCTAGCCCACAGAGGGGTTTTATTCCTGGATGAACTGCCAGAATTTGGCGAAAGGTTGATTGAAGTGCTGCGGCAGCCACTTGAAGGCAACCCGCGCGAGGTTTCTATTTCTCGCGCTTCGGGCACAGTGACATACCCGGCTAATTTCATGCTCATCGCCGCCCAGAACCCTTGTCCTTGCGGTTATTTTGGCGACCCTACCCATGCCTGTTCTTGCTCTAACGCGATGGTCACGCGCTATCAAAAAAAGATTTCTGGCCCCCTCATGGATCGCATTGATTTGCATGTGGAGGTGCCGCGAGTGGAGTATGAGAAGTTGACTGCATTGCAACGTGGTGAGGAGTCGGCCGTTATTCGAGAACGAGTGGAAAGCGCTAGAGAAGCGCAAGCCCAACGATTTCAAGAGAATGGCCTCTATTGCAATGCCGAAATGGGGCCCAGCGAAGTACGGGAAATCTGCAAACTGGATGACACTGGCAATCGCCTGATGAAAAGCGCCATGTCCCAAATGAGTTTAAGCGCCCGCGCTTTTCACCGGATATTAAAAGTAGCCCGAACGATTGCTGATTTATCGGCCGAAGAAAACATTCAACCGGCGCATTTGGCAGAGGCGTTGCAGTACCGGCCGCGGCCGCAATGATAAGACTTGGCGGTTGAAACCGCTGCCACATTTGCAAAGTCGGCCTTCGCCGACTGGGTTTTAGTCCACGAAGGTGGACTTTGCAATAGTTGCTGTGAATTTATTCACCACAGGCCAAATAAAAAAACGCCGCTGGCGGGCGGCGTTTTTAGGAACAAATAAACGATGGCATCATTATGCCAGTTTAACAATTTCTTCTTGGTACTCTTCCCAGGCAACATTAAAAGCATCAATGACATCGGCCGTTGCTTTTTTATCTATTAACCAGGTGGCCCACAACATATGGCCGCTAATTTTTTTGCGGGTAGATTGGGGTTCATCGAACTGACGCATGGTAAAAGCAAAATCGCCCACAATATCTTCCCGTTCTACCTGATTTTGTAACCATTGATAAAAAGATTTCATATTCATATCTACCTCACCTGACTGACTACCTGGACACTGCTTCTAAAATGGTACCGAAAAACGAATAATATCTAATACTGACAAAGATTGGTTACATAATAACACTAAGTTGACATAGAGCAATTAAAATGGGGTAAAAAGAGTAAAGAAATAAATAGTACATTTAGACTATTTTCTGTTGACGGCCGTGAAACGATGCTTCCAAAACTACTTGCCGACCCAAATAAAGAATTTGTACAATTTAACTTGCGAATCTGAATAGCCTGATATATGTTATGGGCAATATTGGGGGCCAAAAATGTTAAGAAAATAATGCATAGGCTTTTTCAGAAAATAAATGAAGGATAAACGGCGTAGTTCCTATGGCAAAAGATCGTACCAAATATCAGAAGGCGATGAGAACAGGGCTGGCATATAACAATGCCCAGCGGTGGCAGGAGGCGTTTGGCGCTTTCCGTGTAGCTATTGGTGAATTTCCACATGAACCGGCCCCCTATGCCGGGTTAGGCGAATCTTGCCTAGGGTTAAAAAGGCTTGATAGGGCCTTGGAGTGTTTTAAGTTAGCTGCTAAATATTCGCGTGGCGATATCACCTATATGGCTAAAGTGGCCGATATTCAGGAGCGGCAAGGACAGTTGAATGATGCCGGTCGGACTTATATGGCGGTTGGTGAAATATTGCTAAAACAACGCCGGCTTGATGAAGCCATTGGCAACTGGCAGCGTGCAATTCGGCTGGACCCTGGTTTATTAGGGGCACATCGTCGCCTGGCGATGGTCTTCCAAAGACAGCACAAAATTCGGGATGCTGTGCGTGAATATTTGGCTATTGCCCGCATATTGCAGATGCAAGGGGAAGCGAAAAAGGCCATGCAAATGGCTCAGGCTGCCCTTCGTCTTGATCCCGGAAATGAAGATGTGCTAAAAGCGTTGGAATTGATTCAGCATGGTGAAGCAGCCTTCCGAGATGAAGAGGAAGAGGAATTGCAAGAATCCTCAATTTCGGAGGAGGAGCAGGCGGAAGCAGATAGCTTGACGGAAACGGTACGGCAGATGGCGGCTATTTTTGAAGCGGAGCGCAGCCAGCAAGTGGAAATAATGCCGTCTGTAGATGATCCTATAGCGGAAGCACGACGTTTGGCTCAGGAGCAATTGGCGGAAGAAATTTTCCGAGATGAAGAAGATAGTGACCTTTTGCCCGAGAGTGGATTGAGTAAGCTGGAACGGGATGCGGCGCTGGGGCAGGGCATGGATTTTGAGGCGCGTGGCCAGGTGGCGGAGGCGATTAAATCTTATAAGAAGGCCATTGATGGCGGCCTGGATTTGGCAGCAGCCTATTTCACCATGGGTTTGCTGTATCTGGCTGATGAACAGGCGGAACAGGCACGGGGAATGTTTGATCTGGCGGCGACGGACCCGGTGTATGCGGAAGTAGGGCGGCTGGCTTTGAACCGCTAGGCGCAGTGATAATCAACGGTGTTCAATTTTTGGTAATATCAAAATAGTATATTGAGCATATCCACCATCACTGTGCAAGCCGGTAAAACGGGCCTGGGGACACAGATTTTCCTGCTCATTTTAGCAGTATATACATTCCCCACAAGTCCAGCTTAACCAACCGATGCCCACCCGGTCACCGGCCTGATACCGGGTCACAGCATTGCCAATAACGTCTACAATGCCCACAATTTGGTGGCCAGGAATGATGGGCAAACGCGGCAAATCCAGATCGCCTTCAATGGTGTGCAAGTCGGTGTGACAAACGCCGCACACGTTGACTTTTACCCGAATCTGGTTGTCGCCTGGAGTGGGCACGGCCGTCTACACAATCTTAAGCGGTGCGTCTACCACTAATCTGGGGGCCAGCAATTTTTAATTACTGAATTGAACCTTGATAGACGGCCGTGTCAAATACACAATCAAGATAATAGCCAGGATCAAACTCAAACCAGGTGTAATTCCCCCACCGGCTGCCAATAAAATCACATCCAAAACGGCCGCTGCCAGTAACAAACCCAACGTACCATTCCAGGCCCAGGCTTGCAGTTGATAAGTGGCTATGGCCACACCAAGCACACCTATACCCAATAATAAACCTAAGATACTGGTAATCAATCTTAGGCTGCCTTCTGGCACACCCAAAAATAGGCCAAACAATGTACCGCTAAAACCCAAAAAGCCATTTAGTAGCAAGACCGCTCCTAAAATAATTAACAAAATCGTAATGATGATGACGCCAATTGGTTTCTGTTCCATTTTCTTCTCTCTTATAATTGTAGGGCGAATTGGCAATTTGCCAGCGATTTGAAAAATCACACTACATAGCAATTCATCCTTGACAAGACGTTACCACAGCAACTTCTTTTACCTAACTACCAACCAGTACGATCATTATTTCCACATCTTTTGTGGGATTGTCGTCATTGGTAGTAACCGAAATGCACGATCTGTTTCTGTTTTCGGTTATTCACCCGGATGGAGATACTTGAACAGAAAAGCGGCCGCCGCGCCACCCAACAGTTCGGCCACCAGGTAAATCCAGATGTTGCCCCAGGCAAAGATTTTCATGACTGAGCCGCCAATAGCCACGGCCGGATTAAAAGCGCCACCAGAAATACCGCCCACAGCATACGCCCCTACCAGCACGGTGAAGCCAATTGCAAAACCATAGAAGGAGTTGCCCTCAGTTCCTTTGGCTGTCGCTACGTTGAGAACAACATAGACCAGGGCAAAAGTGAACAAAAATTCCGCCAGCAGCGCCGCGCCAACATTAAGCGATCCATTCATAGCCTCGGCCGGCAGGGCCGGTTTCATGAATCCCACTACCAAAGCAGCCACAACGCCCGCTATGGCCTGAACGATCCAATAACCAACAGCTTCATTGAGAGTTGCTTTGCCTCGCAGCCACACGCCTAATGTGACGGCCGGGTTATAATGCGCGCCCGAAATATGTCCACCAGCAAAGATCATAACAGCTAATACGGAGCCAATGGCAAGCGGAGCAAAATCACCCGCGCCGGGGTCAACAACCGTCATACCCACGACGAGTACAAGAAAAAATGTACCTATGAACTCAACAACAAGTTTACGAATATCCACGATTTGTTCCTCCTATAGAACAGTAATGAAAATGAATAACAATATTCAGTATGTTATGAACAGTTCATACTGGACACAGCACACTGTTTGCTGATTAGGCTTTTTCAAAAATTAAATGATCCTACCCGTTTTGAAAAAGCCTCTAGCCAATTCTCGAAATGGTATCAATTCGGGATCATTATTTTCTGGAATTGGCCTTAATGGAATGTCAATGAGCTAATTTTTATGTAACATCTCAATATTCCAGCTTTAATGATAGCCGGAAAGTGAGCTGCTTCAAAAAAATCGCCCCTCATTCTTTTTCTCTGCCTCAGCAACCTACCGCTGGGGCACCTCAGCCACCCATTTCTCTGCTTTATCCCAGGCCGCCAACACCGACTGCCCAATGACTTCCCCTTCCACAAAGACATTCTCCCGGCCGATTTTTCGCATCAATCCTGTTTTTTCCAATTGATCCACAACCTTAGATATTACTCCCGCCAGCATCACCAACCCCGCAAAAATGTTAGCAAAGCGTGACTTGCCCCCGGCATTTGCCACCAATGAGGTCGCTGAGAAGGAACCGCCAACCGGCATTATCCCAGCCAAACAATGACGGTAATAACGAAGCTACTATCATCGCCGCTACCAATCCCAATGCACTCAAACGGGTTTTCTCCAACGTGATGATTAAATAGATGGTTGCCAATCCCACCATTAATGTTTGTAAATGAACGTGGTTCAAGTTGGCGAATAAATTGATTGTTTGCACAATTTTATTGGCTCCAACGGCGCTGTATCCTGTAAAATCACCTAACTGTCCCAAAATAATAAGTAAGGCGACCGCATTGGCAAAGCCAGTCATCACCGCATTGGGTACAAAACGGATCAGTGAACCGAGCTTTAATATGCCGGCCGCTAACATCACAAGTCCAGTCAAAACCGCCAGCGTAAATACAGCTTGATCGCCATAACCGGGATGTTGGGTTTGGGGAACGCTGGCAACCACCAAGGCCATCGCCCCAATGGCTTGAATGGTCATGTAGGCAGAACTGGTGAAAAATGCGCTAGTGAAGGTACCATATAACCATACAAACCAAAAACGGGATTGACAAAGGCCAGAAAACCTTGTGCTAATCCATCGGGCACACTTTCAATGCCTAATACAAGACCCGCTTTCATGTCATCGCGCAGGGTGTGGGGGTTGATGAAGCCTTTAGCGACAATACACTCACGAAGGCCCATAGATTCTTCTGTCATGCTTTTTCCTTTCTTGATATGGGTCTAGTGGGCAACGGCCGTTATAACTCCCAGTTCAGCCAGCCCATCCACCATCAATTGCACAGCCAATGCCGCCAGCAATACGCCAAACACCGCTTCCGTTATCGCCAGCCGAGAAGGATCCAGATATTTGGACAGCTTGTCCATGTTTCTGAAAACGGCAAAATCAAGCGCCCCCACCAACAGAACAAGGCCCACCAGAATAACTCCAAAGAGAACTGAATCTACATCATCAGAAGCGATGACCAGAGCGGCAATACCGGCCGGATTGAGTAGATAAGGCACGGCCAGCGGGTAGATAGCCATTTGCATGGCGCTGCGATTGCTGGCTTTCTCATGATGATCCGTTTTGCTTTTGCCAGGGCTGACGAGCATATGCAGCGCTAGCAGCAGCAAAACGATACCGCCAGCGATATTGGCGGCTCCCGGTGTGAAGTGCAACAATCGCATAAGAAACCAACCGAGTACAACCAGAAGCAGGGCTGTGAAAACGGCCGTTTTCACCATAATATCCGCCACTTTCCGTTGTCTATCTGGCTCCATCCCCTGTGTCAATTCCAGAAAGGGAACCAGGGCAATCTTCGGCCCCATGCCGATCAACAACAGCAGAAACATGTCAAAAACCAAATAAAAATCAATCTCACTAAAATTCATTATTCATCCCTTTCTTCTGCTTGATGCCATCTGCCAGCGGCAAGACAATAACGAAAAACTTGAGGGGAATTATATCATAGTTGGGGGGGAACGGCCGTTTTCAGAGCATCCAGCCAATAGCAAAAGTCCCCGTCATTTTCAAAATGACGGGGACTTGATTATAAGCATATTACCGGATCGGAACGTTTACGGAGCCGCATACGGCGTAGCTACGGCCGCACTAAAGGTCAGTGGGCCGCTGGCAGTCGTCAGCGTCAATGTGGCGCCGTTGATGGTGTAGCTGCTGGCCGTTTGTAACGTGGCCAGATACGCTTGCTCTTGGCTTGCCAATTCCGGCGTACAGATAGCGCCAGTAGCCGTGATGGGGCCGACGGTGATGCTGTTTGTATTACCGGCGGCTAAGGTGGTGGTGTAGCCAGCGTTGTAGCTGTTACAGCCAGCAAAACCAGACAGCGACCCGTTGCCAAAGTTCAAGGTGATAGAACTGCCGGGCATGGTATTGTTCAGCAGCCAGCTAGAGCCTTCCAGGGTGGCATTGATGACAATCGCCATGCTGGCGCTGTCACTCAGGCCACCGGCATCGGCAACTGTTACCGAGGGGTAATAAGTTCCCGGTTGAGTGTAGATGGTAGTGAAGCTGCTGAGTGAACTGTCGCCGGTGTTGTTGCCGTCACCAGACTGCCAATTGTAACTGGTGATAGCGGCCGTACCCTGCTGTGAATTTGCGGCGCTGAAAGTGACTTGTTCACCAACAAACGCCATTTGTGGCCCTTCGATAACGGCCGTCGGTGGTATCACTTCAACAACGGGGGTTATTTGAACAGGCTTAGTGGTTGAGTTGTTTTGTCCCGCCTGGTCTGTCACGGTTAGTTTGACGGTGAAGGTACCGGGGGCATTGTAGGCATAGGAAAGAGAAGCCCCGCTTAATAGGGCGCCATCACCCATCTCCCAATCATAACGGACAATAGGTGCAGAACCTGCCGCTGATTGCGAACCATCAAAGAAGATCGGTTGACCCGTTTCGGCCAAATCTTCGCTGATGATAACTGCCGTTGGCCCGGCCGGCGCTTGCGGTGGAATAGACGTGAAGTTCATCGTGCCGCCATCTACCGTTAAGATTTGCAATGACGTGCCATAGACAGCATAGCTGACCGCTGCCGGCATCAGGCGCAAGAAAGTTTCTTCCTGTGTAGCCAAAGCGTCACTGGTGCAGGCGGCCCGTGTGGTAGAGAAACCGCTGATCGTCAGCAAGTTCCCCTGCTCTGCTTTGTAAGCGCCGGTGTACTCGTTACACCCAGTATTGCCGTTAAGCGAAGATCCGTCGGGCGCAAAGAAAGCGGTGGGATTGTGTCCGGGTACTGCTTCCAGCGTCTCATAAGAAAGCAAATACCAATTGACATTTTGCAGTTCGTGAGCCTGATCTAGAATGGGGGCGCTGTTGTAAGTGAGGATACCGTTGGCGGTAGAAATGAGCAGTTGGTCGCCAGCACGGTCAAAGCCATAAGCTTTGCTCAACCAATCAAAGTAACCGCCTTCTTGCTCTATAACGGCCGGATCGCAAGCCTTTTGCGTGGAGGCAATGGGGCCGATGGCAAAATTTTCGCCAATAGCGGCATTGTAACCATTACAGCCACCTGAACCACTGATAGTGCCGGTCGTGCCACCTTCGTCAATATCAAAATCGGCCGTGATTTCACTGCCGGAGATGATGGGATTGTCGCCAATAGCCGACAGATACCAGAAGGTACCTTGCAGCGGCGTCAAGTCGAGGACTTCCCCATCAACAGGCGGCTGGCTGGCAACGAAGTTCAACACCTGTGTGTTTTCGCCTTCACCATAGGGAATTTGCAGCACATTGCCTAAAATACGGTAGCTGGTGGCTGAATTGAGACCCAGGAAAAACTGCTGCTCTACCTCAAAGTTGTTGCCCCAGGGGCAATCTTCATTATTGGTTTTAGCAGGCAGATTGATCTTGATTTCACTCAAGTTAGAGGTGAAGGTGGCGTTGTAATCGTTGCACCCCGTTTCCCCAACAACGGAACCGGAGGGCAGGGTGGGCAGACGGTTGAACAGGGCGGTGAAATTGCTGCCTTCAACGGGCGGTTGCAGATCGCTGGCATTACCCAGAGAAATTAAGCGCCACAGAGGGCCTTCCAGTGGTTGGCGGTCGGCAGCATATTGGATGTCGCCGTTTTGGCTGTGGATAAGTAGTTGATCGCCGAAGATTTCGTAGCTTTCGGCCGTTTCCAGAGAGCCAAGATAGCTGCGTTCTAATCCAGCTAACGCTTCATCGGGGCAGGCCATCATCGTCATTGCCATGGGGCTGTTGATGGTGAGGTTGCTGCCATCGGTTGTGTAACCAGTGTTGTAATTATTGCAACCAGCATTACCAGCAATGGCGCCAGAACCAGCCGCTTCACCTAGTTCTAACAAAGCGGTGATTTCCACACCTTCGGGCACGGGCTGTCCGGCTACCATAACCGCTTGCCAAAGGACGTTTTCTAAGGGCAAGTTACGGGCGGTGTAGTTCAGGACGCCGCCATCATAGGTGATTTGCATGTTGGCGCCGACAATTTCGTAGGTTTGGGCAGAGCCGAGGGCGGCCAGATAAGCCGTTTCCTGATCAGCGCCGACGGGACACATCATCATGGTTCCAGCCGTGGGGCCAAAGCTGATGTTGTTGCCGTCGAGGGCGTAGCTGGTGGTGTATTGGTTGCAGGTGGCATTGCCGCTGATGGCGCCGCTGGTGTCTGTTTCGGGGGTGAAAACGACCGTGACGGCCGTGCCTTCTTCAACGGATGTTAACTCACCCGGGTTACCAAATGAAACGAGCCGCCAGGTCGTGCCGGTAAGCGGTACTTCACCGGGGGCGTAGACTAATTTTTCTTCATAGGGTTGACCAGTGCTGTAGGTCAATTCCAAACGACCTTCATCGTTAAGGACCCAGTTGGTAACTGTCTCTAAAGCGCCAAAGTAGGCAATTTCTTGCTCAGCGCCAGTTTCACAGGCCATCATAGTAGAGCCGATAGGCCCATTAATGGTCAATCCACCATCGTCGGTTGATGTGTAATTAGTGAAGTAATTGTTACAACCTCCAGAGCCGCTGACGGTAGGCTCGACGCTGCTAAACGTAGCCGTAATCTTGATTCCTTCTTCAACCACAGTGGGATTCAGAGCATCACCGTAGCCAACCAATACCCAGAGACGATCCGCTACTTCGCCCCAACGATAGATGGGCTGGCTGATTTCGGGTAATTCAGCTTCTGGTTCTGTTGCTTCTGGTTCTGTTGTTTCGGGAACGGCCGTAGCTACTTCGACGGCTGGTTCCGGTGGAACCGGGGTTGGTGTCGGTTCCTCTTTGCTGCAGGCGGCTAAAGCCAGTAATAGCAGCAGTATAGGTATCAGGAAATTTGCTAGATAACTCTTTTTCTTATTTGTTTTCAACTTGAAATTCTCCTTTGTTTTTGCGGCACTATCGGCCTCATTGCCTTTTGTAAAGATTGAATTATAGTCTTATTAAATGATTGATCATTACCTGAATTATTTTCTAATCGGGCATTTACTCTTTTTCTGTTTTAGGCCATCGGCAACTGGTAAGACGATCATAATGGAAAAAGATGCAACGTACAGTTACTGAGTTCGCACAACAATTTACAAATCGAGATAGTGGGCAGCTGAACAATCGACTGGCGCTTGAATATTTGCAAACAGAATTTACAGATTTGGGGCTGGCTTGCTAAATTCAAGAATGGGAAATTATCAACTAATGTCAGTTGGTTCCGCTAAATAATCTTGTGTGTGAATTAGCCGGAAAATCGTCGTAACCATTCACTCCCCAAGGTGCCCGTCACTTATAAACGAGTGTGCTACTCCAGTAGACTTGGTAATGAAGTGCCGGGCACCTGAATAGTTACAAATCGCCGCAACAAATCCAACCCATTGACCAGGCCATCCCCATCTCATTCATGGATCAGGGGCTGCTGGTCACTGCGGGTGTGCCTGCGATTGGGTTTGCCGCTTTGGTGCCACCCGATGGCGGCAACCATTGCTGGCTGGAAACAAGCTTTGCAACATTATTTAGAATTATGGCTGCCGATGTTGACGGCCGTTTTGTTGCTTTATTTGCTTGTTTCACTTTGAATGTAGGGATGGTCATCGTTTGATCCACCTCTTGGATCAAACGACGACCAAAACCCGTAAATTAGTCGCGTTTCATCATCGCCATCGCTTCCAATTCAAGGTCTACATACACTTCCCCGCTGACATCTACGATCACTTCCTTAATGGTGCCGCCACTGAAGGTGAATGGCGCTGTGTACAGGCTGGTCACAGGTGAGCCGCGATCTTTGCCGACGTTTAGCCCTTCGCCCGCCAGCATAAACTTGCCGGGTTGGGTTTTGATTTCGGCTTCGCCGACCGCTTCATCGTTAATGTAGAGCTTGGCCGTTCCTAATGCACTGTATTGGGCATCGTTGCCCGTTTTCTCAAAGGACATGCCTAGCACACACACACCTGTAGGGACTTTGATGCTGGAACTAACACGCTGCTCGACTTCGCCCAGCCAATTGTAGACGTAGTGAAAACGGCCGCCCTTCATAAACAAACTATGCCCGCCATAACCGCCGCCATGCGAGAACAACACTCCCTCGCTGCCGTCCCCGCCTATTTCCACATTGACCGCAATCTTAAACGAGCGATTACGCACATTCACCGCCGCGCCTTCCGGTACTTCGGCCGTGCCTGGACGATAAATATAACGGTCGCGCGGCGGTGCAAGTTGCGGCCGCGGCGTTGTCAACACTTCCACAGGGCCGCGATCTTCTAGCGGGAACCCCTGATACTTACCTGCTTCGTGATACCAAAGTGTTTTCAGGAATTCCAGTTTGTCTGGATATTGCTCGGAAAGTTCGTTTACTTCGCTGCGATCCTCATCCACATGGTACAATTCCCAACGATCTTTATTGAAATTGCTCCAGTTAGCGATGGTGGGATGGACAGTCGTTGCCTTCCAACCTTTATTCCAGATACCGCGACTGCCCAACATCGTATAAAACTGAGTCTCTTTCTTTGTCGGTGCATCAGCATTTGCAAAACTATCTGTCAAACTAACCCCTTCCAACGGCCATTGTGTATACCCCTTCACCTCTTCTGGCGGTTCCAGATTGAGCATCTCGTAAACTGTAGTCGTGATGTCAGTTATATGGCAGTATTGATCCCGAATCTCGCCTTGTGCCTGAACCCCTTGCGGCCAGGAGACGATGAAAGGATCGCAAATACCGCCGTTCCAAGCGTACCGTTTCCACATTTTGTAGGGGGTGTTGAAGGCGCTGGCCCAGCCGGTGCAATAATGGTTGTAAGTTTCTGGCCCGCCCAGCACATCCAGCATCTTCATGTTTTCTTCGATGGTGTCGGCAATGCCGTTGAAGAATTTGTTTTCGTTGACAGAACCATTCGGACCGCCTTCACCACTGGAGCCATTATCAGAAATTACGACGATGATGGTGTTATCCAATTCGCTCGCTTCTTCCAAATAATCCAAAATCCGCCCGATATGATGGTCTGTATGGCTGACCATGCCCGCAAACACTTCCGCCATGCGGATGAAGAGCTTTTTCTCGTCGCCATCGAGCGTCTCCCACGGGCGCGTTACATCCAATTGCGGCCACGCCACTCCCTCAACGCTGGTTTCGTCAGCCATCGGGTTCATTGGCGGCAGTACTGTGTTTTCCGGCACAATACCCATCGCTTTTTGCCGCGCCAGTGTCTCTTCGCGCATTTTGTCGTACCCTTGGTCGAATACGCCTTTGTATTTGTCTGCCCATTCTGGGGCAACATGATGGGGCGCATGCGCCACACCAGGACAGTAATACATGAAAAATGGCTTGTCAGGGGCAATTTGCTTGGCATCGGCGATGAATTCAATCGCTTTGTCGGCAATATCTTCGCTGAAATGATACCCATCTTTGGGCGAACGGGGTTGCTCTACTGGATGGTTATCGTAGATCAGGTCTGGATGCCATTGGCTGGTTTCGCCGCCGAGGAAACCGTAATACCGTTCAAAACCACGCCCCACCGGCCAATTGCGTTTGGTGGAGGCCAGATTCATTTCATCTTCGGGACAGAGATGCCATTTGCCTAGCATGTAGGTGTTGTAGCCGCGCTCGACCAGCACTTCGGCGATGGTGGCAGTCTCAAAAGGGATGTGGCCGTTGGAGTTGGGGAAGCCGGTGGTGGCTTCGCCGATGCAGGCCATACCGACGGTGGTGTGGTTGCGTCCGGTTAGCATTGCTGCCCGCGTTGGCGAGCAGAGGGCGGTGGTGTGGAATTGGCTGTAACGCAGCCCTTTTTGAGCGATGCGATCCATTGCCGGAGTTTTGATAGGGCCGCCGAAGGCTTCAAATGCAGAAAAGCCTACGTCGTCCCAGACGATGTAGAGGACATTGGGGGCGCCATCTGGCGCTTTGGGCTGCTCGTATGGCCCCCAATCGGGCACTGAGTCCCGAATGTCCATGTTAATTGTTCCCTTAAATTGTTTTGACATGAGTTTCTCCTTTATGTGAGTTGCTGAAATGCATTTCCAGCAAGAGTGGCAGGGATATGAGTATGTTTAAGACGGCCGTTTCCCCTCACCCAGCAGCGTCTTCAAATCAGCAATCTGAATTTGCAATTCTGCCAGAGTCGCCGTTATGGTTTCCAGCGCAAGTTGGTCGGCCTCATCTTCTTTTTCATCCTCGCCGAGAAAAGCATTTGCTAAAAAGCCAGTAATAACGCCAAATAGACCAACGCCTAATAAGATGACGAATATAGCCAATGTGCGTCCCTCTAACGTCACTGGATATTGATCGCCATAACCAACTGTAGACATGGTAACGACTGTCCACCATAACGCATCATTAGCGGTGGTGATATTGGCGCCAGGCGCATATTGCTCAACCTTCAAGATGGCAACAGAGCCAAATTCAAGCATTAAAATAACCAGGAAGCCAATCGTGTACAAAGCGCTGTTTGCCCGGTCATTGATGAAGCCCTGTATCATTTTGCGTAAACCAAATTGTTGCATCAGCCGCCCTGCACGAATAATGCGAGCCAAACGGACAATTTTTGCCTGCGGCAAGGGCAGCCCGCCGATAAAATCTAGCCAGCCCAATTGGTTAATAATGTAATGTCGTTTTGACGGGGCCGTTTTTAGACGGTAAAGAAAATCGGCCATGAAAATGAAACTCAGCGTCAAATCTACAACAAAGATGATGTATGAAAGCTGAGGCTCTTGAAAGATAATGGCTAATAAAATATTTACAATTGAGAGGATTGATAACGCCAGAATGAAAAGCTCATAACTGATACTTTTGAACCCATTCGCTTCCTGTTCTTCTACCATATGCGTATTATTCCTTTGAGTGTCTGAATCGCTTAATGAATCTGAGCTTCCGTTTAGATGTTTTTTGTACAGCGTGTTGCCCTGCATATCCCCAAAATGGGTTATGGGTGTATTACGAGTGCAGCCATACCCAGGCGCTTTCTATATCTTTTGAATGGTAGAATTTAGTTTCGTCGGCGAAGAAAGGAGACGCCAGTTTGGTCATCCATTTTTCCCACTTTTTGTCGCCGATAATTGCCATTTTGCTGATCTTTTTGTGGTATTCACGGCCGAATTTCATATCCGCCCCCCACACTTCGGCTTTTTCTCGTTTGAATTCGGTCATGTCTAGCAGGAGACGGCCGCTACCATACTCTGTCAAAACCGCTTCAACTTCAGGAATCAGTACCTCATAATCTACTTTTCCAATTTTGCCAATCAGCTTATAGCCAAGAACATCTCCAGAGCTTTCATTTAGTTTTTCAATCATTTTTTTCTCCTTGTAAATAATGGTTGGTTGATTGTGGATGGTACAAGCCACCAGCTACTTTAGATCATACCGCAAACGGCCGATTTCAGAAAACAAAACGGCCGTTATTTTTTATCATGACCGGACAGGTTATAATACCGGACAAGGAGAAAATAGTATGAGCCAACAGGAGTACCCCGCTTATGTTTATCGTCTGTTAGAACAAGCTCGCTCTTTATTGGAAGAAGATGATTTTACAGTTCCAGACGCGGCCGCCCTTTGTTATGATGTGCTGGCTCTGTTTCCAGAATGTCAGGAAGCGGCTAACCTGGTACTGACTGCCTTTAATGATTCCTGGGTTATCCGGGAAAATCGAAAAGCAATCGGCCGTTTGATTGATGAATGGGATGACCGCGATTGGCAGCACCGGCGGCGGTTGGCTCTTTCTTACCGTACCATGAGCTGCTGGGAAGGGCAATACCGGGAGTATGACGAAGACCTCGATCCAGAAGATTATTGCCCTTCTGATGTGAAAGAGATGTTGGAAGAGGGGCGCAGCCAACTGCTGCAAGATTATTTAATGGGTGAATCACGAGGCAGCGATACTGCTTGGCCGATTTTTCAGGCTGCTTTCCAACATACGAGTAATCCACGAGCGGCGTTGTTATGGGTGGCGGATTTGTATGCCGATCAGGGTTTTTTTGCGGAGTCGGTAGAGGTGTTAGAACAGTTGTTGGCTCAATTTCCACAGGATGATCAGGCTCGCCGCCTGTGGGCTGAGGTACGTTGGTGGCGGGAACATCAAACTCAGATTCCCTGGATTCCGCCTCGTTCACAGGAAGACGGCCGTCGTTACCGCCACATCATGCGTCAAACAGACCCGGAATTTGCTGCCCATGAGGAAGAATATTTACGGCCGTTACCCTACCGCCCTCCAGATAAAACCCATTTGCCAGATGACCTCCATTTGCCAGAGCCACTGACACCAGAATTGAAAACGGCCGTAGAAACAATCCTGGCCCAGTTTCAGAGTGAAACGGCCGTTGATTCTCCCGTCAATTGGCATTATCTGGATAAATTAGAGAATGGAGATGTAGAGTTAAGCGACTTCCCAGAATGGGCACAGTATATGCTTTTGGAAATTGAAAACCCAGCCCAGCAAGCTTATTTTAAGCAGTGGTTGCTGCAATATTTGTCTAATCCGCCGGAGGATGGGAGATTGGAAGATTGAGAGAGTGGAGACTATCCGTTTTTTTCTCTATCCGCTGTTGTCATCACGGCTGCAACAGCATCCGCGGCCGCCAGACCAGACAGAACGGCCCCTTCTACACGAGGGCCGTTGAACGCATCGCCAGCAAAAACGAGAGGGGGTAAATTGGCGGCGACAAGGATTCTTTTTGAATATAGTGTGGTAGGCACAGCATAGGGCCAACGATAAATTTGAATCTCTTTAATAATGGTTTGGGGGGCGAGATACGGCCGTATTTCCTGCCGCAATCCCCCCTCTAATTCTACATCAGGAGAATGCCACCACAACCTGCTGTACACTGGATTTACATGTAAGGTCAGGATGCGAGCTTCTTTAGAAATCCCTTTGCGATAATTGTCTGCAATCCAACTAATGGGGTGATTCGGCCGCTGCAATACACCGGGCGGTGGTAAATTCACGTCGCCATCTACCCATAAGAGACCGCTAATACAAGGCGCATAATTGATGGCCGAAAGGGCAGCCTCATCGGCAACAGCTAGGGCAACATTTCCGGCGGCTAGGATTGCCAGAGATTGGGGGACGGGTGGCGTTAGAATGAGCGTTGTACTTTGGTAAGTTTCTCCAGACATTGCTGTTGCTTGCCACACTCCCTCATGCAAAGAGATGGATTCTATCGTGACTGATTTATGCACGGGTAAATTTTGGGCCAGACGGCGTGGCACGGCCGTTAGTCCCTCATAAGCAGCATACCGGGCATATCCATCAACCGACTCACTCAAAGAGCCATCAGACCAGCCCTGCGCCCATTCAAATATCAGACCCTCAGCCAGCCATTGGTCTACAAGCGTCTGAAACACTTCTTCACGAACGGTAAAAAACTGCGCCCCTAAATCTGCCCAGCCAGTGCCGATATGTTCTGTAATCATACGGCCGCCAACGCGCTGATTCTTTTCCAAAACCAACACATCATACCCTTGCTGCTGCAAACGGCGGGCAGCCGTCAAACCGGCAATACCGGCTCCAATAACAAGAACATCATGGCAACGGCTTATATCAAACTCACTCATACTCGCTCAAATTTTGTCAAAATATGTGCTTGTAAGACGAACCAGATTGTATCACCAAACCGGGAACTGCCAAAGTCTCCTCCAAAGTCCACGGCACTTCCAAAGTGCCGGGGACTTGTCAACACACACCAGCTTCACCTCTTAAACTTCATTTAAGGTAGGGCAAAGATTGCCTTAAAGCCGATTGTCTCCTACGCCTGTTATGCTATCGGCATCAAATCAACCAAGTAACCTGGCGCGTTGCGTAAGAAAAACAAAGTAATACGCAATACGCATTACTTTATAGGAGAGGTATTATGGATTTAACAACAGTTCGTCAATTGAATCAACATGTAGAGCGTGAAGCTATCTTTTTGCAAGATTTACGCGCTGAAATCAACAAAATGATGGTCGGTCAGGAAAAATTGGTTGACCGGATGCTCACCGCTTTGCTGGCTGATGGGCATATCTTGCTAGAGGGTGTGCCCGGTTTGGCTAAGACGCTACTGGTAAAAACAACGTCGGACGCCATTCAGGGTGATTTTGCCCGCATTCAGTTCACGCCCGATTTATTGCCGGCCGATCTAGTAGGCACACAGATATACAATCCACGCACGGCCGAATTTAGCGTCCATCAAGGGCCAATTTTTGCCAATCTGGTGTTGGCGGATGAGATTAACCGCGCCCCGGCCAAAGTACAAAGCGCCCTACTGGAAGCGATGCAGGAACGGCAAGTAACGATTGGGGATGTGACCTATCAGATGGAAGATTTATTCTTGGTATTGGCTACCCAAAACCCCATCGAACAAGAAGGAACCTACCCCCTGCCAGAAGCCCAGGTAGACCGTTTCATGTTAAAGGTATTGGTAAATTATCCTTCCCGTACAGAAGAACGGATCATCATTGACCGCATGACGGGGACCACCCTGCCTACGATTAACCCGGTGGTAACGCCAGAGCAAATCTTGAATGCCCGTCAGACAGTTAAGCGTATTTATGTGGATGACAAGATTAAGGATTATGTGCTGGACTTAGTTATTACCACCCGGCAGCCAGGTAACAATGGTCTAAACGAACTGAACAACTTGATCAATGTCGGCGCTTCGCCACGGGCCAGTATCAATTTGATTGCGGCCGCGCGGGCACATGCGTTTATACACGGCCGCGGCTTTGTCACCCCCGAAGATATTAAAGAGATGGCCCCCGATGTGCTGCGTCACCGTGTCATTACCACCTATGAAGCGGAAGCGGAAAACATCAACAGCGACCATATTGTGCAACGTATTTTGGACTATACAGACGTTCCATAATTTCGGAATGTGGAATGCAGATTGCCGATCCTCTAAATCCGCATTCTGCATTCCGCAATGGAGTCTCGAATGTTAACCAACGAACTTATGACAAAAATCCGGCGCATTGAACTACGAACGCGCCGTTTGGTGAATGATAGTTTTGCCGGCGAATACCATTCGGTATTTAAGGGGCGGGGGATGGAGTTTGACGAGGTACGGCCGTACCAACCCGGCGA